>CAZJIU010000060.1:0-13973 GCA_964546145.1 uncultured bacterium
ATTCTTCTTATTTTTTAGCCACTCGATAAAATACTTTCTTACCCCACATCGCCTTAGCTAACTCTTCGAACGTGATCTCGAATCCCGCCTCTTGCAGGTGTGAAGGGTACAAACTCCACTCGCCTTTTGCCAATATTCTTCGAAGTTTTGTCTCAGCTTTAGGTCCGAATTCGGCCGAGACGTACCTGCCCTTACTTTTCAAAACCCGGTATATTTCCTGAACGGCTCTCTGCTTTTCATTTACATCCAGCTGATGAAACATAATGGTTGTGAATACAACGTTAAATGTATTTTCTTTGTATGGCAATTCAAGCGCCGAACCAATCCTAAAATCAATGTTGTAACAGTATCTTTTTGCCTTTCGCCCTGCTATACTAATCAGGTTCTCGGAAATATCAATGCCGGATATTGAAGCTCCGTTATATTTTCCGGCAATTTCACAGGCTAAAGTACCGGTACCACATCCCACATCAAGAATTTTCTCGTCACCATTCAATTCCGCTAAGTTAATAATCCGAGTCAGGAATTCTTTACCTCTTTTCCCTGCGGTCAATTTGCCTATCAGGTCATAGAGTCTGAACTTTCCGAGAAGGTCAGTGAAAGTTGTTATGGGATATTTAAACTTCTGATTCATTCAAACTACGGCTTAAAGTTGGTCACCAGTATTATATGAAGCGCCAGGCAGGTAGCTATTTTTTTACATATGCAATGCAGTGAGTACCATTGACTTTTCCGATAATATTGTCGAATTCGTCTTTAAAAAACATCTTTTCCAAATCTTCAGCAGCTAAATTTTGAATTAAGGTAAAATTGTAATTACCTAAAAACGCCTCAATTTTTCCTTCCTCGATACCAAATAACCATGACTCCTGAACGCTACTTACTCTTCGATAAATGTCTCTTTCACCATAATAAATATTTTCCTGCCTTAATACTGAAGCATAAATATAATCAAAAACCAACCTACTTCCCGGTACGGCGAGGCGGTAGATCAATTTAAACAATTCAGCTACCGCTTCCTCGTTCAAATACATTACGAGACCTTCCATTATAAATAGAGTGGTTTTGTCTCGTCTAAATCCGTTCAATTCTAATTTTTCAGAAGCCGAATCAACATTGAAATCAACGGGGATAAAAATAGTATTGTCCGGGATGGGAACATTTCTCTTTTTAAACTGATTTATCTTTGCATTCTGGGTATGCGGCGAGTCTAATTCAAAGATTCTTGTTTTAATATTATCTTTGGCAAAACGCACGGCTCGCGAATCAAATCCGGCACCAAAAATAAGAATTTGGTCAATACCGCTCTCAAGCGATTCCTTAAATATTGTATCAATGTATTTTGTTCGGGCAATTACATATTCATAAATCCCCCGTGGAAAAAACTTCCAATTGAAATTCATAAGTCGGTATTTTACGAGAAATTTAATCAATCCTGGTAGTAATCTTGGCGCTATATAATCTCCTGATTGATATAATTCATTCTTTTCAAGATATGACGCCGCTCGGTACATACAATTAAAACCTGCGGTTCTAGATGATTTAGTACCAATCCTTCTTTTATTTTCTAATATTTTTTGGTTCATTCTTTAACTATTTTCCAATCGAAAAATATCGGGGTACGCGTTGCATGTAATCACGATAGGAATCACCATATCTTTTAACACATCCTTTTTCTTCCGCTAAAATTCCGAAGTGCCGAAACAATTTTGAGATGATTAAAATAAATAGCACAATCCACGAGCCGAGCGCAATACAAATCCCAATAAATAAGACGAATAACCCGAGCTCCTGGGGATGTCTTGAAAACTTATACAATCCTATAGTAGCTGGCTTATCCGGGGTTGAGCTTTTAAAATTGAAAAGGGCAACGATAATTCCGCTGAAACCAATCACATATACCGTGATCCCGATGATGAAAACATTAGTCCCAATTTTTAATGGCAAAAAGATTATCAGGATTATACAGACAAGACCTAATAATTTGCCTATCCCGTTAAATACTTTTTCCTTCTTTATCAAGCCAAACCGATCACGACCGAAAAGCCTGGACCAAACATCCTTCGGAAAAGTCAACATCAAAATTTGGGATATTAAACCATACAGAAATACCAGAATCCACCCATTAATCCATCCTATTTCAAATTTGGGAATTAATTCCATTTTGACTACCTCAGCTTTACTCTTTCTGTTCTACTAAATATTTTTCGACTCCGCCATTCGTGCGAAGTTCTGAATCCATCTATTTTCAAAATAAATACGGAAAAAGCCGCCATTTAGTTTTTCCCTTATATGCTGTATATGTTTCCCCAAAATCTTCTCTCAATCCCTTCTCCTCAGCCAAGGTTAAAATCATAGACAGGATAATAAAAACTGGTACATATACTAAAGCGTATTTACCTCTTAAAATTAATACTATACCAAAAGACCATAAAATGTTGCCCAAATATATCGGATGTCTTACCAAACCATAAATACCTGCGTCTATCACACTATTGCCTGCTTTACCGCCGGGTATGATACCAATTTTATAAGACGCAAATACTTCAATAGTGAAACCGATAACAGTAAATGCCATCCCGGTTATTAATATCCAGAGCTGAAAACCAAATCTGGGTTGTGTAAGAAATGGCAATATACCTAATGGAAGAACAAAGAAGACAATTACATAAGCTCTATGAACAATTTTAGAAAATTTTGCAAAATTATTTCTCATATCCTTAGATAATCCAGCAAAATAACCTAAAATAAAGCCAACTACATTTAATATCATAAACCAGGATACAGGACTACCCCAAAAATTGCTTAACATCTCATTACCTCTCTTATGGACTTATCTTTAGTCTAAAGTTATTACTTCCTTAATCCTCTCAAAATATTCCACATCGGAACCTTCTTCACATATTCTATATAGGCATCGCCAAATTTCTTGATATTGTGATCACTCTCTTTTCTAGCTGCCATCCAAAAACAAAATGCTGATACAAAACCTAAAATTATTGCCAGGATAGACTGAAAAACCAAAATCAGTGCAACTGACCAAATTGCCATTCCCAAAGTCATCGGTTGCCGAATACGACCATAGAGTCCCCTGTTAATAAAAGCGGTGGTGGCTGTAAAATCGGAGGTGTTTGATTTTCCCTTGGTTTTTAGATCAATCATCGAACCAAAGACCAAAATAGCCGAAGGTAGATAAAGAATCCAGCCAATCACCGCTAACCACGAGATTCCAAAATGGGTCCAGGCTTCGGATGCACCAATGGTTAACTCAATTACCAATACACTAAAAAAGATCCCTAAGCCGGTGTGCATAAAAATTTCACTGATTATATATTCTCTAGTTGCCTGGATTAACCATATTCCATTGACAATCCAGATAATCGCACAAATACCGATGCAAAGGTAGATACTAAACATCTTTTTATCCCCTCTTGATAATCTTTACAATCTGCAATTTCGTATCGGTTTGATATCCCTTCATCATGCTAAAATTGAACGGAAAATAAGACAATTTTAAAATCTTGTCAAGTGAGGCAACTTGCCGATAGAATGCGTTGTTATTTATTTTTTTACAAAAAATAGTTGCAGGCTTATTTCAACAGCGTGATTTTACGAACCTTGTGCTCGTCGCCCCGCTGCAAGACTAAAAAGTATATTCCGGAATGTAAATCCCGTCCATTCATATCACAGCCATTCCAGGAATAAGTATAACTTCCCGGCTCCCGCGCCACTTCCCTGAAAGTAAATACCTCCTGCCCAATCAAATTATAGATCCGGATTTGAAGGTCAGATTTCCGCTCAAGATCGTAGCGAAAAGTGGTTGTTGAATTGAAAGGATTCGGAAAACTCTGATACAAAGCAAACTTTGTGGGAATCGTGGTTGTTTCAGTTTCAATTGCACTAATTATCCCCGGTTCGGGCGTTGCCAACCGCTGGTCGGTATAGATATGAAACTCGCCCGGTTTGAAAGTAACCGGTTCGGTTGGGTTCAGAACTTCCAGTGAATCCCCGGAAAAATAGTCGTACCAGTAACCGTCATGCTGGAAATTCAACGCCAGCGCAAGATCGGACACTCCGAAATTCCCGATAATTAAGACATTGAGCGACCCGGTTAAAATAATGCGTTTCCCACTACCATTAACCGCCATTTCGACATTCGTCTGCGGATTGGTAAAGACATCATTCTCCCGTCGTAACTTTAGTAATGCCACCACTGTTTTATATAAATTTTCTCGAGATAAATCTTGATTGTAATTCCACAAAATCGGTTTCTCACAGACCCGGCAGGGATCGTCAATTGAAATATCATAACCCAGCTCGCCGAATTGCCAGATCATTTTCGGACCGGGCAGAGTCAGAAAAAAAGCATTCACCAATTTCATTCGATTCAAGGCAGTATTAAGTTCCTGAATATCATAACTTCCCGCAGCATTGCCCCAGCTTAGATTTTTATACATCAAACGCTCTTCGTCATGACTTTCCATATAGGTCACTAAGTTGGGCACATTCCAGGTGCGGGTTTTATAATAACCCCAAGAGAAGTTGGATTGATCGTTATAACCCATTGCAGATTGACCATAATTCCAGTTTGAATTCCCCCATAGTAGCATCTCATATTCAGCTAGGTTTTTCTCTTCTTCATTACTTGCGAAATGTTCGAGAATAATATATGCGTCCTGATCAACTTTCCGGATTTCATTTGCCATGCGCTCCAGGATCGAGATCCGCGAGGCATCGTAACCACTGCCGTCACCCGGTGTGTTGGTAAAGCCTTTAGTAAAATCAAACCGGAAACCGTCAATATGATATTCCGTCAACCAATACGCATTAACCCGGTCAACGTAGGCTTTGGTATATTTACTCTCATGGTTGAAATCATAGCCCCACGAATAGGCTGTGTTCGGAGAGACCTCGTTAAACCAGGGATTATTGGCAGCCGGACGACCTTCTGCGGAGTTCCAGTACATCCTCACCAGCGGCGACTGACCGTAAACATGATTCAAAACCATATCAATGATGACGGCGATTCCACGAGCGTGACACTCATCTACAAACCGTTTAAAATCGTTGGGAGTACCGTAATACTTATCCAGCGCCAGATGAAATGACGGATTATAGCCCCAGCTGCTGTTACCTTCGAACTCCGAAACCGGCATCAATTCAATCGCATTGATTCCTAGACCCGCCAGATAATTCAAAGTATCACAGAGTGTGTGATAATCATGTTGGGCGATAAAATCGCGGATCAGCAACTCATAAATAACCAGATTTTTTTTGTCCGGTCTGATGTAATTTTCCGTTTGCCAAAGGTAATTAGAGGTATTGGTCTGAAAAATCCCGACAATTTCCGCTGTTTTGCCGACAGGGTAAGCTTTTAAATCCGGATAAATATCCTCGGTAATATAGGGATCGTTCCAGGAATCGAGGGTTTTGTGAGTGTACGGATCGGCAATCCGCAACTCTCCGTCAATCAGATATTGAAAAGCATATTCGGTTGTAGGATCCAAACCATCAATTTGTAACCAGTACATTACACTATCTTCAGTTACGTAATACTGATTCATAAAATAGCTGGTATCTACCAGCCAATTGTTAAAATCGCCAATGACATAGACGAAATCTTTATAAGGCGCAAAAAGAGCCAGAATGACTGCCTGATTGTTAATAATATTGATCCCGTCATGAATTCCCGGAGGCAGGTTAGCATCCCGCGCCGGCGGATTGATCATAATAACCAGGGCGGTCGTATCCCGCATGCCCGCCGTGTCGCTGCCGACCAGACTAATCAGCCGCCCACCGGATGTAAAATTACCTGCCTGCCAGAGATAGCTTAGCTCCGTATCGGCTACGGCAGCTACTACCTGCCCATCCGCCAGCAGTTTTAATGAATCCAGGACGGTTCCGATAGCGGCGGCTTTTCCGATAATCCGCAAGGAATCCGCCGGACCGACAAAAACCGGCGATCGTCGGGGATCATCAAAGCTGAGATCAACCTGCGGCTGAGCAAAAAAAACCGTCAGCCCCGGTTCAAAAAGATTATAGAAAATGTCCGCTCCGCCTGCATCCCGGCCACTGCGGCTGCCATCAGCGCTACGAAATACAAAAGCCAGTTTTAGGATTTTTTCGCCCTGCATAACGGAAGCTCCGTTCTCATGTGAAACATAGTATTCACGCGGAAATCCGATAGTCAATTGATATAAATTTGTCCCTAAAGGTACAAGTTTATTTTTAGTGGTATTGGGATTCTCCCCCTGACCAGGCCAGGGTGTGACTACATAACGCCAGAGACTTGCAGGAGTACTAAGGCTTGTAACAACTCCCGTATGGGCATAAACATCACCGGTAAAATTCAACAGTCCCGCGTCACCTTGAGTGGCGTCGAAATAAATGATAATCGAATCATTCTCCGTTGGATAAGGCGGATCTGAGGTGATAAGCTGCGCTCTTACAACGCAAAGTAATAATCCAATCAGCAGCAGTAATCGGCGGTAATTTGGGGAAATATTCATTCTGCCATTATAGAATAAAAGTAATCCGTAAACATGACCTATTCGGAAGTCGTAGCAACCGTCTCTGCAATCAACTGATCCAGATGATCCACTTTTTCGGTCATCAATTGCATCACCGTGCTGGAAACATCAATACCCTTGCGCTGACCATAAAGGGTAATGTCCAAGATGATATAATTCACCGCAATAGTCAAAACTGCCCGGTTTTGGGTCCAGATCGCCTGCTGTTCATCCTCACGATTGGCTGAGCCCATTACCAGATTTTTCGAGTCAGTTACCAGGATAAGTTTATGATCCCAGAATTTAGCCAGCTTTTCCTCCTCAATGCCGTAGGCAAATACCTGTCCTAACTGCGAGTCCACAGTGGTAAAAGAGAAAATGACAATCTCGACATTTCGTTTTTTTACTGCCAATAGTGATTCCTGGAGCTGCTCGATCTCCCGTTTCCAGCCGGATATGTAAATCGTCTCCTCAGCCTCATTAATTAAAGAAGTACACAGTTCCATCAATGAATCATAGCCACGGATATTCCAGAAGCCCTCGCTCTCCGGTTTATTATTAAAAACTATAAGGTCTTCGCGTAAATTGGTAACCCGCTTGGAGAAATCCGATTCCAGATAGGCAAGCAGCTGTTTCGGAGAAAGCGGAATATAACGACGCGGCTTATCGTGGATCGAGATGACTACTCCCTTCGATTCCATCCGGCGCAGGATCGAATAGACGACCGAGCGCGGGACATTTACCTGCTGACTGATTTCATAACCGGTAGCAGGATTGTTACGCAGTAAACCGAGATAGGTTCGGGCTTCATAATTGGTAAATCCGACCTTAATCAACTTTCCCAACAGGTCTTCAGGTATTTCATTCATTTTTTCACCTCACTGCTTTCGACGACTTCAGTTGATAGATAGCGAAACCAACTGAAATACAAAATTACTGACAATAGCAAGACAACACTCAATAGAATTACAAAAGTATCAAACCGTTTCATCACCAGCACCATCCACATCATGAAAAGACAGACCTGCCACGGTACGGCAATAAAGGTCGAAAAAATATCCCGCCGATTTTCGGCATTCACCTGAGTAATAAATTTTGGCGATAAGTGCTTGCGAATTGGATTCCAAAAGCCAAATGGTCGAGTCACTCGATAAAAATTTTCGAGAACCTTGTCATCCGTTTGCGAGGTCAACAGCGTTCCAATTATCGTACCAATAAGTGAAATCCCGGCTGAAAAGATAAAAGCAAAGTATTCCTCGGTGCCCTCCGGGGTGACCAGTTTCCAGATAATTGCCGCCAGTATCCCGCTTGCCATTCCAATCGCATAGCCGTAGCCATTGAGCCGCCACCAATACCAGCGGATCAGTTGTGGAATAATAAGTCCCGCGCCGATGCTCATCGTTATCCAACCCCAGATTTCATTGATGTTGCGAATAAAAAGCATCAGCACCAGACCAACTATAATAATCAAAATCGAAGCCGCATAACTTTGCTTCATTTGCTGGCGATTGGAGGCTTTAGGATTGAGATAGACGAGATAAATATCTTTGACCCAATAAGCGGCACCGGCATTGACCGTCGAGTCAAAAGTGGACATCGCCGCCGCCATTAATCCGGCAACTAAAAATCCTTTGATCCCGAGCGGCAACTGACTGATAACAACTGGCAGGACCATTTCCGGATCGCTCACCTGACCGGCTAAAGCTACTCCTAAAACTGCCAGAGCGCCGATAAAAGGCCAGCGGAATGATAACAGAAACGTCCAGAAAAGCGATAATAATCCGGCTTCGCGATCATTTTTGGCTGCAAAGTAGCGCTGAATCATATAGCTGCCGGTTCCGCCGCTGCCTTCAATTACAACCTTGAAAACATAAAACATGATGGCAATGCCAAATAGATTATACATGGAATAAAGGCTGCTGGAGTCAATCCCCAGATGCCAGCGCGGAATAATGCTGGTCCATTCCCGATATGTCGTGCTGATGGTTTGAAAACCGCCGCCGGCAATTGCCCGTACCGGATGCGACACAGAGAAAGATTCTGGTAAGTGTATACCCAGTGTTCGCGATACGATATAAATGATTGCTAAAAATATCAGCGAACCCTGAAAAACATCCGTCCAAACAACGCCGTACAGACCGGAAGCGACGGTGTAAATCGAGGCAATCACAATCAGAATGGATGCCGCCCAAAACTCTGAAGGCAAACCCAGCCAGCTTTGAATTCCCAAAATTTTATCCAGGAATTTGCCGCCACCAATCGCAAAATAGGTAATCATGGCAACCGTCACCAGGATGGAAGTGATGGCGGTGATTAAGCGGGCTAGCTGACCTTCCTTATTATCACCAAACCGAAATTGCATCCACTCGGCTAACGTCATCACTCTCGCCCGCCGGTTCCATTTACCCATAAAAATCATCAGAAATGCCATAATCAAGGTAACGCCGCCCCGAATCTCAATATAGAAACCCTTTGAGCCCAGAGCGTAAATCAGCGCCACAATCAGCATCGTTCCGCTAATATCCAGGTTAGAAGCCATTCCGGAAGCTCCCAGTACCCACCAGGGTAGATTGCGATTCCCCAGGAAATAGGAATCAATCCCGTTGGCCGCCCGGCGCTGAAACAACAGACCTAAACTGATCAATGAAACCATGTAAATTAGCACTATGACCAGATCAATTGTATGCATCAGACAATCTCCAACCGGTTAAACCTAATTTTCAAATCCTGTCTACAATTAAAGCATTCTTCAAATCAATTCGCATTGCGATTCTAAAATAATGTAGTCACCATTTCACCTAATTAGGTGCTACTCAACCATAAGTTTCAAACGTAATCCTCCGACCGCACTCGGCGGATTACTATAAACCGATCAATTTTAAATCAGGTGCCACTATTTGATCAGCACCATCTTGCGAATATCCCGATATTTGTTTCCGGCTTTCACTTCATAAAAATAGATGCCCGTCGCTACCGCCGAACCATTTTGATCCATCCCATTCCAGGTAAATACATAATTTCCCGGTTCGAGATAGCCATAAATCTGGCGACGAACCGTCTGCCCAAGCATGTTATAAATCGTTAAAGTGGTACGTTCACGCTGAGGAATGGTAAAACGAATATTCGTTTCCGGATTGAATGGATTGGGATAATTCTGATAAAGGGCAAACTTCCTAGCAACCGGATTTTGTTCGTCCTGGATACCGAGGGCAGGTTGCCCCGTATCATAATTCCAGGCAAAATAGAACTTTGGATTGATGCTGCCCCATTGAGCACATAGACTGGTACTATCACTGGAATCATCAATATTCTCGATGTGATTCAATCCGTAGCCGCTTTCGTTATCGCCACCGCCAATCCCAAATTTAAATTCCTGCCCGACTGTATGATTACTGTCCGGATAAAACTGATATATGATCGTAAAAATCGAATCACCAGCCACCAAATCACCATTAGTCCCATCATCATACATCTTGCGGGTAGAATCGGCATTCAAAGTTCCACCCCAGGTCTGCCAGGTACCTTCGCCATTGTTGGACATTGGTCCATTGATATATACTCCGAGGGCAAAAATAGTGTCAGGATTCGTTTCCTGCATCAAAGGTGTAAGGGTATAGCCGCTCTGAATATCCCGCAGGGTTGAACCGGCTCTTAGTTGATAGATTGCCGGTCGAATGTCACACTCAACAGCTACTTTCAACTGCTGAGCTATAACCGTGTTGTTCTTGAACGATGGTATCCGTCGAGCATCTACTTTGCTATCTTCGACATCGGAAATATACGCTGGCGAACTATCAATCACAATTGCCCGCCGCTCAGCCATAGCCACCACATCCCCGCTATAGTCAAAATTGAAGTAGACCTCACGCTGTTCCTGAGTGCTCTTCACAACGTAATATTGGTAATAGAGAGGTTTTCCAAACTCAACCACAAATTTTGGTACCTGGATAAAATAATTCTGCGCACCTACCTGACGTCCCATAGTTGCCGAATAGACCTGATCAGAACTGTTAAAGTAACCATAATGAACCAATAAGGTATCACCGATTTCAAAACCGTTACTGGCAATTGCCTTGCTCAAGTCGGCATAAAAGGTTACATCTACCGAATCGGTGCCTTCGAATCCGCCCGGTTTCAGATTGTCAAACCACTTATAGAATACTGTAGTATCTTTACCAGAGGTCGAAATCATATACTCCGGAGTTGTGTTATACAGCATATCATCCCAGCTCTCAAAAAGATCATGAGTTGTGTAATGCGCCACAAACTTGAATTTTACACCAGCAGTGGCATAAGCGTTGGGAACGTGAACCGCACCTGAATAAAAATATTTTCCTTGATAATCACACTGTCCACTATTAATGTGATTTTTTTCCTTGGTGAGCACATAGGTGGTATCCCAACAAATTTCACCGGTCCTTACCCAGTCGCTCATGTTCGATCCGCGTACGCCAATCAACATCGTATCCGGATTAAATTCGCGCCAGCCCTGAATATTTACTCTTACCCAGACTACGAAAGTCGAATCATTGGTCGCATAAGGTTTATCCAACGGATCCATATTCCCTTTAAAACCATTAACAAACTGCAGGTCCAGGGTTGTATCAGTCCCATTGAATCCCGTGAGATCAAGCAGTCGGTTGCCACCCGTTAAATTCATGTTTCCTTCCCAACCCTTATGTTCCCAGGCATCGCCAGGCGCAATTGATGTATGGGGATTGGTAAAAAACTTGTAATCAATCCGAGCTTGATCTGGTACCTGGAAAGTGCCCTCCCAGTAATCTCCACCAACGTTGGTCAGATTCATCGTGGTATTGGCATTCCAGGCAATGTAAACGCCCGGCGACAATAGATCAGTTGTATTGTCGTTAGCATCAGCATTTCCTCTGATCTGAACAATACTAACTGGACTCAATGTATCCGGAATCCCAGCGGTGTTTGCCCGGAATGTAACGTTCACATTCGCCATCAGGGCACAGGTCAACAACAAAGGAATCAAAGAAACAATCCATACTTTTTTCATTACATCCTCCTAAGGTTTTTAGTATGTTTCATTTCACTTTCACTTCAATCCTATACTCAACGCCGTGGTTTGGACTGTACCAAACCGGCTAAAATCTTGATATGAATAATCTACAATTATATCCAAATAGCTAACCGGCACTTTTAGTCCGGCACCAAGCGTTAAACCATTTTCCGAAGCTTCCCGAAAGAGCGATTGATAACCACTCCGGATACTGAAAATTTTCATCAGGATCAGCTCCATTCCGACATTCAAGGTTTCCGAATTATCGGTCGGAATCAGTGCATCGGCAGCCAGGGTCAATTTCAGCTGCTTATGATTAATAATTGGCATCGCCGTACCAATATTAAAACTCAGTGGGATTGGCCAACTGTCGGTTTTCAGATTAGCGACTATGGTCTCATTATTGCCTTCGCTTTCGGGATCCAGGTCGATGCGCTGCAACAGGTCGCGACCAGCTAATTTTAGTTCACCCCCAAAATTTTTCATACATGCCCCAATCTGCAAGCCATTAAATTGAGTAATAAATAGCAGACCCAAATCTATTGCAAATTGACTCGCTTGTTCATGCCAGATCTGCTGCGAAATATATTTGATCGTGCCGCCTATCGAAAACCGATCGGTCAGGTTCCGACAATAACTTATCCCCAACGCCAGGTCATTCGCTTCCCAGTATTCGCCAGTCCCGTCCGGCTGCTCTAAGGTAGTTATCTCCTGCCGCTTGCCGTAATCCAGATTATTCATACTGAAACCCAGCGCATCGTAAGGGGTAATCATCAACTGCACTCCAAACCACTGGTGAGTAGTGCCAACCAACCAGTCGGTATTTGCGGCATATAGCCGATTGATGCCGGAGCGTGAAAGTGCCCCGGGATTCCAGTAAAGTGCGGTCGGATCATCTACGGCCGCAGTCGAAGCACCACCCATCCCAATTGCTTTTCCGCCAACCGGAATATTCAAAAATTGCCCCGCAGAGGTGCCAACTTTGCTCTGGGCACTCACTTTCTGAAAGGTTAAGGTAATCAGTAGTAACCGAGTAAAAAGATTAAAAATAGTTCTAAACATTTTGTGATTTTTCATTTTATCACCGCTAATTTTCCTGAAGTTTTACCGACGCTTGATTCGACAATATAAAAGTAGACGCCGAAGGCAACATCCAGATTTTCCTTGCTTTTAAGGTTCCAGGCTAAAGTTCCATTATGAATCCCACCACTTTGACTCAAAGTAATTACATGGGCCCCACTGGAAGTGAAAATGTGGACTTTGGCATCCTCGGGCAGTTTGCGAAACTCGATCCGCCGCTCACCCCGCCCGCTGGTAATTGCCGGTGGAAGCGGCGCCTCCATATTGTTGGCAACAACATAGGGATTGGGAACCACCTGAATATCATCCAGACTCTTTTTAGCAACTTCTTTGACTACGACTGGTTCCTCTGTCATAAATTCATAGACATCACTGCTGCGGAATGGACGGGTAACCTCAATAGTCAATTTATCCCCATCTTGAAAACGGGGCGTATCCAACTCAGTTGTTGAAAACGACATAATCCAGGAATATTGATAAACTGAATCGGGTTTTAGAATAAAAGTCTCAATCAATCCGCTGGGCGCCAATTCATAAATTTTATCTTTATTTTGTTTCCCACCGGAATATACAAAAGGTACAGCTATAGAATCAGTTACATTCCATAAACGGAAATTGGTTTTGCGGGCTGCCGGCCAGAGAATTTCCGGTAGTGGTGAACCTTTATTGATATAAGCTCTCAAAGAATATGGAGTTTCGTACAGGGCAACATCCGGTGAACTGAATTGTAATTCATATCGGGAAGGATAGCCTTTGCCAGTGATGGTCTCACCGTTAGGCAACAAAGCCCGGTCCACTCTAAAGGTCCATCTTAAAGAACGTTCGGGATTATTCCAGACCGACAGTGAATCAACTTTACGGAGTGACCAATGATTATTGAATACTAACTGAATGCCGTCAAATATATCGGAATCCAGAGTCTCATCCGTGTAGGGGCTATTATTAATTTTGACACTCTGATAGATTGGATAATACTGATAAGATATCCGGTAACTGCCTTTGGCAAGCTGACTAGAAGGTTTGATCCGGATCTTACTCTGCCGCGCGACAAAATCAAAATTCATGGAAAAATCCAGATAATTTCCCTGATCTTCAGCCGGGGAAATAAGCATCGAAGCAATCACAATATTTGATTTCGACAGCCGGGAATAGGTCGTATCTAAAGTCAGCGTTTCGATCTCGCCGGTCACATCCAGAACTGAATAGCTGGAAGTATAAGGCGCAAATTCATCGGGATCGGTATACTCAAAATTCGGTTCGCCGGAAGTAGGTAGTCCATCCCCTTCACCCAAATCATAAGTATCGGCAATTCCATCGGCACCGAAATCATCAGTCAGTATATCCCAATCGTTATCGTT
>CAZJIU010000061.1:0-6712 GCA_964546145.1 uncultured bacterium
GCGTGGGTGAGACACTTGCCTGCGGCAGCGGCGCTTGCGCTATCACCGTGGCTGCCAAATTGCTTGGTTATACCGATTCAAAGGTAGACATCAAACTCCCCGGCGATGTTCTTAACGTCGAGTGGGATGGCAATAGAGAAGTTATGCTGGGAGGTCCGGCAGAGATAGTATTTGAAGGCAAATGGCCAGATTGAGGTATAGAAGATGAAATTTTCAAGACGAATGGAAAAACTGAAGCCATATCTTTTTGTTGAGATTAATAAGAAAATTGCCGAAAAAAAAGCGCGGGGCGAAGAGGTAATCAGTTTTGCCATTGGTGATCCAGATATCCCGACGCCACCGCACGTTATCGAGAGGCTGTGCCAGGCTGCGCATGATCCGGCCAATCACCGCTATCCCGAAACAGCCGGCTTGCCCGAGTTGTGCCAGGCTATTGCCGGATGGTATCAGAGACGCTTTAATGTCTCGCTCGATCCCGAAACCGAAGTTCTTCCGCTGATCGGCTCCAAGGAGGGCATCGGACATATTGCCTTTTGTTTTATTGACCAGAATGATATTGCCCTGGTGCCGGATCCGGCTTATCCCGTCTACTCGATAAGTACCCTGTTAGCCGGCGGGCAACCCTACTATCTGGCGCTTAAAGAAGAGAACAACTTTCTTCCCGATTTGGATAGTATCAGCAATGACGTTCTGAGGAAAGCCAAACTTTTATGGATAAATTATCCCAACAATCCGACAGGTGCCGTTGCCGGGCTTGATTTTTATAACAAAGTCGTCGAGTTTGCCCGGCAGTATGATATTGCAGTTTGTCACGATGGGCCATACTCAGAAGTTGCTTTTGATGGTTATCAGCCTGCCAGTTTTTTGCAAGCAAACGGGGCTAAGGCAGTCGGTGTGGAGTTTCAATCGCTCTCCAAAATCTATAATATGACCGGCTGGCGCATCGGGATGGTAGTGGGTAACGCCAAAATGATAGATGCCTTGCGCAGACTGAAATCTAACCTGGATTCGGGAATTCCCCAGGCGATTCAATATGCGGCTATTGCGGCATTAACCGGTCCGCAAGAATGTATTGCGGAGCACAATACTGTTTACCAGAGGCGCCGTGACCTGGTTATCAAAGTGTTAACCAAAATCGGTCTGAAAGTGACGGTTCCCAAGGCCAGCTTTTATGTCTGGGCTGAAGTTCCTAATGGTTATAACTCGGTGGATTTTACTGCCGATCTGCTGGATCAGGTTGGAGTTGCAGTAACCCCGGGAGTAGGATATGGCCAAAGCGGCGAAGGCTATGTAAGATTATCTCTGACGGTTCCTGATGCCGCCCTGGAAAAGGGTCTTTTGCGGTTTTCGGGTTGGCGTAATGTTAGGCAGCCGGAAATCAAAAAGTAATCTGATTTCCCTTCTATAGAAGACTTAATTATATTCCTGCCAGCTATGAATCAGCAACTTATCCTGAGCGCCTTTAGCCAGCGCCTCGATAAAGCGCATTGCCATTTGGCGATTGGTAATTAACATAACATTATAATCTACCGCGGCGCGGCGAATTAGGTAGCCATTTGTCAATTCTTCCCGTTGGTAGCTTTTGGGAATATTAATTACCAGATCAATCTTGCCTTCTTTGATATAATCTACCGCGGTGGGTGATTCTTTATCCAGCGGCCAGTGGACCGACTCAACCGGGATCCGGTGGACTTTCAAAAATGAGGCAGTTCCCTCAGTGGCATAAAGTTTTATCTTCTGCTGGTGTAATATTCGCACTCCCTCTAGTAATTCCGCTTTTGAAGCAATTGGTCCGGTTGAAAGCAGAACGCTTTTAAAAGGCAGGTGATAGCCGACCGAAATCAAAGACTTCAGAAAAGCCTCGTCAAAATCTTCACCCAGACAGGCGACCTCGCCGGTCGATGCCATTTCGACTCCCAGCGTCGGATCTGCCCCCTGTAAGCGAGTGAATGAGAATTGGGGAGCTTTTACACCGACATAATCCAGTTCGAAGGATGAACTCGACCACTTCTGCACCGGAACCTGCATAATAATTCGGGTCCCCATATCGATGAAATTCTTTTTCAGGACTTTGGAAATAAACGGAAAACTGCGCGAGGCACGCAGATTGCATTCGATGACCCTGACTTCATTATTTTTGGCAATGAATTGAATATTGAAGGGTCCGTTGATCGTCAGAGCGTGGGCAATTTTCCGGGCGATTTCGCGTACCTTGCGAATAGTTTCCAGATAGGTGCGTTGAGGTGGGAAAACTAGTGTCGCATCGCCGGAATGAACTCCGGCATTTTCGACATGTTCCGAGATTGCATAAGCGATAATCTCACCATTCTGAGCAACGGAATCGTACTCGATTTCCTTGGCATTTTCTAAAAATTTGCTGATGACCGTTGGATATTCCGGCGATATCATGACCGCTTTATTCAGATAGGTGCCCAGTTCGTCATCGTTGGAAGCGACTGCCATTGCCGCACCACTTAATACATACGAAGGGCGAATTAAAACCGGATATTGGTGTTCATGGGCGAACTGTTTAGCTTCCTCGATTGAAGTAAGTTCCTTCCAGATTGGTTGTTCAACCCCGATTTGGTCTAACAGATCCGAAAATTTGCGCCGGTTTTCAGCCCGATCAATATTTTCCGGTGAAGTTCCCAGAATTTTGACGCCAGCCTTATGGAGCTTCAATGCCAAGTTATTGGGAGTCTGACCTCCGACTGAAATAATCACACCAAGCGGATTAAAAATCCGATAGATTTCGATGATTGATTCCAAACTGATTTCATCGAAAATCAGATAGTCTACCTCGTCATAATCAGTGCTGACTGTTTCAGGATTATAATTCACCACGATTGTGGCGTAACCCAACTGGCGCAGGGTTTTACCGGTATAGACGCAACTCCAGTCGAATTCCACCGAGCTGCCGATTCGGTAAGCTCCCGAACCCAGGATAATTACCGAATTAGGATCGAAGCTGGTCAGGTCGTGAGTTTCGGCGTGGTAGCTGAGGTACAAATAGTTGGTTTTGGCTGGATATTCGGCTGCCAGCGTATCAATCTGGCGGATTTTAGGAAATAGATTGTATTCTTCACGCAACTGCCGGATTTGGGTGGCAGAATGTCCGGTGATATTGGCGATCTGTTCATCGGAGAAACCGGCTTTTTTTGCTTCGCTTAAGAGGTCTTTTTCAATCTTCTTGGAAGCATTGCGGAGTTTTAATTCGATTTCGACGATATTCTGGATTTTATAAATAAACCAGCGGTCAATGTGAGTATAGTGGTAGATTTGATCAGCCGTAAAGCCTTTTTTAATTGCCTCGGCAACGGCAAAAATTCGCTCTTCCGTCGGCTGCTGCAGCTCGGTTTCCAATTTGTTGAAAATTAAGTTCTTATTGCCAACCAGACCGCAGGCGCCGCTTTGCAGCATGCGAATGCCTTTTTGGAGTGCTTCCTCAAAACTGCGCCCGATGGCCATGATTTCACCGACGGACTTCATCCCGGAACCAATTTCGCGGGAGACCAACCGAAACTTCTTCAAATCCCATTTGGGAATTTTGACGACAATATAATCCAGCGCCGGTTCAAAAAAGGCTGAGGTTACCTGAGTGATCGAGTTCTTTAACTCGTGCAGTCCGAATCCCAGCGCCAGTTTTGCGGCAATAAAGGCAATCGGGTAACCGCTGGCTTTCGAAGCCAGTGCCGAACTACGGGACAAGCGGGCATTGACTTCGATTGCCCGGTACTCGTCGGATTCGGGATCATAGGCAAACTGGATATTGCACTCGCCGACAATCCCAAGATGGCGGATAGTCTGAATCGCCAGGGTGCGTAATTTGTGGGCATCGTGGTTGGAAAGTGTCTGACATGGTGCCACAACAATACTCTCGCCGGTGTGAATACCCATCGGGTCAACATTTTCCATGTTACAGATTGTTATGCAGTTGCCAAACCGGTCGCACATGACTTCGTATTCGATCTCCTTCCAGCCGAGCAAGTACTCTTCGATTAAAACCTGATTGGTGTAGGTCAGAGCTTTGGAGACTTTCTGGATCAGTTCGTCTTTATTATTACATAAACCCGAGCCTAGTCCGCCCAGCGCAAAAGCGATTCGCAGCATCACCGGGTAACCAATTTTTTCGGCAATTTTCAGGGCCTCATTCACCGACTCAGCTGTTGCACTGCGAGGTGTTTTAATATTGATTTCACTTAAGGTTTTGACAAACAAGTAACGATCTTCGGTGTTCAGGATAGCTTTGATTGGAGTGCCAAGAACTTTGACATTGTATTTTTCAAAAACACCCTTTTTATGCAGTTCAAGCCCGGTATTCAAAGCTGTCTGTCCGCCAAATGCTAATAAGATTCCATCGGGTTTGGTCTTTTGAATTATTTTCTCAACGAATTCCGCATTCACTGGCAGTAAATAGACCTCGTCGGCTAAGCCCTCGGAAGTTTGAATTGTTGCAATATTGGGATTGACCAGAATTGTATAGACACCCTCCTCTTTGAGGGCTTTGATTGCCTGGCTGCCAGAATAATCGAATTCACCGGCTTCACCGATTTTAAGGGCGGCACTTCCCAGAATAATTACTTTTTTAATAGATTTATCCACATTAAATACCTTTTTTGTTAAAGTAGTCTCATAAACTTTTCAAATAGGATTGAAGCATCGCTTGGCCCTGGCGCTGCCTCCGGATGAAACTGAGTACTCATAAATTTGCCCGAATGGTGAATAAGCCCTTCGTTAGTTCCATCGTTTAAATTTCTGAACCAGGGTGACCAACCATCCGGAATAGTGTCTTCATTCACGGCAAAACCATGATTCTGGGCGGTGATTAAGCAGCAATCAGTACCCACTTCTTTGACCGGCTGATTTTGGCTGTGATGCCCGTATTTCAATTTATAAGTATTGGCTCCGACTGCCAGTGCCATTAACTGATTCCCCATACATATTCCAAAAGTCGGAATACCTTTGGCGATAGTCTGCTTCACCATTTCAATTGGCCTAGGACATTGTTTTGGATTACCCGGTCCATTGGAAATTACCAAGCCATCGAAATTATATTTACTAATGTCGGTATCATAGGGCAATCGTACAATCTCAACATCCCATTCCAATAAATAGCGGAGGATACTCAATTTGCAGCCCATATCAAGCAGGGCAACCCTTTTGGAGCCGTTTCCCAGGTAAGTTACCGTATCCGGGCTGACATTCTTGACGACATTTTCTCGGTTCGGGTCGTAGAATTCGATCTCCTCATCAAAGACAATCTTGCCCAGCATCGAGCCTTCCTCCCGCAAAACCTGAGTTAATCTCCGGGTATCTATTCCACTCAATGCCGGTATATTAGCAGCTTTCAACCATTGAGCCAGACTCTGTTCTGCCTGCCAATGACTGTATTTGATTGAATATTCAGAAACGATCAATCCCTTAACCTGAATTCGGTCTGATTCGTAATTATTTGCGGCGATCGAGTAATCGTTTGCCGGGATGCCGTAATTGCCAATGAGTGGATAGGTCATGACCAGAATCTGTCCGTAATAGGATGGATCAGTCAGACTTTCCGGGTAACCCACCATGCTGGTATTGAATACAACTTCACCGGCAGAAGCAACTTCGGCTCCGAAAGATACTCCTTCGAAGACCATACCATTTTGAAGGACGAGATTCGCCCGTATTCCTGCCATCAACTTCACCATTTCAATGTTTGTTAGGGTAAACTCAAAAATGTTGGGCAAAAATTTACAAATAAATCATCAAAGTATAAATGGAAAATTTGCGAAACGGTAAAATTTTCGATATCATTCCAAATAATCAGTGAAAAATAAAAATTTTGTTGCTATCTTTGAATCAATTATGAGGAGGTACCATTGAAAAGGCGTGAATTTATCAAGACAAGCGCTTTAATTGGCACAGGTGTGGTTTTATTACCGCATTGGTGGTATGCCTGTCAATCTTCAAAATTAACTCAGGGATCGGTTGAAGATATGGAAGCATTGTTTGGAATTACCAAAGAGCAAATGCAGGAGCTGTTAGCGGTGGCGCTGGCGAAGAATGCCGAACGTGCCGACCTGTTTTTTGAGTACCGCATCGGCTCTTCGCTACGTTATGAAGATCAAATTATCAAGGATGCCAATTACGGGATTACGATGGGCTTGGGAATTCGGGCAGTCAAAGGCGAGCAAGTGGGTTATGCTCATACCGACGACCTGGATTTCGAAAAAATGAAAGAAACGGCCAAAGCTGCATCCTGTATCGCCAGCGGTCTGGGCAAGGCTCCGGTTGCAGTCATTGAAAAAAGTCCCAAACTGAATCTCTACCCTCTGGAGCAGCTGAGTATTGATTGTAAACTCAAAAGCAAGATTCAGCTGCTTACTCAGGTAGACCAGGCAGCCCGGAATTACGACTCGAAAATTACTAAAGCCACGATTTCCATCGCTGACGAGATGAAACAGATCATGTACATGGATTCAGCTGGCAAATTTGTTACCGATGTTCAACCAATGTTAATGGTTCGGGCGAGTGTTATTGCCGAAGATGGCAGCAAACGGCAGGGCGGTTATTCATCAAATGGTGGTCGAGTTGGCTTGGATTATTACACCCAAAGTGGAAATACTCCCGAGGATATTGGCAGAGAGGCAGCCAAAATCGCAATCACGAACCTGAAGGCAGTTGCAGCACCTGCCGGACCCCAGGTAGTGGTTCTCGGACCAGCAGAAAG
>CAZJIU010000061.1:6812-13899 GCA_964546145.1 uncultured bacterium
TTAATCGAAAATGGCAAGCTGACTGCTCCGCTGAAGGACGTAACTCTAATTGGTAATGGTCCCGAGGTCATGCGGAATGTTACCATGGTCGGTAATGATACGAAAATGTCCAAAGGTAGCTGGACTTGCGGCAAATCCGGCCAGAGGGTGCCGGTCTCCCTTGGCATTCCAACCGTTAGGGTGAGTTCGATAACTGTCGGCGGAACTCAAGCATAAGAGGTGCAGGATGAATGACAATAAAGCAATTTCCCAGATGATAATCAAGCAGGCGCTGAAAAAAGGTGCTCAACAAGTTGACGTCATGATTGTCAATAATACCAACACCAGCATTACCGTCCGACTGGGTAAAATTGAAGAACTCAAACAATCAAATCCGAAATCCTTGGGAATCAGAGTGTTCAAAAATAAAAGCAAAGCACTGACCTATACGAGTGATTTTCGATCCGAATCCCTGCAGAAACTCGTTAATCGCACAGTAGAAATGGCGAGTCTGACTTCGCGGGACGAATTTAACGGATTACCGGAACCAGTGCTATTGGGAATTGCTCAAGCCGACTTATCGCAATATGATGCGAAAATTGATACAATTCCAACCGATCAGAAAATCAAGCTCGTGACTGAAATGGAAAAGATCGGCATGGATAAAGATCCACTGATTACCAACTCTGACGGCGCTAATTGGAGTGATTCCAAAAGCCATCTCACGCTAACTAATTCCGAAGGATTTTATGGGGAGCAAGACTATACCTCCTATAACCTTAGTCTGTCGTTGGTCGCTGAAAAAGATAATGTCAAGCAAACCGACTACTGGTTTTCTGCCAGCCGTATTTATGATCGCCTGGATTCAATCGAAGAAATCGCCAGCAAGGCAGCTGAGCGAACCCTCCGCAAAATCGGCAGTAAAAAGCCCAAAACTCAAAAAGTGCCGGTTGTGTTCGATCCACTTGTCGGTCAGGATTTCTTGGATATTATAGCCAATGTAGTTTTGGGTAATGCCATCTATAACAAAAATTCATTTCTAGTAGACAAGCTCAGCCAAAAAATCGGGGTGGATCAGTTGACCATTATAGATGATGGTTTGTTACAATATGGTTTAGGCTCACGTCTGTTCGATGATGAAGGGCTTCCCAGCCGTAAGAATGTGGTTATCGAAAACGGTGTCCTGAAAACCTATCTCTGTGATTGTTACTCTGCTCGCAAATTAAAATACCCACCAACCGGTTCAGCTTCCCGTGCGGTGAGTTCCAACCCGTCATCGGGAACCTCGAATTTTTATTTGCAGAGTGGTACAATATCACCAAAGGAGATTATTGCTTCGGTTAAAGACGGGCTGTATTTGACCAGTGTGGACTGGGTTGGTGTGAACTATGTTACCGGTGATTACTCCCGGGGAGCCGCCGGAATCTGGATCAAAGGTGGGAAATTAGCCTATCCGGTTCAGGAATTTACCATTGCGGGTAATATGCTGGAAATGATGAAAAACATCAGCATGATCGGTAATGATCTGGAGTTCCGGTTTAGTACCGCCGCTCCGACTTTCAAAATTGACGAAATGACGATCAGCGGAACCTGATTTAACTGACCTTTTATAGTCCTATCCTCTATTTGCATCTAAGTCCAATTATTTGTATTATTTTCTTGATCTTACAATGTGAAGCAGGAGAATACAATGATTAATTTTAAAGATTTAACGGATAAAATCATCCAGTGGTCGTTGGCGCACGGAATCCGGATTTTGTTGATTTTATTGATCACGATTGTGTTATTAATTTTAGTAAAGGTCTTGACAAAGCGAATTTTCAAGTCACTTCATGTCAAAGATGATGAACAAATTAAAAGAAGAGAAACGCTAACGTCTGTTTTCCAGTTTGTTTTCAAAGTCATTATAATTACCCTTTCCATAATGACTATCCTGGGTGAATTTGGAATTGAGATCGGACCCATATTGGCGGCTGCCGGTATCGTTGGATTAGCAATTGGCTTTGGTGCTCAAAGCATAGTAAAAGATTTCATCAATGGTTTCTTTATTTTATTGACCGATCAGATTCGGATTGGAGATGTGGTGGAAATATCCGGGAAATCCGGGATTGTAGAAGGATTGAATCTGCGAATGGTTACCCTGCGCGATCTTGGCGGAAATGTGCACTACGTTCCCAATGGTGAAATCTCGGTGGTAACTAATATGACAAAGGGTTATTCCCGATATCTTTTTGAAATAGGAGTCAGCTATCGGGAAAATGTTGATGAAGTCATGGAAGTCATGCGCCAAGTTGATGATGAATTACGTCATGACCCGGAATTTCAAGATGATATTCTTGAGCCATTGGAGATTCTTGGCTTGGATCGGTTCGGTGAATCGGCTGTTGTGATTCAAGCCCGGACAACCACTAAGCCGATTAAACAGTGGCGTATCGCCAGAGAATTCAAACGGCGCCTAAAAATCCAGTTCGATAAACACGGTATTGAAATTCCTTACCCGCATTTAACGCTTTTCATGGGCAAGGATAAGTAGGATTAATCCCTGCCACTACATATCAACATTAAGAAGTAGATGAATTCAATTACTAAAAATCCACGTTCATCACTTTTGAAAGGAAACCAGATGCTTATTCCCACCCTGATTATGGTTGTAATTGCGATAATTTTAATTATTATTGGATTCAATCGTGAAGGCAATATTTACTTGATCGGTTTAAAATCTGCCTGGCAAATGACCTATCAGGTTTTACCGTTGCTGATTTTTGCGTTTATCGTTGCCGGTATGATACAGGTGTTGTTGCCGCAGGACTTACTAAATAAATGGATTGGCACGGAGTCTGGATTGCGGGGAATTGTAATTGGGATGGTTGCCGGTGGACTGACACCCGGCGGTCCTTATGTCAGTTTGCCAGTTATTGCCGGTCTATTAAAAGCCGGTGCCGGAATAGGTACAATGGTTGCTTTTCTGACCAGTTGGTCTTTATGGGCAATTGCGCGATTGCCGATGGAAGTCGGAATACTGGGTTGGAAATTCACCCTGATCCGTTTAGCCTCAACCTTTTTCTTTCCACCGATTGCCGGATTGATTGCCCAATTTCTTTTTGCGAGTTTCAATAAGTGACGGTCCGTTTATTGTCGTTATTGATTACATTATTACTCTTTCCGATTTGTATCCGATTGAATTAAAAGGTCATCTAAATGTGATCTTTACTAAATGGAAAAGAGGAGTAATGCAAAATCAAATATTCCATCTGTTCTTAATAATCGTTACAATTAACCAACTTACTTATACTCAGGAAACTATGAAGTACAATGAATTGACCCCTTTTGAACAAAAAATCATTCTTGGTAAAGGTACTGAGGCGCCTTGGACTGGGAAATATGTGCATAACAAAGAGACCGGCACTTATCTTTGTAAACGCTGTAATGCTCCACTTTATCGTTCTGCCGATAAGTTTGATGCTCATTGTGGCTGGCCTAGTTTTGACGATGAGATTCCCGGTGCTGTGAAGCATGTGCCGGATGCGGATGGGATTCGCACCGAAATTATCTGTGCCAACTGTGGTGCTCATCTCGGACATGTTTTTGAAGGCGAAAAACTTACATCTAAAAATGTTCGTCATTGTGTTAATTCCGCATCGCTTAATTTTATTTCGTCTGAATCTGAATTATCGCAAAATGAGCGGGCAATCTTCGCCGCCGGCTGCTTCTGGGGAACGGAGTACTATTTTCAGAAGGCACCGGGAGTTATTTCGACGACTGTTGGTTACACCGGCGGGCACAAAGACAATCCGACATATCGGGAGGTTTGCAGCGGCACAACCGGGCATAAAGAAGCCATCGAGATTATCTTTGATCCAAATCAAACCAGTTTTGAAAAATTGGCAAAATTATTTTTCGAGATTCATGACTTTTCGCAAACAGATGGCCAGGGCCCCGATCTTGGTGAGCAATACTTATCCTATATTTTTTATACGAATGGTGAACAAAAAAAGGTGACTGAAAAATTAATAGATATTTTAAGGCAGAAAGGTTATCGAGTAGCTACTAAAATTGAACCGGCTGGGACTTTCTGGAAGGCTGAGGATTATCATCAGGATTATTATCAGAATAATGGCAAACAGCCTTATTGCCATGTCTATCGAAAGATATTTTAAAATTAAGTCATTAGCCCTTAAATCGCTTTACATTGATGTTAAATTTTTCAATCTTGTAGCCAATGATCCTTTCGCTAGTATTTAACAGCCGGGCGGCTTTGGCTTTATTCCCGTTAGTAGATTTGAGTACATCCTGAATTAGCTCTTTCTCGTAAGATGCAACTGCCTCTTGTAACGATAATTGCGGAACCGTGTTACTGCTTTCGGCGGTCTGCAAGGTCGGAGGTAAGTGATAACTGTGCAGTACCTGATCTTCACAAATTAAGACCGATCTTTCGATACAATTCTCTAATTCGCGAACATTCCCGGGCCAATGATAGCGCATTAACATATCAATTGCCGGGGTTGAGATTCGTTTTACGGGTTTTTTATATTTGCGCCCATATTTCAGCATAAAGTGGTCGGCGAGTAGCAAAATATCGGTTTTGCGTTCGCGCAAGGGCGGTAAAAAAATGGAAAAAACGTTTAACCGGTAATAGAGGTCTTCTCTGAATTTGCCTTTCTCCATCAGCAGTTCAATGTTTTGGTTAGTTGCGGCGATAATCCGAACATCAACTTTGATAGTTTCAGTGCCGCCGACTCGTTCGAATTCCTGCTCCTGTAAGACGCGCAGCAATTTCACCTGGGTCATTAATGAGAGATCACCTACTTCATCCAGAAAAATGGTTCCTTTATCAGCCAGTTCAAAACGACCCTTTTTAGTAGCCATTGCCCCGGTAAAAGCACCCTTTTCGTAGCCAAAAAATTCCGACTCGATCAGGTTTTCGGGAATTGCGGCACAGTTGACGCGAATAAAGGGTTTGTCGTTGCGGGTTGAATTATAATGAATAGCTTTGGCGATCAGCTCCTTGCCGGTACCTGATTCCCCCCGAATCATGACAGTTGTATCGGTCGCCGCAATTCTAGTCACCTGTTCGAACACATCACGCATTTCATGGCTGGTGCCGATAATATTGCGGAAGCTAAATTCATCCTGTAATTTGTACTTCAAAGATACATTTTCATCCATCAGTCGTTGGCGTTCCTGACTTACCGTGCGATCAACTCTGATTGGTTGAAGCAGTGCCGAGGCTACCAAAGAGAAAAAATCCAGGGTAGTGTTATAATCACGGCGTGGATTATGAGCAAGAAGGATTAATAAAGCTCCTAATGACTGATAATCGAGCATAATCGGAATTCCATAAAAGGTATATTCTTTGTTGTCTTTTTCAATCAATTGATAGATTTCATTCTGATATTGAGGCTCTTTGGTGATACGCGGAATAATCGCCGGTTTACCATTTCTTAAAATTTGCCCGATTAAGCCCTCATTTTTCTTAATATTAAGCTTAGAGCTCAAGGTTGGATAAAGGGTTGATACCAGGTTTAGATTATCGTCAGCTTCATCAATCAGGCAGATCATTCCATACTTAACATTATAGGATTCCTGCAGAATTTTTAGAGTCGCATATAAGGATTCCTGGAGGTTTAAATTGCGACTGAGAGCTTGATTGATTTCAATCAGGATTGACAGTTTTTTGATAATTACCGCCGAAGATGAAGTTCTGGGATTGGTCGTCATTTTTTTATTCCTTTAAAAAAACCGGGTCTAATATAATACATTTTCGTAATCAATAAAATAACTTATTACAAATTTGTAGATATTGTGATTGATAATGAAGGATGGGGGTGAAAGATCAGGATTGCCTATGTTCATTGAGACGGATTCCGTAGTGCAACTATTAATTGGTTTGGTAATTTGAATTTATCATCTATTCAGAATAATGATTGGAAGTGCTTCCTTACAAGTGATTTTTTATTCTCGATATTATGACATTATTGTTGAGTAATTTTGATAATCACACAAAAATGTAGTATCGAAATATTGCTCAATCGTCATGATTCTGTTGTGTTATGTTCTCTATAAATAATGTTTTGGGGAATAATTGAGGGAGGTATATCAGTCCCAGATTAGTTTGGCCTGAAATTTGTCTCAAAGTTTGAAATTTATTGTGAAAGTGGATTAAAAAGAGGAAAGAGTAGAAATTGAGATTAATAAGCAAGGAGTAATGTATGACACCAAAAGAGTTTTTTGAATTTGCCAAGAAGAACAATGCCGCGATGATGGATTTAAAATTCGTTGATATGCTTGGTACCTGGCAACACTGTTCGTATCCCATTAATTGTCTCGATGAAGGTATTTTCGAAGAGGGACTTGGTTTTGACGGTTCTTCAATTCGGGGTTGGCAGGAAATCCATAAATCCGACTTGATGGCAGTGTGTGATCCGAATACAGCTGTTATGGATCCTTTCTTTGAGAAACCAACCGTCAGCGTTCTGGCCAATATTGTTGATCCTGAGACTCGTGAGGATTATTGTAAATGTCCGCGCCATGTTGTACGGAGAGCTGCCAACTACTTAAAAGAGACTGGAATTGGCGATGTCTGCTATGTTGGTCCAGAACCTGAGTTTTTTATTTTTGATGAGGTTCGCTATGAACAGAATCAGCATATTGGTTATTATCAAATAGATTCGGTAGAGGGTGCCTGGAATTCAGCCCGTATCGAAGAACCGAACCTGGGTTACAAACCTAGTTTTAAGGGTGGCTATTTCCCGGTTAGTCCGACCGACACTTATCATGATCTACGGGGTGAGATGGTCTACCATATGATGAAAGTGGGGATTAAGGTGGAGGCTCATCACCATGAGGTAGCCACTGCCGGTCAGAGTGAAATTGATATGCAATTTACCGAACTAACTAAAATGGCTGACCAGTTTATGTGGTATAAATACATTAGTAAAAATGTCGCCAAAAAATATGGCAAGACGGTGACCTTTATGCCGAAACCGGTTTTTGAAGATAATGGTTCCGGGATGCATACTCATATGTCCATCTGGAAAGGTGGCAAGAACCTGTTTGCCGGTAACAAATATGCCGGATTTTCGCAATTGGGATTATGGGCAATAGGTGG
>CAZJIU010000062.1:0-13892 GCA_964546145.1 uncultured bacterium
GGAGGGTTGTTAGTTGATGATGATTCGGACAGTCTGGCGGATAATAATAGCAGTGGTGA
Source organism: uncultured bacterium (assembly GCA_964546145.1). Classification (GTDB taxonomy): domain Bacteria; phylum Fidelibacterota; class UBA2242; order UBA2242; family UBA2242; genus CAZAKO01. Next base: position 60 of record CAZJIU010000062.1, read on the forward strand.
CGGTTACTATGACCTGCATCCTTATCCACCTGCTGGCACTTTAATGGAATCCATAAGCGGATGGATTTATCATCATTATGGCAGCTATCTTGATTCTTCAACCTATAAAATTGAACCGTTGTATATTGATGATATAGTTGCCGGTGCCGGTCCACCCCAATTGAGTGAAGTCACCAGAGCGCCCGGAGTACCAAAGTCAACGGATGCTGTGGAGGTCTCAGTCAAAGTTGTGACAAATGATGTTATCGCATCAGCAGTTGTCAGTTATTCTGTTGATGGTGGGGCATTTCAGGACGTGAATATGACCAGCACGGACGAATCAATTTATGCAGGGGAAATTCCGGTACAGACTGAAGGTAGTTGGGTTGAGTATTATTTGAAAGTCACCGATTCAATGGACCAGTCTTCATTATTGCCAGCAGATACTTCGATGAAGAAATTTGGTTATAAAGTTATTGACGGAGCGCTTACTATTTCTGACGTTCAATATTCGCCTTGGAAAGTTGCCGATTCACCATTTAATAACTGTATGGTATCTCTGACTGGTATAGTCACAGCTGATACAGCCGCTATGGCTTCTTATCTGGGGCTTTCTGCTATTCAGGATGCCAGTGCTCCATGGAGTGGAATTTTCCTTTGGGGTGTCAGCGACCAGATCCTGAGAGGCGATGAAGTCCAGGTTTGGGGAAAAGTTGATGATTATAATGCTGATTACCATTATAAATTTGATGCCAACACTATGATACTAGTGGATTCAGTCAAAGTCCTCTCCCACGGAAATGCAGAACCTGCTCCACTCTCGGTAAGTACCGAAGCCTTGCCCAATATAGCTTCTGACGGAGAAATGTATGAAGGTTGTTTAGTAGAAGTCTCCGATGTTCAGGTATCGGCAATAAATCAGTATGATTGGAGTCTGGATGACGGCAGCGGTCCCTGCCTCTTAGATGATGACATGGCAAACATGGGTGCCTGGTTTGACACCCTGTCTGTCGGAACCGAATTAAGCAGTGTCAGAGGGATTTATACTTATAGTTTTGGTACCTACAAAATCTCCGTAAGAAATATGGCTGATGTCGGTTCGGTTGTTGGTATTGCAGATGAAATAATTACCCATCCGCTGCAATACAAGCTCAGTCAGAACTTCCCGAATCCATTCAATCCGGAAACCCGAATCTACTTTGAAATCCCTGAGAACCAGCATGTCCAGATAATAATTTATGACCTGCGCGGTTATAGAGTTAGGACAATTACAGATCAACCATATACTCCCGGACAGTATGTCCTGAACTGGGATGGCAAAAATCAGGCTGGACGACAGGTTGCCAGTGGTGTCTATATTCTCAGAATGAAAGCCGGTGACTACATCGATCACAAGAAAATGATGTTGATCCGCTAGCTATAGAAAGTAAGCAGGGGGGCATAAAGCTCCCCTGCTTTTTCAGACCATGATTAGAGTGCCGTTTAAAACTTTGAAAATATTCCCACTGTTTCTGATTTTTATCCTGATCTGGCTGCTTATATCCTGCGATGGTATCAAAAATCCATTTCTGGAAAAGCTGGATAATAAGGAAAACAGAAATATACCGCCGGAAACATACTTCTTTATCTTTTTTAACACCGATACAACCTACGGTCAGGATACAACCTGGATTAGTGATCAGGCAGTTATCACGAAAGATACTGTCATCAGTTCACTGGATACAACCGCCAGTCGCCAGAAAATCTACTGGTGGGGTGAAGATCAGGACGGAGAGGTAATCGGTTATTATTACCAGTGGAGTTATATGACGGAACCGGCGTTTACTGTTGCCGAAGCCGGGACATTTTACGTTCCGATCCGGCAGAAATACGACCGGTTTGAATTTTTCGTACAGGCTGTCGATAATGACAGTATGATTGATCCGTCACCAGCCAGAATGAGTTTCCCGGTTTATAATTCCAATCCCAATATTGATTTCCGGCTTAATAGCAACCCAAGTGCACCTGCAGGGCATCCCAACGTGACTGCCGTAACATTTCCGCATAGAACGTTTATCTGGGATGCCACTGATCCTGATGGGAATGAAACAATAGTTGCCATTCACTGGGCATTAGATGACACCAGTTCCTGGCATGTAATTAACAAAGAGAACAATTACCTGACTGATCAGGTTACAATAACTTCCGATAATTGTCTGGTTGAGGGGTACCATAAGTTTTTCGTGAAAGCGGTAGATATAGCCGGCGCCCAAAGCAAGACAATCATGTTTCCCGATTCGCTGGATGACGAAGTTCCGAACCGTTGGTATGTACAGGAAGCCCGCGGATCTGTTCTCCTTGTAAATGACTATGCGCAGGATCAATCAGAATACCATGTGCAATCATTTTACGAAGATATTTTACAGGAAGTTGTTGCAGATACCTATTCAGTCTGGGAAATTGGCAGTACTACAAATAATCTCCAGAATTCACTGCCCTATACATCAACTGATATAGAAGCATATCTGGGATATTTCGATAAGGTCATCTGGTTTGCACACCTCGGCAGTCCGCACATCTCAGAAGCTGGATTGAGTATAACAAAATATGTGAAAAACGGCGGAAAAATCTTCATTACTAACGGCAACGAAGAGATCCCGGACACGACCTGGACTTTCACAAATATCGACTCCGTTTACCGGTTGAATCCTGGCGGACGATTACTACCGGGGATTGATATCAATGCCCATTTTGGCGATAACGATAAGTTGAATCGTGACCTGACCCTCAATAATGACCAGCTAATCGGCAACCGCGTCTCCGCGCTTGTCGCCGGGAATGAAGAGGGCGTAGATGATATCTATACGATGCAACACCCTGATAGTACATCCGTTTCTGTGCCATATTTGGGTACTCCTTCGGTCTGTGTGCGTTATAAACCCAGCTATATTGAAGGTATGAGTATCTATTTTTCACTACCGTTACATTATTGTAATGGTTATAACAATGTAAAAGACCTGTTGGATCATATACTGAATGTTGAGTTTAAATAACGTGCTACGAAAAATCGTATTGATTACAGTTATTCTGAGTATTGTGCTTGTATATGCACAAAGCGGAAACGGTACTATTTCTGGGCGTGTTATTGAAAAGAAAAGTGGAACGGGTTTACCGGGCGCCAATATTCTCGTAAAAGGAACCTATTATGGAACTGCCACCGATATGGACGGCAATTTTGAAATTCGGAATATTTCACAGGGCAGTTATGACCTCGAAGTCACCATGATCGGTTATAAAGTTCATCTGCAAGCCGGTGTCAATGTCCGAAAAGATGAAACAATCCGTTTGAATATTGAAATGGAAGAGACAGTCCTGGCAATCGGGCAGGAAGTAGTAGTTGTTGGTGAAAAACCGATTTTACAGGTAGATCAAACATCATCTTCGATCCGGTTTTCAAAGGAAGAATTATCCGGTAAGATAGCCGAGAGTGTCACGGATATTATTGCCGAACAGGTTGGTGTTGTTGAATCCGACAATGAAATCCACATTCGCGGCGGCCGGGTTGATGAAAGTCAGTTCATCGTCGATGGACTCTCATTGAAAGATCCTCTTTCGGGTACAGCCAACAATCTGTATGTCAATCCGAATGCGATTTCCGAATTGGAGTTTATTTCCGGTGGATTCAATGCCGAATACGGGCAGGCTATGTCAGGCATTATAGATGTCAAATTGAAGGAAGGGAATGACCAATACGAAGGCAGTCTAACTTACAAAACCGATCATATTAGTTCATTGATTAAAGGATTTAATACTAATATTGCCGAATTTACCCTGGGTGGTTCTGAACCAACGACTTCGGTTTTATTAAATCATTTAGGACTCGATATTCCCGGGGATTTATACTTTTTCATAAGCGGTTATATGAACATCACCGATACGTATTTACCAATTGCTTCTGAATTCTATCCGAAAGAAGACTGGCAGGAAAAATATGCCGCCCGTGGAGACAATAGCTGGAGCTGGATGAGCAAACTGACTTGGAAAATAACACCTAAACATAAATTTTCGATTTCACAGAATAATTCACTGAATATCAATCCGGGATATTTTTCATCATCCTGGGGCTATGAAGATGAGTATCAATATATCCTAAAAAATTATCTGACTGTTACCAAAGGTTCCAACGTCACTAACCTGATCTGGAATCATACGCTTTCTTCCCGGATGTTTTATGAAGTCAATTTTGGAAAATACCTGACCTATGAACATGCCGCTGTTCAGAATAAATGGTGGTACGAATATTCTGAGGCGCTTGATTTGTATCCGGTGGAATATTCGCCTTTAAATTCTGACGGTGATATTCGAATCTATCAGGGAGATGAATACTGGGATAGTGGCGATGATCCCGACTGGTATGATTATTACAGCGATACTTGGTCACTGGATTTTGATCTCAGTTATATTCCGTCTTCAAGGCATTCATTTAAAGCCGGTTTCGAGTCGAAATATACCGAAATGCAGGTTATTGATATATACAATCCCTGGGTTGGAACAAGTGGTTTGGGTGAATCCTGGGATATGTATAAAGTATACCCGATTCATGGAGCTTTTTATGCCCAGGATCGAATTGTATTTGAAGGAATGATTGTCAATGCCGGGTTTCGTTATGATTATTGGTTCCCTGGCAAATATATCGAAGATGCTATAGCTAATAAGGATTTATTGACGATCACCAATGTCGGTCGTGAATTATTTCAGGAAGAGACTTTTAATATATTTGGTCATCGTGTTAAAGGGCATTTTTCACCCCGTCTTGGAATTTCTCACCCGGTCACCGATAACGATGTGCTCTATTTTAATTATGGGCACTTTTCACAATTGCCGACCTTCAAATATGTATATGCAAAATTAAACAGCACCGCCGAGGCGACATACAATTTAATCGGTAATCCAAATCTGAATCCCAAAACCACCGTTTCCTATGAACTGGGAATCAAACACAAATTCAATGAAAACAGCGCGATTGAGTTTAAGGCATATTATAAAGATATGTTTGACTATGAGACATCGCAGAGTATCACGGCTACAAATCCGAAGTTAGGTCGCTATAGTTTGCTTATGTATGTCAACATGGATTATGCGCGAGCCAGGGGTCTTGAATTAATCTTTCGCCAGCGCTATGGGCGTTATTTTACCGGTGATTTGAACGCCTCTTATTCGATTACGACTGGCAAGAGTTCCACGCCCAATGACAACCTGCTGGTTGCAGCCGGATTGATTAATGACAAGCCGATCGGGGAAAATTATCTTAAGTGGGACCAGCCAGTCAGTATTAGTGGAAATTTAAGGATTAAGGTCTATAAGGATACCCCACCAAGGCTTTTTGGATTTAGAATGCCCAACAACTGGGGAACGACAATTCACTTTGAGTTCGAATCCGGTAAGCGATATACGTCGAGTACCGTACTAGATTCAGTATACTCTGATGGTCAATTATACTTGATTGGGGTATCCAATACCGACAGACCTTATTCCGAAATTGGTGATTATATTAGCCAGGTAGATATCAAACTCAATAAACAGATTTTTGAGAAAAACCACCAATACCTGGATCTATTCTTCGAAGTCAGAAATATATTCGATACGAAGATTCCAGCCTATCTCAACCCATTCACCGGTGAGGCTTATGATTCGGGTGAGCCGGTTAGTTATAGTTACGCGAACAGTCTGAATCCGAATTATGATCCCAGTCGTTATAAACAACCAAGAACATTTATTTGCGGATTTTCATACGGATTTTAATGAAGAAGAACTACTCCACATTGTTCAGCCTGCTATTACTGGTTACAATAACCAGGGCTGATATTTCTCTTTTTAATGTGCTTGGCGGTCAGCGGGCTGGGACCTCAGTTTTTACATTTTTGAAAATCGGCGTTGGTGCGCGGGCTTTGGGTATGGGAAACGCTGCTGTAACATTGTCTCAAGATGCCAGTTCCATTTACTGGAATCCGGCAGCGACGGCGCAAGTCGGCTGCTGTGATTTAACGGTTATTCAGCTGAACTGGTTTGCCGACATCAAATATAGCTATGTTGGGTATATTCAAAAAATGTCGAAGAATGTCTTTTTGGGATTCAGCGCCGGTGCTTTGTACATGGATCCGATAGAGATTACTACCGAATACGAACCCTATGGATCTGGCGAATATTATAACTTTGGCGATTTGTTTCTCGGGGCAACCTTTTCCCACAAAATGACCGATCGCTTTTCCTATGGAATAACACTCAAGTATATTCAGGAAAACCTTGCTGAATTGGTAATGAACAACGTTCTCATGGATTTGGGGACGTTTTATTGGACCGGTTTTAAGTCGCTACGTTTCTGTGTTTCACTGGTAAATTTTGGTGCTCAAAGCCGACCGGGCGGTACATTTACGAAACCATTGCAGGAGGGAGGCGAGATAGAATCCAAATACACACTGTTCTCTCCGCCGACGGAATTCAGGATTGGTTCGGCAATCGATCTGTTTGAAACAACCAAACGCAAGACGCTGGTATCGGTTCAATTGAATCACCCGGTTGATAATGCGGAAAACCTGGTCGCCGGTATCGAACAAAATTTCTACGATATAATCGCGCTACGGGCAGGCATCTTAACCAATCAATCGGAGCGATCGTTTTCGCTAGGCGGCGGCATGAAGTTTAATATCGGAGGATGGAGTTTGGCTGTCGATTACGCCTGGTCTGATTTCGGGATTCTCGGTGATATCCATAACTTTCAGATTTCATTTAAATTCGATGGAAAAAAATAAAACTATAGCAATAATATTCCTGCTGATTGTTCTCGGTTGCAGCTGTTCTTATGAACGAATCAGTATGCCCGATTCCAGCGGTTCCAACATTATCTACAATACCGGCGAAGAACGTTATATTCAGGTCAACCCGGAGTGGGGCGGAAGCGAATGGAACTTCTCCAATCCCTTGGATATGTTTATTTCCGTTGATGGCTATATTTTTGTAGCAGATAGCGGAAATTCACGGGTAGTCGTAATGGCAAAATCCGGTGATATCATTACAAGTGATGATTTCGGAAACGATTTCAGCGATCTTCGGTCAATTCCGGGAGCCGATGAAAGCGCTCCGATCAGTCCGGTTGGACTTTGTATTGATTCGAAACTGAATCTCTTTGTGGTGGATAATTCCAAACATGTTTATGTTTGGAATCAATATATCAATAATGTCCGGAACAGCAATCCCGATAGCGCTGATTCTATTGCTACTTCGGTTACATATATTAATTATGATACAAATGATGAAATTGTATTAACGCCTTCGGAATTTTATTTGTCGGTTATCTATGAGGAAAATGGATATACACTTAAGGATGCTGAGTTTGTCTATGACGAGGCGAAACTGGATAGTATTTATAAACCGCATATTTTCTATTCTGAACAACTCAAGAGTGAAGCCGAATTCGTCAGTGTCGTAGCGGCTCCCTTTGGGGATGAACAACTTTATGTTTGCGACCGGTTGAATCAACGCATCGTTTCACTATATATTGGTCGTTCCAGTTATATAAAAATGCGCAACGGCAATACGCTCTGGCAGCACCGCGGATATTATTATTACAATGTCGCTTCAGCAGGAACGGGCGTTGGAACTGTGAACGATCCGAAGGGAATTACTGTTGATGAAAGTGGAAATATTTATTATACCCAAACGGGCGAAAATTTTAGTTTCCACAAAATATCCTATGCATCATCATCCGGCTGGGGCGCCGGTTTTGCGCTGGATAAAAATGAAATCATGGATCTCTATCGCTTTAACCGCTTATTCGACGTTGCAACCGATGGCGACGGCAATATTTTTGTGGTTGATAATGGTGCCAACGAAGTCCAGGTCTATAACAGCGACGGCGAATATATCCGAAAAGCCGGAACCCGCTATGTTCAGATTGATACGACACTTGTTGATTCGGTAATGATTGATGACATATTAACTGCTGTCGAAAATGATACCATCATCGCCCATGAGTATAGTGATGTATTATCATCTCCTAAAAGTGTTGCGGTTGATGATGACGATGTTGTGTATATTATCGATTCCGGGCATAATCGTATTTTGCGGTATCAACTCTCTACCGGACTCGATATTGATCTCGAAGACGAGTTGGGACGATAATTCTCAAGTGTTATATAAGTTTTTTTGATTAATATAAAAAAGACCAGTAGTATTAACTACTTATCCAAGAAAATTGAGATAGCCCTAAATTTTTAATACCATTTTAGCAATACTAAAATAAATCAACAATCCTGTCGCATCGGTGATTGTTGAAATGAGTGGACTGCTCACGACTGCCGGATCTAGTTTTAATTTTATTAGCAAAAGCGGTAATAATCCACCTAGTAGATTGGCAAAAAGAATGACCCCGATCATAGCCACTCCCACAATAATACCGATCTGGGTGCCGCCTTGCCAGAATGTACCCCAGAAATACAAAATCAATCCTAATGAGATACCGAGCATTAAGCCCACAAACAATTCTTTGCGAATGACGGTGAACCATTTACGTGGTGTTAATTCGCCGATGGCAAGTGCTCGAATAATTATGGTTGCTGATTGAGATCCGGTATTCCCGCCACTCCCAATTAGAACTGGGATAAAGAAAGCCAAGGAAACAATAACTGAGATTGTATGCTCAAAAGCTGCAATTACACTGGATGATAGAAAAGCCGCAACCGCCAATAATGATAGCCAGGCTACCCGGCGGTGGTACAATCCCCAGACGGATGTTGCCTGATAACTCAATTCCAATGGCACAACGCTGGCACTTTTATATACATCTTCGGTTACTTCTTCCTCGATTACGTCCAAAATATCATCTACGGTGACAATTCCAAGCAGCACACCATCGGGATCAATCACCGGCAGCGCAGTCAGGTTATAATGTTGAATCATTCGCGCCGCATTTTCCTGATCTTGATAAGCTTGAATAGCAATTTTAGTGCGATCCATAATCGATTCGACACCAGCCTGAGGTTCAGCTAAGATTAAGCGTCGCAGAGGAATGTCGTCTATCAGTGTTTCATTTTTATCGGTAACGTAAACAACGTTAATAGTTTCGGCATCTTTGCCATACTTTCGAATGTGATTTAATGCCGTTTCAATCGACCAATGAGATTGGATTGTTACATAATCGGGTGTCATCAATCGCCCGACACTATCTTCGGGATAACCCAGGAGCTGTAACGTTTCCTTGCGATCCTCTGGTGGCAATAGTTTCAGCAGTTGTTGGGTGATTTTACCAGGCAAATCTTCAAAAAGTTCGGTACGGTCATCAGGGGATAATTCGGTAATGATTTGTTTTATTTTTTCATTGCTTAACTGTTCGATAAGCAACTGCTGGATTTCGGGTTCAAATTCACTAAAAATTTCAGCAGCTAGTTCTTTGTTTAATAACCGGAATAAAATGACCATATCCGATTGTTCCATGCTTTCTAATAAATCGGCAATATCCGGTTCAGGCCAATCGGATAACATTTCCTTTAGCGTTCGCCAATTTTTTGTTTCAATTAATTCCTTGATTTCGGGTAACAGCAAGTCTTTTAACATGGCAAAAAGCTCCCGTTTATGCAATATCTATTTGATAAATTTTAACGTGTGAAAAGTAAAATTAAAAATCCTGATAATCAATATAAATCTGACTGCTTAACCAGAACTGCATTAATAGAAAATGTAATGCCAAAGTTCAATATAAATATCCTTTTGTCAATAATGAATATTGTGTTTTCTTGACACTTTTTAAAAAGCATTATTTGAAATCTTGATTGTCATTTTCCGACTTATTTTGATTCCTTGGCTCATCAAGTTCCACTAAACAAGGTCCATTTTTTGGTACAATTTGTTGCAATTTCTTACAATAGAGTCCAATAAAAGTCCGGCAGGAAAGAGAGCCATCGGATAATTGCTGGGGAAATTCGGCATATTCACAGTTTAAATCACAATACTTCATAATTGTGAATATTAACGGTAAAGTTGTGAATGTCAATAAAATTTTGAGTGAATTGGAAGTAGTATTACGCATTAAAAATAGGGGAAAATTAAATTCAGCAGATGCTTGTGATAAACATTAATTAAAGATAAATTGAAAAAACTTGAGGGTGCAGGAGATGGGTAGTCTATGAGACGGAGGGAATTTTTCAAAAAAATTGGAATTGCTGCAGTAGCGGCAGGTTTTGGATCTGGAATTGGAGGAATTGCTTGCTCTAAATCAAGGTTTTCCCAGAGGAAAGGAATGAAAATAAGTTATCAAATTCGGCAGTTGAATCTTAAGCATACCTGGACTACTGTTCGAGATTCCAGTAACATTAAACAAAATGTATTCGTTAAATTAGAAAAGGATGGCATAATCGGTATTGGTGAAGCCGCACCAAATATTCGTTATCAAGAGACCCCGGAAACGACCGTGAAGGTGATTGAAAAAGCAGTGTCCCTTTTTGAAAATGCTGATCCGTTTGAATTTGTCCAGTTAGGTTATGGGATTCAGAACCTCTGTGAAGCCCAGACAGCCGGTAAAGCTGCTTTGGATATTGCCTTGATGGATTGGATTGGTAAAGCATTGAATCTTCCTTTATATCGACTTTGGGGACTTAATCCTGAGAAAGCACCTTTAACCTCTTTCTCGATTGGGATTGATACTCCGGAAATCATCGTCCAAAAAGTCCGGGAGGCTATGCCCTATAAAATTTTAAAAATCAAAGTTGGAGTGCCAACAGATGAGGAAAATATCGCTGCAGTCCGATCGGTTGCACCCTATAAAGCAATCCGCGCTGATGCGAATGAGGGCTGGAAAGATAAGGAAGAAGCCCTTCGGAAAATCGAGTGGTTAGCTCAAAACGGAGTGGAATTTATCGAACAGCCGATGCCCGCCACTATGGTAGAAGAAGCACGCTGGTTACACGAACGATCGCCGATTCCGATCATTGCCGATGAAGCAGTCAAATCTGCTGCCGATATCCCAAAACTGGTCGGTGCTTACGACGGCATCAATATTAAAATTATGAAATCGGGTGGTTTGCAGGAAGCACTACGGATGATCTGGCTGGCTAAATCACTTGGATTAAAAATCATGATCGGTTGTATGATTGAGAGTTCACTTTCTATCTCGGCGGCGGCGCAGCTCTGCTCGCTAATTGATTATGCCGATCTCGATGGAAATTTATTAATAACTAATGACCCTTTTCAAGGTGCCAGAATAGTAAATGGACGGGAAATGGTTTTGGATAAACCGGGAATCGGCGTCGCAGAACGAAAATAATATTTTCTTCTATTTTTAGCCAAATATCCTGATTTAAATTCATGTTTTTTACATTGATAATAGTAATACTATTTTTTTCCTTGAAGCAATGATTTCTATGCTTAAATTACCCGCCAATAGAGGGGATTTAACAATGCGAACATACTTTCTTTACGATAATTATCCTTTTGGACCATTCCAAATTTTCTCCAAATCGCATATCATGAGCTTATTGACCATTTTACTTGTCAATTTAATAATGGTTTATTGGATTAAAAATTATAAAACCGAGCGCAGGGATATTATTATCCGCTATACGCTGGCAATCCTTTTGATACTTCAGGAAATATCTTTGAGCGTCTGGAGGTTATCCTGGGGTAAATGGACTCCCGGTGTATCTTTACCTTTGCATTTATGTGGAGCTGCGATTGTCTTGAGTGCGATTATGCTGATCAATAAAAGCTATCGGCTCTATGAGATTGTCTATTTTTGGGGTTTGGGTGGCGCAATTCAAGCCTTACTCCAGCCGGATATTGGAGCTTATTCCTTTCCTCATTATCGGTTTTTTCAATTTTTTGTTTCCCATGGATTGATTGTAACTGCCACAATTTACGGTACTTTCTCTTTTGGATACCGCCCGAAATATAAATCTATTTTCAGGATTTTTTTATTAACCAATATATATATGATATTTATTGCTGGTTTTAATTATGTCTTTGATGGTAATTATCTATTTATTTGTCATAAACCCGAGACTGCCTCACTATTGGACTTCTTTGGTCCCTGGCCATGGTATATCCTAGTACTCGAAGGAGTAGCTCTTATTTCCTTCCTCATTTATTATTCACCGTTTGTGATTGTAGATATGATTAAAAGACGCCGAATAGTAAAGGCAGCCATAAAAAGTAAAAGTTTCGAATATTAAATTTCTTTACTAGTTTTAAACTAAGTCCAGCTGTTTAGTCTAATCTTGGCATGATTCAATTGATTTGCCGGAATTCCTCTTTTCTTTTCAGCCGGATACCCAAACGCAATAATACATTCTATCCGAATATATTCAGGTATTCCCATTAATTGCTGAATATATTGTTCGGAAGTCTCACCGCTGTTATATTTGCGGTTACGGATTTGAATCCAGCAGCTGCCTAATCCGAGCGATTGGGCAACCAGCTGTACCAGAATAGCAGCAATCGAACAATCTTCGATCCAGACATCTGACTTGGTTTCGTCGGCACAAATTATAACACCTAAAGCAGCGTCTTTTAAAAATTCCGAACCATGTTCCTTTGCCTCAGATAATTTAGCCAGCAGCTGCCGGTCAGCTACAAATATAAATTCCCAGGGATTGATGTTTCTCGAACTGGGCGATCGTAATAATGTTTCTTTAAGGATTTCGATTTTATCACTAGCAATAGGCTTACTCTGATATTTACGTATACTTCTGCGAGCGTGCAGTAATTCAATCATATTTTAACCTCCAAATTTCAAAGATGCTTCTAAACTAGCTGCAATATTGAATTATGTATTTTTGATAATAATCGAAAAGAGAGTTGGTAAAATGGGAATCAACAGAATATTTTAAATTTGCTTATTATTGATTAATTCAGTAAAGCGTTCAAAAGAACGGTCATAGGTACGTTCGACATTGTTCGGAAAACAGCAAGCAGGTAATTCGCGAATGCGCAAGTGATACTGCAGGCATTCACAGCAATTACCCTTACGATGACAGGGCTCATAAGTACAATTGCATTTTCGCAAGTTTTCTTTTTGTTTACACTCCATGATTTTCTCCTAAAGAAAGTTGCAGTAAAAGTCTATGACGGATATTTTTAATTTGATTAACTTTTTACCAATTATTGTTTGACCAAGACTAAATATTCCCATTTATCTAGTTTGAAAATGTTTTTAGAAGAAAGCGATAAGATTTTATCAGTCAAGGGATTAAGATATTTACCTTCGAGTATCTTCGATTTAATTTTGAAGGTTTTGGGTTGATCTGAAAAATTGAAGATGGCTATAATTTTATCGTTATTTTTTTCTCGTACAAGTGCAAAAATCTGGCGATCTGAAGAGGTATGCAGGCGAATAAACTCACCGCCAGCCATACCATTCCACAATGCTTGATGAGCCTGTTTCAAATTAAGTAATGTAGTGTACAATTCGCGATTCCGGTGCTCCTGCCAGGGGATCGAATCCTTTTCAAAAAAAGCCAGGCGTTTATTCAATCCAGCTTCCTGACCGCTATAGATCAACGGCATTCCTGGAAAAAGGCAAGTAAAGACAATGAAGGCTTCAGTTCCTTCGCCAAGTCTTTCATAGGCTGTGCCATGCCAGGAATTTTCATCATGATTAGTAATGTATAGCATACGATAGTCATCCGGATGATAGATTTTGGATTCCTGCCGTATGTATTTATCCAGGTCTCGAACGTCCTTTCGTTTAGCGGCAATGTCATTCATCAGGTCTTTGTACTGCCAGCCGTAAGTCATATCAAAAGCCTTTTGATGCAGTTCCGACTGTTGGGCTTCAGCGAGCATAAATATTGGTTTTATCTTCTCCAGTTTTTGTCTGGCTTCTTCCCA
>CAZJIU010000063.1:0-13592 GCA_964546145.1 uncultured bacterium
GAATTAAAATTTTAAAAACCCGGGTTGTATCTTTATAATCCATATCTTACTGTTTAAGAGACACATTAAAAACAGGTTTTTATTAAGGATTGGTTAAAAACTCACATTGAGATAAAAAACAGAAAACAGATTAAATGTTGTCGAGAATTTTGGATAAATATACAGTTCTTAATGAAAAATTGAATTGATAAAAAATCGTACTTTTAACAAGTATCTTTTTTCTAATAATATCCCTGACCTAAATATCTTTTTAGGTACGGAAAGTACCCCAGGAAGGACTTGAACCTTCAACCAACGGATTAAGAGTCCGCTGCTCTACCAATTGAGCTACTGAGGCAAAAAGCGGGTTAATTTAAGATAATTCTCGGGAAGTGTCAATCGGTCACTTCCAGTGTGACTCGACTCTTGTAAATCTGAATTTTTCCCCTATATTTTCATAAAATGCTAAACAGCAGTTCAAGTTCAAGACAATCCAACGCCACTTTCGGTCAGCCACTCGTCTTCCGGTTTATAGACTTCCGGCGAATCATTAGGTTCGTTACAATATTTCTGATTTCAGTCTCGCTGTCGGCGCAGTTATTAGAGACCAGTTATCAAATTAATCTAAAATTTTCCGAGACTCTCCCTACAATTTACGTCCGGGAGACAATCCGGATTGTTAATCGTTCCAATCTGGCGCTCGACACACTCTATTTTCACCTAAGTCCGAACGGTTTCCGCAATCCGCGTAGCGCCTCCTATCAAAAATATGAAAATCTGCTGGAAGAACCGGTAATAATGGACATTCAAAATATCCAGGCTGACAGTACTATTTGCGACTATTTCGATGAAGAAAAACTTTGCATGGGAGTTCGCTTGCCGGCGACATTATTGCCGAACGATTCGACCACAATCAGTATTGATTTCAGCGTAAAAATCCCGCGCGGACGGCACTTCCAGTGTCCCACCTACAGCGGCACGACCTTCAGACTAATCCGCTTTTATCCGGTTCTGGAGCAACTAACCTCAACTGGCTGGAATAAAAAACTGTATCGTCATCTTGCCCCCTCCTCCAGTTCCCCCTGCCGTTACAGCCTGTCAACTGAGCTACCTGCCAAATACAAGGTTATTTCGTCTCTATCGGTAAATTCGACTGAATCCATTACCGAAAGCAAAACCAAGTTGCATCATTTCAAACCAGCCTCAATTCAAGAACTCGCCGTAGTGTTTTCGGGTTCCTATAAACTCTCGTCTACAACCCACGAAAATATTCCGATCCGTTTACTCTTGCCACCAGCGGAAGAAAAATCTGCCAAAACTACTAAAAGCAAAATCCTGGCAAATCTGATTACCGATATTATTGATCAATACGCCAATCTTTATTGTCCCTATCCGCATCAACAGTTAGCGGTTTCCGTCGCCAAAATCCCCACCAGCCTGGTAACTTCTAACCTGATTATATTGAATCAACATCAATACGATAACCTGTTCACCATTGATTATGTCAGTATTTACAATCTGGCGCAAGCGCTCGCCCGTCAGTATTTCAGTTTTTACGTCTATGAGAATTCGGCTCAGCCGGACTGGATCAACGAAAGTCTTGCCAATCAAGCCGCTGCAATCTATATGGCTCGGCATTACAACAAATTAAGAAACCGGTATCGGGTTGCCAAGCAACAAGAGATTAATTACACCCAGCTGGCGCTCCGGCTTTCGGCTTTGACTGCCGATCAGGAACAGACCAACCGAACTCTACTAAGTTCTTCCCCAATGGGCGATGCCCCCTTGCTGATGGAGCAGGTTAAGAACTTTAAAGGTCAGAAAATTCTGGATATGCTCGCTTATTATATCGGCGACTCCCTTTTTCAGGTGTGTATTCATGAGTTTTTAATCCGTTATCAACACCGTCCAGTGACCTCGACCGAATTTCTCCAACTGGTTGAGGAAATTTCCAATCGCGACCTAACTGCATTCCGCAAGCTCTGGCTCGAGTCCGATGAAATCCCGGATATTAAAATCCAGCGTGTGTCCAAATCCTTCGATAAAGCAACTGATACCTACGCTGCTCAAGTCGTAGCCAAAGGCAGCGTACTCAGCGCCCTTCCGGTCGAAGTAATCGCCATAAATTCCCGCTTGGATACTTTGCACCAATTTACTCAGCTACGGGAAAATGGCATTGACACACTATACTTCACAACACGAGCTCCCATTCGTAAAATCACTCTCGATCCCCAGCGTAATATCTGGGAATTTAACCGCCTGAATAATCATTACCCTTACAAAATACTCTTCAGTTTCCTGATCGGTATTCCGCGGATTGATGCCTATCAGGTGTTCTATTACCCAACTTTCGATTTCAACAAGCGCGATATTAGCCGGATTGGCATTAAATTTCGCGGGCGTTACTGGATCAACATGCGTCCGCTTTTCCCGGCGCAGAGTCTGGACGAATGGACACTCGGATTCAATTACGGTCTCCAGAGTAAAACAACCGGTTATGATATCAGCTACAGCACCTCGCTATTGGCGCTATTTTTCAAACCCCGACTCCATTTCCGTTCGCGAGATTACTTCGGACTAAATGAAACCACCGTTAGCACTGAGATTTATCTGGGTGAAATCCGCTATCCCCTGCTCCACCAAATTCAAGGATATAAAAAATTAAATCTTGCCCTCCATTATGAAAATGTCTACACCTTGAAATTCCTCAATGCCAAAAACTGGCAGAGGGGAAGACTGTTTAATCCCTCCTTGGATTTCGTCAATTTCCACAATTGGGGCGGCTATCGGCACATCTTGCAGCTGTCTTTAAGCGGCGGCTTACCAATCCTGTCCACCGATTACCAATTCACCAAGCTGACTCTGGATGGACAACTGAAAATTCGTTCGACTGCGAATTCCTGGGTATATGAACGAATTTTTATCGGCATGTCCAGTGGCACAATGCCCACTCAACAATATTACTATTTCTTCGGTAAAAATGTATTAGAGAACCTCAGCTTTGAATCCTATCGCTTGGTCAAAGGCGCCGGCGATATGCGCGGCTACGGTGATGCACTGTGGAGAGACCGCAATATTATCACCAGTAATACTGAATTCCGCTATAGTTTAGCGCGAGTAGATCCGGCGGTTTTTGATCTGATTTTTTTCCTCGATTCGGGGATACTATCGAGTAATTTTTACCAATTAGCCTTGAATCATTCCAAATTCGACGCCGGGATAGGAGCAGAATTTGACGCCCTTGAAATCATTATGGTCGGTATTCATTGCCCCTTCTGGGTCTCCCACCCGGTTGATAATCAGCCAAAGATTGCCCTGCGCTGGGTGCTCTCATTCGACCTTAGTCTCTGATAAAATTAACTCTCAGAATTCAACTCCCAGACCGACTGTACCGGTTAAATCAAATCCCCTTGAAAGTCGGTTATCAACTTTTTCCTTATTGGACCACTTGATTTTTTGTTGCGAATAATATTTTTCACCTATCCCAATAAAAAAGACAATATCAGGGTAATTCGGATTGAAATTGGCATTAAGATCTATTCCAAAACCAGCACCAGTCTGGAAGGTCCTGGTTTCAATATTATTATATCCTGCCTTGGGTTCAGAATCATAAACATAGTCTGCACCTAAGCAACTATAAAAAAGAATGTATTTCTTGGTGAAAAAATTATGTTGGTATTCCAGTCCGAAACTATATTTTGTAACCTCATCATCCGTTACCTTAGAATCTTTATCGGAATAAATAAAATACCCGGCAGTCTTGATATTGTAATTATCACCAATTCGTATCCGATAGGTCAATCCCGAACCGGAAAATCCCGATATCGAAGCGCCAAAGAAATGCGCCAAACTGTCCGCCGGATTACCCCGAACAATTCCAGTAAAAAGCCAGAGAATTCCAATTAAACCGGACTTTAAATTAAACATTATCCCCTCACTATTTACACTTAATTTGCTTTTAATATTAGGACAACTATCAGAAATCTGCAATTAAAAATATATCAACTATATGATTACCTTTAACAATATAAATTTGTTACTGAAGAAGTATATCTAATTCAGTTGAAATACTAATAAAAAAGCCCGCCGAGAATTGCGGGCTTTTTCAGCATAAAGTATTGACAGGAAATCAGGAAGTTGCCTTCAGAGCCTTGCCAGCGGCTTTCAGCAGCGGCTCGATGGAAATCTTATCCTTCACCGCTAGTTCCATCCATAAATTCGGGGTAATGGCACCCTGCACACACATCCGCTGCATTTCCTGCCCCAGATTTTTACTTTTAATATACTCTTCAATCTGGAATTGAATAATATGACCAATCGGGTAATCCGGCAGATACAATCCCGCATCAATCATATGCGAATAGATTGCCAGAATCGGCGCATCTTGATGCCCTAAGACCGGGAAAAAATAGGTATTCCAGACATCCCGCGCGATCTGAATCACTGCCTCCTTCAACTCCCCGGCTGAGGCTTCAGGATGGTCATACAGCCAATGCCAGACGTGCATATCCATCAGGGCAACTCCGGCAATTTCGGCAGTGTCCCAGATTTGTCTCAGGGCATTTAGATATTCGGCCTTGGGATCCTTTTCGGTCAGTCCAAGCACATCCAGATCCCGTTTCTGGAAGATAAACGCAAACGCCTCGGTAAAGGCGGTATTGGGTACTCCCTGCAATAAGGTATGATCGATTTTATTCAGCGAAAATACCTGCTCGACGCAATGACCGAGTTCGTGCATTGCAATATTGAATCCCTTATAATTCATGCCACCTTTGGGTACTCGAGTTCGCAGATGAGAATTGTCAGTTCGACGACCGGCACCCATAGCATGACCGGCTCCCCGCGACGGGTCAATCTCGATTTTCATTGCCAGATACTCAGCGGTTTCACGCTCAAAACCCAGTTTAGTTAGAATATTTGGAATATCCCATTTGAACGCTTCAACAGTCGGATATCTGGATGCCACGATTTTATCCAACTCACTCTCGTTATACTGCGATACCGGTTTAAAACCTGAATACCAGATATCAAAAGGTTCCAACTCGCGTCCGAGACGTTGCCGCACCAATTCGCCGGCTTTTTTAAATTCCTTAGAAGTCAGCAGCTGGACGAAAAGTTGCTCGACAGTAGCTTCAGGAATTTCCCGATCCTGATCGAATCGTCGGGCGATTTTAGTTGGATAAAGCGGGTAGTACGGATCAACTGACCTTTCCGCCTGAAAAATCGCCGCTAGCTTTTGATAACGAGTATTGGGTTCGCGGGAGTTATCAACTTTCTTACCCGTGACGGTATTGGTGGCAACCTGCCAATCCACTTCCGGATTGTCAATCACAACCTTGGGAATTTCTTGGAAGATAATCCTTTGCATTACTTCATAAATCAGTTTCTGGCGCGCTAATCCATCCGGCTGATTATATTGGGCTTTCAATTCATCTCGCAGACCCCAATGGCTGATCAGTTTCAATCCTTCGGGAAATAGTCGCTGGTCATTTTCATCCAGCAAATTATGCATATAGATATTGTAATTACTGATGTAATCGTCGGCAGCGACATAGGTTTCATATTTTTTCTGAGCCAGGTCAGCCGGAACGCGGGAGGTGAATTGCTGTGCCAGGCGCACTTCCGCCCATTTCTGGCGCGACCAGTTCTTGCCATACTTTAGGGCTTCTCCGAGAGAAAATTGCTCAAAATTCAATAAAACGAAAAAGGCAATTTTGGTTTTATATAAATCCTCCTCGACATGCGAACCCAGACTAAAATTGGCTAATAGATAGTCTATCGGCAATACCGGTCCGGTATCAACCTGCTGATGCCATTGAAACAGACGTTCATTCTCAATAACCAGCCCGGTCAGCGCTTCAATCGCGGTTTCGAGTCGTTGAAAAGCCTGCTGTAGCTGATCTTCATCAGCTATGAAATTATTCAGACAAAATTCTTTAAACTTTTCCTGATTGCCATCGGCATCAGTCCAGAACTCACTTACCTGATTGACACCGATCTTGATCCGGCTGGCATTTTCTTTCCTAAATTTAGCAATCATCTCCTTGACTACCATCTCCGATCTTGCCTGCTGTTGAGTCATAATTTCAGGCTCTTTCTTGCCACACTGTTGAAGTCCCAACCCGGTCAGTAATATTAAAAGAATCAAAAAGATTGGATAATTGATTAATCTGCGGTGCATAGTGCCTCCTCATAGATAATTTTACAATTAGTGAACAACTACCTCATCGCTCAATTCGTCGGTATCGTCACTCTTCCTCGGAAAATGACGGCTTAAGATGGCTGCCATTTGCTGAATGCTGTCCATTATCCCAGTTAAATATTCACCCTTTTTAAAATAATTGGACAATTCGGCAGCGACTGCATCCCAGGTATCCTGTTCGACTTTTTGATGAATTCCCGAATCAGCCAGAATTTGAAATTTTCGCTCGGCTAAAATTATCAGCAGTAAAACTCCGGTCCGATCGCGGGTTTTTTCCATACCAAGATGCTGAAATTCCGCGAGAGTAAATTGCTCAAGAGTCAGGTCACGCCATTTTCGCGGTCGTTTACTAAAAATACTAACCCGCATCTCGCCAGCTGTATTTTGCTCGGCTTGCTTACAAGCCGCGCCAATTTTTCTCAAATCACTCTGCGAAAAATAACGGTCAATCAACGCCATATTCAATCCAATAAATTATAATTTTTTACCAGCCTCCCGAGGCGCCGCCACCACCAAAGCCGCCACCCCCACCGGAAAAGCCGCCAAAGCCGCCGCCGAAACCGCCTGACCGACCGCCGCCGCGAAACATACTCGCACCCAAAAGGGCCCAAAACAAACCGCGTCGGCCGCGGCGACCGCTGATTAAAAATAAGAGGAAAAAGAGGATAAAAAATACCAAAGAACCAAAAGAGGAGGCTCTGTCCCGGGCAGAACGCTGATATTTTTGCGGATCGGCTTGATATTCATTGCGGGTTGCCAGCATGATGGCATTAAGTCCGGCATCAATACCGGCAGCATAATTTCCGGTGCGAAAGCGAGGCGCGATCTCATTACGGATGATCTGGGAAGAAATCAGATCCGTCAGCGCACCTTCTAATCCATAACCAACTTCAATCCGAATCTTCCGCTCATTAATCGCGATCAATAAAAGCACTCCATTGTCTTTATCCGGATCGCCCAGTTGCCATTTATCCGTCACCCGGATGGAATAATCCTCCAATGATTCATCCTCGAGTGAAGGGATAATCAGCACCGCAATCTGGTTGGAGGTTTTAGTTTCGAAAAAGTACAATTTCTCTTCCAGCCGCATCCGCTCTGTCGGCGTAATTACCCCAGCTAAATCAGTAACCCGAACTTTAAGCGGCGGTACTTCCAGGGCAAAGCACGGGATAAAAATACATCCCAGTAGCAGACAGATCAGAATCCTCGGTATGAATTTATGCATGAATCACTGAGCTCAATTAGAATTTGACGCTGGGTACGGTTTCCGCTCCCGGCTGAGCCTCAAAATAGAGCTTCTTCTCAAAACCAAATAATCCCGCAAGGAGATTGGTAGGGAAGCGACGGATTTTTGTGTTATATGTCTGAACCGCTTCATTGAAACGCTTGCGCTCGACGGAGATGCGGTTTTCGGTACCCTCCAACTGCGATTGCAGTGCCAGGAAATTCTCATTGGCTTTAAGCTGCGGGTAATTTTCCGCCACGGCCATCAGGCGGGTCAGCACGGAGCTGATTTCACCCTGAACTTGCTGAAAGCGGTTAAAAGCTTCGGGATTATTTAATACCTCCGGTGTGACAGTCAACTGACCAACCTTTGCCCGGGCTTCGGTAACCGCTTCAAAGGTCTCTCTTTCATGGGTGGCATACCCTTTTACCGTTTCTACCAGATTGGGGATCAAATCCGCCCGGCGCTGATACTGATTACTAACCTGCGCCCAGGACTGATTGACATTTTCCTCTAAGGTGACCAGGGCATTGTAGTTATTCTTGAAAAAACTGTAAATCAACAGTAAGACGACAACAATAATAATTACTGTCAACCATCCTTTTTTCATTTCCAATCCTCCAAATACTTATTTTCTTTGCATTAATTTACGAATTCTTTAGACCTTTGCAACATCACCTGATAATCACTTTAAATCGAGGAGAACGGTCAACCTTTAACGTAATAATTCAGGGCTTATCTCAAAGCAATTATTTTTAAAAATACCAGGAGATTTCATAGAGCACTTGACTACCAGACTCTAACTAAAGTATATTATGCCCCAGCGATTTTGAATAAAAAGGTATCACACCACCTAAATATTGTGAATAATTAAATGAAAAATTCCACCCTGAAATTTACCAATTGCAAACTTCAGAGTGGATCAAGCCGATTGAATTGAATCCCAGAAAAACAAACCAGGTAAAAAATCTCTACAGCAATCCTTTTCCGGATTGCATCAGCCAGGCTGACTGGCTCAAGCTAACCGCCTTGCAAAACGAACATGTCAATGCGATTGTCACTGAATATATCCGGCGCTGTCAACCGGCTAAGGTCACCGTAATCAGCGACGCTCCGGAGGATATTGCCTACGTTCGTCAATTGGCTCTCAGCACCGGCGAAGAACAACCGCTCAAAATTGCCGGTCATACGATCCACTACGATGGTTACGGCGACCAGGCCCGCGACAAGGAACATACCCGAATTTTAGTCAGCGATGAGCACCTGATGAGTGAGCGCCTCAATACCCTCGAACGGAAAAAAGGTTTAGACGAGATCTTCCAGTTATTAGAAGGAATCATGGCTGGCAAAGAAATGCTGGTACGATTTTTCTGCTTAGGACCGCTTGGCTCACTCTTTTCCATCCCGGCGTTGCAAATCACCGATTCGACGTATGTCGCTCACAGCGAAGATTTGCTTTATCGTTTGGGCTACCGCGAATTTCAGCGGTTAAATGGCTCCGATCGCTTTTTCCATTTCATTCACAGTGCCGGTGAACTCGACGAGCGGGGTTGTTCGAAAAATATCGCTCAACGTCGGATTTATGTTGATCTCGAAGCCAATCGAGTTCTAACGATTAATAATCAATACGCCGGCAACAGCATTGGTCTTAAAAAACTGGCGCTGCGCCTGGCAATCAATCGCGCCAATCATGAGGATTGGTTGGCTGAGCATATGTTCATCCTGGGTGTCCACCCACTGCGGCAAAAACGCACAACCTATTTTACGGGCGCCTTTCCCAGCGCCTGCGGGAAAACCAGCACTGCAATGTTGCCCGGTCAGACGATTATTGGTGACGATATTGCCTATCTACGCATCACCAAAAACGGGGTTTGCCGCGCAGTCAACATCGAATCGGGCATTTTCGGTATCATCACCGATGTCAATCCTACCGATGATCCATTAATCTATAGCTGTCTGACTACTCCGCGTGAGTTGATCTTTTCCAACGTCTTGGTCAACGACGGACGACCGTACTGGATCGGGATGGGTAGTGATCCGCCCGATACCGGTCTCAATCATTCCGGCGAATGGTACAAAGGTAAAAAGGATTCAGCCAGCAAAGAAATTCCGCTCGCCCATAAGAACGCCCGTTATACAATGCGGCTCAGTGAACTGGATAATCTCGATCCGCGCGCTAATGATCCGGCTGGAGTGCCAATAGATGCCGTTGTATACGGTGGGCGCGATTCAGATACCAATCCACCGATAATTCAATCGCTCGACTGGAATCACGGCGTATTCCTCGGTGCAACCCTGGAATCGGAAACAACAGCGGCAACTCTCGGGCAGGAAGGCCGTCGGGCATTTTCCCCGATGGCTAATTTAGATTTTATTGTGGTTCCACTTGGGCTTTATATCAAGAATCATCTGCAATTCGGTGCCCATCTAAAAAAACCGCCATTAGTATTTGCCACTAATTATTTCCTGAAAGACAGCGCCGGAAAATATTTAAATCAAAAAATTGATAAGAAAGTCTGGGTTTTGTGGGCGGAAGGCCGGGTGCACGGCGAATATGGCGCAATTCCCACACCGGTTGGATTTTTACCGCATTACGAGGATTTGCAGCACTTATTCACCGAAGTATTCGATAGAAATTATAGCCGTTCCGATTATGAAGCTCAATTCACTCTGCGGATTGATAAACTACTGGCAAAACTGGAGCGACTCATGCCTATTTATCAGGCAGAATCGGCACCGGCTGAATTTTTACAGCAATTCGATCGGCAGCGAGCGGCTTTGCAACAATTGCAAAAAAAGTTTGGTACGACCGAAATCAGCCCATTCCAGCTGGAATCGAGCAATAAGGCCATTTAATCAGCCAAATTATCTAACTCTTTAACTAACGTGAGTTTAATCTAAGTAAGCATCATTAATAACGTCTGTAAAAACTACGGTTTTTATCTCTCCGTTCAATAGATTAAATTTTAGCCTTATTTAACTACTACTTACTTTTTTCAGTTGCTAAAAAAGTAACAAAAAAGCTTCGGCTACGAAAAACAACGGCAATCGTCCTACTGTCGCCTGAGAAATTTTAAGGCGAAATAAATTTTATGATTAAAAAGTAAATTGTTGAAATAACCAAGTTGTTTCGGGTAGTTTAGTGATCAGTGAAACGCTGAAAAATTCCTCTTTTTGGCGACGTTTGTCCGATTGTAATCCCGCTGTTTTTCTGAGGCCGCATCATTAATATTATCTTGATGTTGGGGATATTTTTGAGAAACCGACAGGAGTGTCTGTTGTACTTACTTTTTTCAATCGCTAAAAAAAATAGAGAGCATTACTAATCACTTCTGTAAAAACTGTTGAAACAGTTAATAATATTCAGGTTTTTGAGAGTAATCCCCGAATTCTCCAACGGAAGTCCCTGGTGGGAAATTCGGGGATTATACCTAAAAGGTAACAATCGGAAACCGTTTCTCCCAACGGGATGCCTTTGGCAAACGGTTTTAATTCCTTATATCGAAAGCATGTTAATCAACAGCCAAAACTTGCTGGAAAACGATCCGCATTCCGTCGAATAGTTTACAAGAAGACACCTAGCTATAGGTATATAATTGATCAATCTGAATATCAATTTCATAATTTTGAAAATCGCGCCTGATTAAATCTTTCAAAACCCGGTAATCCTGAAATCCCTCCGGGTGGCGAATATTAGGTTTCGCCGCAACAATATCGAATAGAATCCGCCGACGATCTTTGGTCTGAATAATTCGCAAGTCGTGATAAGCCTTGATTTCGCTACTGCCGGCAATGAAATCCCGGATGATTTGATGCAGCCGCTGGAGTGCCGGATTCTCCAGGTCAACCGGATCAACATGAACGATACTATGTGCCTGGAGTTCGCGGTCCAACAGCTCCTCTACGGCATCACTGATCTCGTGCGCCCGGGTCATACTCTTCTTTTGATCAACTTCGATGTGAATACTGATAAACCTTTGCTCTCCGTAGCTATGCACCACCAGGTCGTGGGAATTCACCACACCTGTAACGCCAAGTACCAGTTCCTGGATTTTGTAAATCAACTCCGGTTCCGGCGGTTTACCTATCAGCATATCAATAGGATTCTTGCCAACCGCGTAGCCTCCGTAAATAAGAATCAAACCGACTAAAATACCCCCAATTCCATCTAAAGCCGGATAATTGAGAGCACTTCCGACTACAGCTAAAAGTACAAAAGCAGATGAAAAAGCGTCTGAATAATGGTGAAAGGCGTCGGCTTTAAGGGTATCCGATTTGATAATTTTCCCTAATTTATTCGAAAAATCTCCTATCCACCACTTGATTACTATCGTTGCTACTACAAAAATCCAAACAATCGGTGTAGAGGTCACCGGTACCGGATTGCGGAAACGATTAAACGCCTGCCTGACAAATTCAAAACCCACCACGGCAAGCAGAATGGCAATAATTAAAGTGGTAATATATTCAATCCGTTCGTGACCGTAAGGATGCTTTTGGTCACCCGGTTTGGTTGCCATGCGATAACCCAGAATAACAACAACCGAGGTCCACACATCCGAAAAAGAATGAAAGGCGTCAGCAATCAATGCAATCGAATTAATCCATAAGCCTACCAGTAATTTGCTGATAAATAAGATTAAATTAACCGCAATACTAATCCAACCTTCAAGTTGCCCCAACTTGGGCCGCACCCGTATGTCGTCAATTTCCATTCCCTTTGCGAACCGGCGGCTAATTTTTTCAACATAGTTCATTTTTTCACCTGACCTGAATCACTTTGCTACTTAAAGAATCAAGCAAGAGGCTGGATTAAAAGTTGTTGAAGATAGTGCTGGATTGGCTTCAAATCCTCAAAATTATCGACAATCAAATCGGGACTTTCGCGCAGAATTACCTGCCGCTGACCTTCGCGACGGATAACGACGATGGAGCGCATCCCGTTGCGCCGGGCACACTGCACATCACGAACCGTATCGCCGATAATCACGACCCGATCCGGCGAATATTTTTCATTGAACTTCTGATGAACTTTCCGCAGTGCAATCAAGGGTAAGCTGTCCCGCTCGGTATGATCACTACCGAAAACGCCAAATGAAAAATATTGCTTCAAATTGAACGGTTTTATTTTGATTCCGGCACCTTTTTTACTATTGCCTGAGATAAGCCCAATTCTAAAACCACAATCACGGAGATATTCGAGCAATTCCACTACACCAATATAGAGAATTTGATCGGTTGCTTGAGGATAACGCTCAGCTAAAATGTTTAAATAAGTTTTCAAGATCTTTCGAGTTAATTTATCCCGCTGATTAGCTGGGACAGCTAACCGCTCTAAAGCACCATCAATGATTAGTGGATCGGTCAGCCCGGCCAATTGGGAATAGCTAAATTCGACCATTTTACCGGTATGCTGAAAGAGGGCATTTGCCAGCGACTGGCGCGGTGTCAATCCACACGAGATCAAGGTTCCATCAAGATCAATCAGAATCAATAAACTATTGGCTGATGATGCAGCAGGCATAGATTACTCCCGAAAAAGAACCGAGCGATTGATTTCCCGGACCTTCTCCGGACCATAGAGCTTCTCAACCAGGGTAAAGGCAAATTTCATTGCTGCTCCGGCTGCCTGACCGGTAATCACTCCCCGATCAATTTCCACCGGTGAGTCCTTCGCTGATAACTGAATATTATTGACTTGCGAAGGGTGAATTGTAAATTTCCTGTCCTTCAAAATTCCCGCCTCGGCCAAAACAATCGGCGCGGCACAAATGGCAGCAATCAATTTACCCGCTTGCTCATTGCACTGGATAATATCTTGTACCCGGGAATCGGCTTTTAAATTATTGGCTCCCGGCATTCCACCCGGTAAAACTATCAAGTCGAAATCCTGATCTTTGACCTCATCGAGCAGGGCATCGGCCATAATGGTGATCTGATGTGACCCAGTAACTGATTTCCCGGTAAGTCCGGCTGTAGTAACCTCCGCACCTGCCCTCCGGAGAATATCAATCACCGTAACGCTTTCGATTTCTTCAAAACCTTCGGCTAATAGAACAAGAACTCTTTTGGACATCATCACTCGCTATTTTAAGGGAACAAGATAAAAGAAATAAGACAAAAGAGGCAAGACAAAAGAATCAAGATGTAACAATTGTTGTACAGTGGTTGTACAATGGTTATAAA
>CAZJIU010000064.1:0-12792 GCA_964546145.1 uncultured bacterium
CGAAAAAATGAATGGGATGAGGTTATCGATTACTTTGATAAGATTTATTATGTTCGCTGGGCGCAACCTGGGGATCCATTTTTTGTCAAATTGGGTGCCCTGGACAATGTTACTCTTGGATATGGGATACTAATGAACGGATATTCCAATACCACAGAATATCCTCAAGTCCGCAAAGTTGGTGTTCATACCGGGATGCAATTTAAAAGACTTGGCTGGGAATTTTTTACCGCCAATGCAAAGGAGATTACCGGTCCCGGCTTGATGGCTGGTCGGGTGACTTTTCGCCCACTAGTTAAATTACCGTTAGTCTTTGGTGGAACAGTTGTAACTGATGTCTTTCCTTACAAAGGTTTACCGGATGCCGATGAAGATGACGTTGCCGATGCCCTCGATTTGTATCCCGATGCCGATGATAATGATGTGATTGATTCGTTGAGAATTGCATTTACCCCGGATCAGCGGGCATTTTTAAGAAAAAATGGCTTTAATGTGCCAAATGAATCCGTTATCCAGAATGGAATTACCAAATTATCCGATTACGATAGGCTTCTCAATGGTGCCGTTTCTGTGGATGTCGGAATGCCGGTGTTAAATAGCAAATTATTCAATGTCGTAGTTTACGGACAGGCGGCGAGCTTCATTCCAGTTGAAGATTCAGCTCTGGTTTTAAGTGGCAATACTTATAATAGAGTTCCTTTTACTCCGGGCTTTGGTTTTGCGGTACCGGGAGTTCGGGCTAATATGTTCAAGATATTAAACCTTACTCTTGAATACCGCTATGCGGGTAAAAATTTCTTGTTTAATTTTTGGGATCGAGTCTATGATTATGAGCGAGTTCAAATTCGCGACAATCAGATTTACACCAAGCAGCAAATGCGCCTGATGCAGGATCAAATGCAGGGAATATTCGGAGCATTTGATGTGAATGTGCTGAATTATGTCATTCTGGGGAGCTATTACCAGCATATGTTCTCTTCGGGAAATGAAATCAAGAGTTTTATGGCCTCCGTCTCTCTGCCGAAGGGTAAAATTCCCAAGTTAGCCAGCGCTACGGCTTTTTATCAGAGAAATAATGATGAAAATCCCTTCGACTTCGAGAATCCTTCCGAAAATACAATCCTTGGTTATAAAGTTGGATTTGAGTTAGGTGGCGGTGCGGTTATCTACTATGTGTTTCAGAGAACTTATCGAGACTTTGATGGTAATGGTAAAATTAATCCCAAAACCGAATCTGTTTCCTTGACCACCATCGAAACCGGTTTTAGCTTCTGATAATCAAGGTGAATCGAAATCCTGTTACTATTTAAAAATGATCAAAGCCCCGTCAAAAAAGCGGGGCTTTTTAACTATGGATAAATTAATCCAACTTGTTCTGATTTTATTACTTACGTGTACTTGCCTAGTTGGTGATGAAATAATTGTCATGAGTGATCGGATCGGTGCCGAAATTGATCCAATTGAAAATGAATATTATGAAGTGTTTCCCGATGTTAAAAATTTTATCAGCGCCCAATTTTACGTTTTGCCAAATGATAGTGTTATGGCCGTTATCCAATATCGGGAGAAGGAAGCTATTCAGACTCAAAAAATATATTTTAGCCAGTTTCAGGTTTACCTCATGGGACAGCGAATATTTCTCATCACTCCACCATCTGCCGAGGAATTGGAAAAACTGAAAAACAAGTATCAACCACTATTTGCCGAGAAGTGCTTGACAGAAGTGCCAATAAATTCTTACTGTATCATCAAACTAAAGGATAAGACAATCAAATGCGGCTATTTTCATCAATCTAACCGGGATTTTGTTCGGCTTCGTTCAGCTGAAAATCAGTTCTGTGATATTGCTATTGGGGAGATGCTAAGAATGAAATATTACGACAGTCAGGAAGAGCAGCAATTTTTGTTTTGGTCAACGGTTGTCGGTATGTCAGCGATAGGGATGACCGGGGGAATAGCAGTAAATTATCTGTTTGCGCCAGCCACTAACACATTGATGTATCCTTTGATGTATCCTTCTTTGGGATTTATAGCAGGGGTAGGAGTTGGATATAAACTTGCGCCAATGGTAGTTGATTGGTTACGTCCTAAAACAATTATAGAATTTCGTAAAAGCAAAATAAAAAGGCTTGACTTCATTGGCCGTTTGACCTATACTTTTAAAAAATGGAGAGGAAAATATGGTAGATAATCCGCGAAGGAGCCGATTAAACCGAATGAGAGGTGGTACACCTGCCGAACCGGTTGAGGAGAAAAAAGTTGTTGAAATTGACTTCAGTAAATCTGACCAGCGTACCGAATACATCAAAACAAAGCTGGATGATATTCTCGATAAAATTGGCCAGAGCTACGGTAAAAAAATGACTGATGAATTAATAAAGCGACTTGATCAGACTATCGCTGAATTTCACACTGAGGTAATTCAGGTTCTTACAAAACTGGAAGGCCTTGAAGAAGGACGCAAGAAAACTGCCGTTGCCACTCAGCAACCAAAGGAGGAAGAAGTTCCCGAAGAAGAGACAGACGAAGCGACCGAGATGAGTGAATTTGAAAAGCGTCTGGAGCGAATGGAAAAAGAGAAAAAACAGAAAGATAAGGTTTCGAAAACCGAAGAGGAAGTTGAAAAGCCGAAAAAGAAGGGCTTATTTCGTCGGAAATAATCTATCTGGACGATCTAAAAAGATATAAAATGACGAAGCTAATTTACCTTTTGAAACGAGGTATGATTTTTATAACTTTATTACCAGCTATTTGATAATATGGCTGTTGCTCGGTTGCGAGATTGTCCCGATCTGCCGGGAAGGTCAACGCTGGGAAACGATGCCGGTTTGGAAATTGAGGGGCTGTAGCTCAATTGGGAGAGCGTCCCGATTTGTCGGAAAGGTCACTACTGAGAAGACATGGCTGTTTGATAATTGAGGGGCTGTAGCTCAGTTGGGAGAGCGTCCCGATTTGTCGGGAAGGTCACCACTGAGGGAACGATAACTGTTTGGAAATTGAGGGGCTGTAGCTCAGTTGGGAGAGCGCGGCGTTCGCAACGCCGAGGTCGTGGGTTCGATTCCCATCAGCTCCACTGGTTTTTGAAATTATTTTGAATGGCTATGCTACACGGGGAACTAGCGGTGCCCTGTAACCTGCAAACCGCTCCAGCAGGGTGGATGCCAGGCAGAGGATCAGGTTCTATTTACTGCAGGTTGATATGTGGCGATGATACTTTCCGTTTGACGCAATAAAAAACTGACAAACCCCGTCAGGCCTGGAAGGGAGCAGCGGTAGTCAATTCTTTTATGTGCCGCCAAACTTCAGAAAGCGAGTCAACAGTCAAAATGGAGTAGGTATCAACAGATTCAATGCCTGGTGCATAGCCAGTTTATACTTATGAGTTACCAAGTAATATCACGCAAATATAGACCCCAAAGATTTGACGAAGTCATTGGTCAGTCACATGTTTCTTTAACCCTGCAGAATGCGATTAAAACCAATCGGATTTCGCACGCTTATCTGTTTACCGGATCGCGAGGTATTGGCAAAACTTCAACTGCCCGGATTCTCGCTAAGAGTTTAAATTGCCTTAATCCCCACGAAGTTGATCCCTGCAATACTTGCCAAAATTGTATCGAAATAACCGCCGGACGGAGTATGGATGTCCTGGAAATTGACGGAGCTTCGAATCGGGGCATAGACCAGATTCGCGACTTACGGGAAAATGTCAAATATCCACCGGCTAACTCGCGCTATCGGATTTTTATTATTGATGAAGTCCATATGTTAACCAAGGAGGCATTTAATGCCTTGCTTAAAACCCTTGAAGAACCTCCGCCGCATGTGGTATTCATTTTCGCTACGACCGAACCATTGAAAATTCCAGCGACCATTCTCTCACGCTGCCAGCGTTATGATTTTCATCGCATTCCGCTTACCGAGATCACCAGGCATCTGGCCATGATTGCCCAGAAAGAGGGGGTCACCATTGCCGATGATATTCTTTTACTGATTGCTAAAAAAGCGGAAGGCGCCATGCGGGATGCCGAGAGCCTTCTGGATCAGTTGATTGCCTTTTCCGGGAAAGCGGTAAAACTCGAAGATGCCCAGAAAATCCTGAGTCTAATTGATTTTGAATTATATATTTCACTTGGGAATGAAATTTTAAATAATAATAAATCCATGCTGCTCCAACTGGCAAGCAAGATCATTGATGAAGGAATTAACCTGGCTGAATTTTTGAGCGGTTTAGCCGAACATTTCCGGAATGTTCTAATTACCAACGCTACCGGCTCGGCCGATATGCTGGATTTACCCAATAATATTAAAGAGCGTTATATTGAAGAAGGGAAACGCTGGCAAATCGGGGATTTGTTACGCTTGGTCAAGATGATCTCACAAGCCCAGGTAGAAATAAAAACAGCTCTGAATCAGCGTTTACTTTTGGAATTTACCCTATTAAGAATGGGTGGTATGAGCCAAACCATAACTGTAGAGAAGATACTCGATTCTCTCAGTCGAGGCGGACCTGATTCCAAATATCAACAACAATCATATATGGTGCAAGAAAACCTGGATCTATTTCAACAACCAAAAGTGCCAGAGCCTCAACCAGTTCAAATTAAAAAGAATGAAGCAGAGGTAGAGCCTGTCGAGATTTCCCAGGAGTCGACTCCGCAAGAATCCCCAAAAGCTGAAGTTTTATCGGATAATCAATCTGACAACCTGCAGGACAAATGGGAGATGGTCATCCAGAAAGTTGCGGACACCAGCCCTTCGTTAGCATCTTTTCTTAAAGATAGCAAACCAGGTGTAATCAAGCAGAATATGCTGGAAATTTTGTTTCGAAACAGTGCCGTATCCCATTTGGGTACGATTAAAGCCCGCGCCAATATTATCGAAGCAGCCATTCAGGAGATAACTGGTAAACCATTTAATGTTAGATGTGTCGAGGAAAAATCTGATCAATTAGAATTGCAAAAGAAAGGCGTTTTTGACACAATGTCGCAGAAGATTAAGGATATGTTCGATGGTGAGATAATTCCAACATAAGGAGTAATGATGATACCCAAAGGCGGTCTGGATAATTTCATGAAGCAATTTGGCAAACTGCAGCAGCAGATGGAGGAGGCTCAGCGAGAACTAGCAGATATGACCGTTACTGGGTCTGCCGGTGGCGGGATGGTTAATGTAGTTGCCAGTGGTAAACAGGAGATAATCTCGATAAAAATTGATCCGGAAATACTTTCGGATGATATTGAAATGGTGGAAGATATGATCGTAGCTGCGACAAATCAAGCGCTGACGAAATCCCAGGAGTTAAGCCAGCAGAAAATGGCGAGTCTCTCCGGCGGGCTATTATCTAATCTTCCTGGTGGCTTAAAAATACCCGGCTTATGAGTACCCTGCCTAGTTCACTTCAAAACCTGATTGAGCAGCTGTCCCGTTTCCCGGGAGTTGGCAAAAAGTCGGCGCAGCGGATGGCTTTCTTTCTTTTAAAAAACCCCCGTGAAGATGTAATTGCTCTGGCAAAAGCGATAATTGACATCAAAGATCGCATTACCGAATGCAGTCAGTGTCATAATATTGCCGAAAATGATCCCTGCGCCATCTGTACCGATATGAAGCGCGATCGAACCACTTTGTGTATCGTCCAGGAGGCAATGGATGTATTAGTAATCGAAAAAATTGGTTACTACCGCGGTTTATATCATGTGTTGGGTGGTGTACTTTCGCCATTGAATGGCATTGGTCCGGACGACCTGAATATTGACAGTTTGATGCCCCGGCTTGAGGGCGTAAAAGAGGTTATTTTAGCCGTTAATCCTACTCGTGATGGCGAAACGACCGCCCTTTATCTCTCGAAAATTCTTAAGGTAAAAGGAGTAAACGTTACTCGGATTGCCCAGGGACTACCCATTGGCATCGAACTTGAGTTTGCCGACGAGCTGACTTTAACTCGTGCGATTGAGGGCCGGACCAAATTGTAATGAGAAAAATTGTAACTAAAGCCAATTTTATCACATTTTCAAGAATACTGCTAACGCCCCTGTTCTTGTATTTCTTGTTTAATCGTTATCAGTATTTTGAAATATTTGCTCTAATTATTTTCATTATTGCCTCAACGACCGATGCCTATGATGGTTATATTGCCCGAAAATATCGGGAAGTAACTAATTTGGGCAAGTTTCTCGATCCATTGGCTGATAAGATCCTGATGTCGGCTGCCTTTATCTCTTTTGTCGTAATGGGGCTAATTCCATTATGGATGGTTATCTTAGTCATCCTGCGGGATTTTATTGTTATGGGTATCCGGATTCTAATGTCATCAAACGATTCGACTATGGTGACCCGTTCGTCTGCTAAAGCCAAGACCGGGGTTCAGATTGGAGTCGTTTGTTTTATTTTGGTTTATATCATTACCCAACGTTGGAAGATTTTTCTGGGCATTTCGGAATATGTCAAAATTCTCGAAGAATATCCAATAATTTATACCCTGATGCTCTTTGTCACGATTTTTACGGTTTGGACTGGCGTCGAATATATTATCGTTAATCGTAAGGTTATTAAAAATATTTTAAGCCAGTTGTTTAGTTAGCAAGTATTACCGTATTTAAATATTCATCTTCTTTTTAAAGGAGTAATGGACTGCATATGAAAGAGCAGAGTCTGAGTTAAATTGAAAAAAAACCTGCTGATTAACGCCATGTCCTCTTTCTTTTTCACCGGTTATATCCCGGTTGCTCCTGGGACCTGGGCTAGCTTACTGGCGGTATTAATCTGGTTAATTATTCCGGTAAATTTGCTTTTTATTAAAATATTACTCGTTGTCTGTCTGTTTATTATTGGAATAATTGTCGCCGGACTTTCGGAGCGCTATTCAGGAACGATTGATCCTTCTTATATCGTAATAGATGAAGTTGCGGGAATGTGGTTGGCGTTATTATTGTTCCCGCAAAATCAGGCATCCAACCGCTTACCTCTAATATTTTTAACTTTTTGTATTTTTAGACTATTCGATATTACCAAGGTTTTTCCGATCAATAAATGTGAAAAGTTACCTGGCGGCTTTGGCATTATGTTGGATGATATTGTTGCCGGTATTTTTACCGCGATCGTCATGAATTTGATTATCTGGTTGTTATGATTAATGCGGCAATAATTACGGTTGGCAATGAGCTTCTGTCGGGTGTTGTTCAGGAAACTAATTCGCAGTTTTTAATTCTCCAGTTAAAAAATATCGGTATTGTTGTAGATTTCTTAATATCAGTAGGCGATAGTATTGAATCTATTATTTACCAATTTGATCAAATACCTCCGAAAGTTAAGATTGTGTTGGTGACTGGTGGTTTAGGTCTAACGCATGATGATGTTACCAAAGCTGTGGTAAGTCAATATTTTCAGTCACCATTGGCATTTAATTCCGAAGTATATGAAAATATTCACCAGCTTTTCAAATCTCGCCATCTTGAATTAAATCCAATAAATAAGGAACAGGCCTACCTACCGAAAACTGCTGAAATCTTGCCCAATCGAGTTGGAACGGCTGCAGGTATGAAATTTAAAAAAGATGGTAAAACCTTTTATTTTATGCCTGGTGTTCCGCGCGAGATGCAGCTGATGTTTTTAGAAAAGATTTTGCCCGAACTAAGCCGTTTAAGTGATCAGAAAATATTTACCGAAACACTGCATACGACAGGACTCCCTGAAGTGGAAATATTTGCTAAAATCCGGCAATGGATTGATGACCATCCCGAGACTAATATTTCGATTCTACCTGATTTTCCCAACGTTAATCTGGTACTGACACTTATTGATGAGCAAGTAAAGCGAACGGAACTCCAAAATCAAGTTAAGGAACTCGAAAATATCTTGGGAGATGTGGTTTATGGCAGAGGTACAGATACACTGGAAGTGGTTGTGGGAAAATTACTTATCGAGCGAGATTTAACACTTTCGGTAGCTGAATCTTGCACCGGTGGCTTGATTTCGCATCGCTTGACGAATATACCGGGAAGCTCGCAATATTTTATGCATGCAAGTATCTGCTACAGTAATCAGGCAAAGATCCAGCAACTGGGGGTGAAATCCGAGACGCTTCGAAATTATGGGGCAGTCAGTATGCAAACTGCGATCGAAATGGCAGAGGGCGTTCGTCGAATAATGGGCACTAAGATCGGTTTAAGTACGACGGGTATTGCCGGTCCTGCTGGAGGTTCCGCAGCCAAACCAGTTGGCACGGTCTATATCGGAATTGCTGCGGATAAATCAAAAGAGTGCTGCCATTTTTTAAGCACTAGAGATCGGATTTTGAACAAATGTTATTTTAGTCAGATGGCACTGAACCAATTGCGTCTTTTCCTAAAACTGAGGCAAGATTATGATTAGGACCTTTATAGCAGTAAATGTGTCTGATCCCACACGAAAAATGATCAATACTCTACAAATGATATTTATTCATTTTCGCAAAGAAATCCGATTTGCACCTCCTGAAAATGTTCATGTAACTCTGAAATTTCTGGGCGATATTGATCCCGAAATTATACCTGAATTAATCGCAAAAATTGAAACTTCCATTCGCAGTTTTCGAAAATTTGATTATATTTGTACAGGAACCGGAGTGTTTCCAAATGTTCATCGTCCAAGAGTACTCTGGCTCGGAATAACGCAAGGTTCGGAAATGTTGACCAATTTAAGTAAAATACTCGATGACTCACTAAAGACTATGCCAATTGAATCAGAGGAGAGAGAATTCAAGGCGCATATTACACTCGGTAGAATCAAGGAAACCAGGAAACCTATTTCGGTATTGAATCAATTTTTAGAATTTCCTTTTGAACCAATCCACAATCCAGTCGAGGAAGTAATTCTTTTTAAAAGTACTTTAACTCCATACGGGTCAATTTATACACCGCTGCACAATTTTCCACTAAGTGATAAAGAATAGGGATTTTATTCAAAATTAAGAATTGATTTTATAGGAGAAAATAATATGGCAATCAATAATGATAATAAACAGCGTGCTCTTGATTTAGCCGTTGCTCAGATTGACCGTCAGTTCGGGAAAGGATCCATCATGCGGCTGGGTGACGAGGGTGCCCGGGTAAAAGTTGATATAATTTCGACTGGCTGTCTGTCATTGGATGCGGCTATTGGCATTGGCGGAATTCCGCGTGGCAGAGTATCCGAAATCTTTGGTCCCGAATCCTCGGGTAAAACGACGCTGGCGCTGCATATCATTGCCGAGGCTCAGAAAGCCGGCGGCTATGCTGCCTTTATTGATGCCGAGCATGCCCTGGATCCGGCTTATGCAGCTCAATTAGGTGTCAATACCAGAGAATTACTTGTTTCCCAGCCGGATAATGGAGAGCAGGCACTGGAAATCACCGAGACTCTGGTTCGCAGTAGTGCCATTGATGTAATCGTCATTGATTCGGTTGCAGCATTGGTGCCCCGAGCCGAATTGGAAGGTGAGATGGGTGATGCTCATGTTGGGCTGCAGGCGCGGCTGATGTCACAGGCACTGCGGAAATTGACCGGTGCAGTAAATAAATCCAATACCTCCGTTGTTTTTATTAATCAGATACGCGAAAAAATCGGGGTTATGTTTGGTAATCCGGAAACTACGACGGGCGGTCGAGCCTTGAAATTTTATACTTCAGTTCGACTGGAAATACGCCGGATCGCCAGTTTAAAAGAGGGTACCAGCAACACGGGTAGCCGGACAAAAGTCAAAGTGGTGAAAAATAAGTTAGCACCGCCATTTAAAGAGACCGAGTTTGACATTATGTTTGGAACCGGCATCTCCTTTGAAGGTGATGTCCTTGACACTGCCGTAGAAGCAGATATTATTCAGAAAAGCGGTTCGTGGTTCTCCTATGGTGACGAACGGATTGGACAGGGGCGTGAAAATGCCAAACAATTTTTGACCCAAAATCCAGAAATTTTCAATAAAATCACCAATCAGGTCAAAGAATATCTTGGACTTTCACATAAACCTGCAACTGCCGAGTAATTCTGAACGTTGTCAACTTCTGATCCAACTGACCAAAATATCGCGTCTGAGTCCCTCCAAAAGCAGACCATAACTGATTGTCGAGTCAATAAGAAAAGAAAAGACAGGCACTCCATTTTTCTGAATGGTGAGTTTGCCTTTAGTATCGGTGAAAGTACCTATCATTTATTTCCCATAATAAAAGGTGAAACATTAACTCCGAAACAGATCGAGATTATTCTCAGGCATGAAGAATTTGAAAAAGCCAAGGAAATGGTACTGCGGCTATTATCCCGACGGATGAGGAGTGAGTATGAACTTGTTGTGTATCTGAAACGCAATAAATTTGACGAAGCTACCCGAAAAAGAGTGATTGCTTATTGTACCGAACATGGCTATCTCGATGATCTGGAATATGCCAGAGTATTTATCCGTGATAAATTAAATCTGAATCGTTATGGCTTCAACAAAATCCGATTTTTACTGGCAAAACGAGGAATAAGCAGAGAGATCATTACAAGCCTTGCTGATTCCCAGGATCGGAATGAGGAATTCAAAATTGGGCTCAATCTTGCCCAAAAACGGTTGAGCCAGATTAAAGACAAAGCCCGGGTAAAAGAAAAACTTTATCGTTATCTTTGGCAACGAGGTTTTGATTCCTCTATGATTAAGAGGATTTTAAGTAAAATCTCATATAGTTAAAGAATTGAAAATATCTTTGAAAGATCTGGCCACGTCGCTCTGCGTTATGGTCTAAAAGTGTTGCGACGCAGAGCATCGCAACAAGTATTTGCAAAATTGAATATTACTTACAGATGAATCGGCGTATGAGATAGAGTTATTACTCCGATGATTAAAGCATATTATCAGAAATTTTGTCGTATTAAATTTCATTTTAGAATTTTACAAGGCTTGATTATTGATTGCGAATACGATAATTTTAATCGCAAATCCGGTGCTTATTTCCGGGCAGACAATGTGATTCAAAACTATCAATTCTTAAGTCGGATAGAGTTTTAAATTGGAGAAAGATGAAGACCGCGGCTGAGATCCGAAGAGATTTTTTGGATTTTTTCAAAGGGAAAGATCATAAAATTATCAAGAGTGCGCCGGTTATTCCGATTAATGATCCAACACTGCTATTTACCAATGCCGGTATGAACCAGTTTAAAAACATTTTTCTTAATCTGGAAAAACCGATTTATTCAAGGATTGCCAATTCGCAGAAATGTATCCGGGTCAGCGGCAAACATAATGATCTTGAAGAGGTCGGCAAGGATACTTATCACCATACTTTTTTCGAAATGTTAGGCAACTGGTCTTTTGGGGATTATTACAAAAAAGAATCTATCTCCTATGCCTGGGAGTTGCTTACCAAGGTCTGGAAATTTCCCAAAGAGCGGTTATGGGCGACAGTCTATTTAGATGATGACGAGGCGGCTGAATGTTGGCGAACTGAAACGGATATCGAGCCCGACCGGATATTACGATTTGGCGATAAAGATAATTTTTGGGAAATGGGTGAAACCGGACCGTGTGGTCCCTGTTCAGAAATTCATTATTACACTGGCAGCCAGCCGCAGCAACAATCGGCCGAGAAAATAAATCAGGGCGATCCGGAATACATTGAATTATGGAATCTGGTATTTATTCAATATGATCGGGATGATCAAGGAGTACGTACTCCATTGCCGCAGAAGCATGTGGATACCGGTGCTGGGTTGGAGCGAATTGTCGCGGCTTTGCAACACAAGGATTCTAATTATGAAACCGATCTGTTTCGACCGTTAATTGATAAGGTTGCTAAAATGACCGGTTTTCCCTATACCGAAAAGGACGGTACTCCTCACCGGGTTATTGCTGATCACATCCGCATGCTGACCTTTTCTATTGCAGATGGTGCCATGCCATCCAATGAGGGGCAGGGTTATGTGATCCGGCGAATTTTAAGGAGGGCTGCTCGTTTTGGTAGGATGTTGAATGTGCACGAACCGTTTATGTATAAATTGGTTGATACTGTCGGTGCGATTCTGGGACCGATGTATCCCGAAGTAATTGAGAGGGAAAAGCATATCCAGCAGGTCATCCGCGCCGAGGAACAGGCGTTTGGTGAAACCCTGGATAAAGGTCTGGAAGCATATCGTACCATTAAACAAAAACTTAAAAAGCATCAGCAGTCAGAAATTGCTGGTGTCGATGTATTTAAACTATATGATACCTTCGGTTTTCCGGTGGATCTGACGCAATTAATGGCTAAAGAAGATGACCTGACTGTTGACATCGATGGATTCAACAAAGCGATGACGGTACAGAAAGAGCGCGCCCGCTCAGCGCGAATTATTCGGATCAATATAGAGGATTCTATCGAAATAAGTGATTCTATTTTACCAACGGTCATTCTTACTGATGGTGCTGATTCTCAATTTATCGGATATGAGCATACAGAAACAGAAGCCACTATTCGGAAATATTTTATTAAAGACAATTATTATTACATTATTCTGGATAAGACACCTTTTTATGCCGAAGCTGGAGGTGAGGTTGGTGATCGGGGAACAATTTCAAATGACGATGTTCAACTGGAGGTGCTCGAAACGAAAAAGCACAACGATTCGATTATCCACAAATGTCGAATCATACAAGGAATGATCAGTAATAATCCCGCGGTAATAGCTCGTGTGGATAGTCAGCAGG
This sequence comes from uncultured bacterium, assembly GCA_964546145.1. Classification (GTDB taxonomy): domain Bacteria; phylum Fidelibacterota; class UBA2242; order UBA2242; family UBA2242; genus CAZAKO01. The sequence continues at coordinate 12,671 of CAZJIU010000064.1, forward strand.
ATTTACATATTCGTGCTAATCATACCGCAACTCATCTACTGCAGGCAGCGTTACGTCAGGTTTTGGGTGAACATGTCCATCAGTCTGGCTCGCTCGTCAACGCCGATAGACTGCGTTTTGAC
>CAZJIU010000065.1:0-12641 GCA_964546145.1 uncultured bacterium
GCAAATGTATCAACAATTGCTGAATTTTCAAATTCAGGATAAGAATAAAAATTAATTAATAACTGAGTTGTAAAATTCCCGCATATAAAATCTTTTGTGTAAGTGATTGTATCTGTTTTATCAATTGCTAGCATTTTTTCTATCCAGGAAATTCTTTGCTCTTTTGTTACTTTTGGCGAAGCCCAATTATTTTGCGGCAAAAGAGTATCACCCTGAAGATATTTTGCAAATAGTTCTGCATCTTCGGGTGTTCCTGAAATTCCGTCGCCGTCAATATCTGACTGGTCGTTTTGAATTCCGTTTAAAATCAAATTGTAGTCATTCCAATCTCTGGTGTTGTTAAAATCAACATCTCCGCTTCCGTAATACGCCAAAGTTGAATCGTTCGGCTGAACAAAAGGGTTGATTGTTTCAGGCATTTGAGCATATAATTTTTTTCCTCCGAAAACAGACATTAAAGAAATTAAAGTTGCTACTCCAAAGACCTTTGCTCCTGTTAGCCGTCTTCTCGTTTTAAAGCGGGGTGGCATGCTCCAGTGTCCATTGCCTTTGAGATAGTCGAGATTAAGCGGGTTGCGCCCCTGTTCCCACTGAACTGCTTTGAACTTGTTTTCGAGATTACCCGCCATGAATTGCTCAAACCAGACGAAATTTCAAGTCTTATCGCTGTAAGAAATATAATCGGATATTTTTTAAATCAAAGACTTGTAGGTCGAGATGCCATCTCGACCGGGCGATTTGGCAAATCGCCCTACATTATCAATTTGGGATTTACCGTGCTTGACATAACTTATGAAAGAACTTAAATTCACAATCACTTTGAAATTGCTATATTAGATACATTGATAGAGGAGAGTTTTCATGGAGTCGAAACTCGAACATTTGATAGAGCGTATCAAGAAAGATGGGATTGCCGAAGCTAAGAAATCGGCCGATGAGATAGTAACAGCGGCTAAAAAAGAGGCTGAAGGAATTCTGAAGGAAGCCAAAGAAGAAGGTAAAAAAATCGTCGCACAAGCTGGCAAAGAAGCTGATAAATTACAAAGCAATGCTGAAGCTGCATTAAAACAGGCTGCCCGCGATACTATTCTGGTAACTAAGGAAAAATTGATCAAGCTGTGTGATGCGGTTTTAAAACAGGAGGTGGGTAAACGCCTGGAGCCGGAATTTATTAAGGAACTGATCCTGAAAATCGTATCCCAGTGGGGTGAGAAGAATCAACTGGAGGTGCTGGTTGCCGAGGGCGATTTGAAGAAACTTCAGCAACTGCTTTTTACTAAAAGTCGTGAACATCTCAAAGACACAGTAACGATTAAAGTTGATAAAGGCATCTCCAAAGGTTTCCGAATTGGTTTGAAAGATGACGCCGTGTATTATGATATTACCGATGCGAGTATTGGTGAATTCCTGGGTGAATTTCTAAATCGCAGTATTAGAGAAATATTAGATAAGACTTGATGGAAAAATACGTCTACCTTGCCTCGCAGCTACCGTTGCTGACTTTTGACAAAGAACCGGTGATGTCGGTAACTACCTTTTTGGAAGAGGGGTGCAAATGGTTAAGCCCGCCGGATTTGAAAACTTTAAATGAGGTTTCGATTAACGCCGTGACTGCCGAGAAATCCGACCTGACGGCACTGCGAGATTATAAGAATTATGAATATGCGCTGCGCAGTGAACTGGTTCAATACCGCCGGGCACAACGTACCCGTGAGGAATATAAACCAGCCCTTTTCTCCCTAATAGTATTAAAAGAGGGCAATCCACTGGAGGCTGAGAAGAAACTGCTGCGCTTACGCTGGCAGCGAATCGAGGAACTTGAGTTCGGTCATTATGCCGATCTGGAATTTCTGGCGTTATATTATTTAAGACTCCAGATTTTAATGCGACTGCAAAAGTTTGATAAAGAAGTTGGCAAAGCAAAATTTAAAACCATTATTGAAGCAAGCTTATGAACAAAACCACAGGAACTATAATTGGGATTAACGGAAATATGATTTCCGTCGAATTTGAGGGTAACATTATTCAGAATGAAGTAGGATTTGCGATTACCGGTAACGACCGTCTGAAATCGGAAGTCATCAAGATTAATGGTAATATCGCCTATATGCAGGTTTTCGAAATTACCAAAGGGCTAAAGATCGGCGATGCGGTTGAATTTACCGACGAGATGCTTTCGGCTCAATTAGGCCCCGGACTGCTGGGGATGGTCTATGATGGCTTACAGAATCCCTTAAATGAATTAGCCGAGATGCACGGTTTTTTTCTGAAACGCGGAGTTACTCTGAATGCTTTAGATTTTGATCAAGAGTGGCAATTCACACCATCGGTTAAAGTTGATGATACCGTTACCGGTGCTTCAACCATTGGCGAAGTTCCCGAAGGAATCTTTAAGCATCAGATTTTTGTGCCGTTTGATATAAGAGAAGAATGCAGAGTTACGGCAATCGTTGAAAAAGGTAAATATAAGATTACCGATAAACTGGCAACCATTGAGAATAATAAAGGTGAGCATTACGATTTGAAAATGTTCTTCCGCTGGCCGGTTAAGCTGCCGATCAAAAATTACCGTGAGAAACTGGTGCCCAATGAACCGCTGGTAACCCAGACCCGGATTATTGATACTTTTTTCCCGGTAGCCAAAGGCGGTACTTATTGCATTCCCGGACCGTTTGGCGCCGGTAAAACGGTATTGCAACAGGTAACCAGTCGGTTTGCCGAAGCCGATATTGTGATCATAGCCGCTTGTGGCGAGCGGGCTGGTGAGGTGGTCGAAACCCTGCGTGAGTTTCCTGAAATTACCGATCCGCGTACCGGCAAGTCTTTAATGGAGCGGACGATCATTATTTGCAATACCAGCTCAATGCCGGTTGCCGCCCGGGATGCTTCGGTCTACACGGCAGCGACTTTGGGTGAATATTATCGCCAGATGGGTCTGAATGTCCTGTTACTAGCTGATTCGACCTCGCGCTGGGCGCAGGCAATGCGTGAGTTATCCGGACGGCTGGAGGAAATTCCCGGTGAGGAAGCCTTCCCGGCTTATCTCGAATCCCGGATTGCGCAATTTTATGAGCGGGCGGGACTGGTAGAATTAGATGACGGAAATTTTGGGAGTTTAACCATTGGCGGGACAGTTAGCCCGGCCGGCGGTAATTTTGAGGAGCCGGTGACCCAATCCACATTGAAGGTAGTTGGTGCTTTCCACGGATTGTCGCGCGATCGTTCCAATGCCCGGCGCTATCCAGCCATTCATCCCCTTGAAAGCTGGTCTAAGTATAGCAGTTTTGTTGATCAAAATTTGATTGAAGATGCCCGTCAAATTCTTTTTAATGGTAACGAAGTTCATCAAATGATGCTGGTAGTCGGTGAAGAGGGAACTTCGGTGGAAGATTTCGTTATCTACCTGAAATCCGAATTTCTGGACAGTGTTTACCTGCAGCAAAACTCCTTTGATGCAGTAGATGGAGCAACCTCGCTAATTCGCCAGAATTATGTTTTTCGCTTAGTGCATCGGGTTTTGCAGACCAGTTTTGCCCTAAAGGAAAAAGAGGAGGCGCGCAGTTTCTTCAATAAGCTGCGCCAGCTGTTTATTGACTGGAATTATATTGATATGAAAGATAATAATTTTAAAGCCCAGGAATCCAAAATAACTAAATTGATTAAGGAAAATAGCGAAGATGCAGAAGGTTTATAATAAAATCCTGAGTGTGACCGGAAACGTTATCACGGTCAAAGCCGAGAACATTGGTTATGAAGAACTGGCGGAGATTACCATTAGCCGGGGAAAATCTCTCGCTCAGGTAATCAAATTGGATAAAGACATTGTCTCGCTCCAGGTTTTCGCCGGTAGTCAGGGAATTGCCACCAATGATGAAGTCCGGTTTCTGGGTCATCCGATGCGGGTGACTTTCTCGGATAATATGCTTGGTCGAATTTTCAACGGTAGTGGGGTACCTCTCGATAAAGGGCCAGCTCTGACAGAGAACCTGATTGAGATCGCCGGTCCGGCAGTCAATCCAGCCAAGCGAATCATTCCGCGTAATATGATCCGCACCAATATTCCGATGATTGATGTCTTTAACTCGCTGGTGGTCTCGCAGAAGCTGCCAATCTTCTCGGTTTCCGGCGAACCCTATAATGAACTTTTAGCCCGCATTGCCCTCCAGGCTGAAGTGGATATGATTATTCTTGGTGGGGTCGGATTGAAATATGACCAGTATATGTATTTCAGGAATACGCTGGAAGAGGGTGGTGCCCTGAGCCGTTCGATTTTCTTTATTCATACGGCTTCGGACCCGATTGTTGAGGGTTTGATGGTGCCTGATCTCTGTTTGGCGGTGGCGGAGAAGTTTGCCCTGAAAGGTCGAGAGGTGCTGGTATTGCTGACCGACATGACCAATTTTGCCGATGCATTGAAAGAGATTGCGATTACCATGGAGCAGGTTCCTTCGAATCGTGGTTACCCCGGCGATCTGTATTCGCAGTTGGCGGCCCGCTATGAAAAGGCAGTTGATTTTGAGGGAGCTGGTTCGGTTACGGTACTTGCGGTGACGACGATGCCGGGCGACGATGTTACTCATCCGGTGCCTGATAACACCGGCTATATTACCGAAGGTCAATTCTATTTGCGTAACGGTCGCATCGAACCTTTCGGCTCACTCAGCCGCTTGAAGCAGCAGGTCAATGCCCGAACCCGGGCCGATCACCGGGCAATCATGGATGGCATGATTCAGCTTTATGCCCAGTATATCGAGACCGAAGAAAAACGCGCTATGGGTTTCCGCATGAGCGATTGGGATAAAAAATTGTTGAAATACGGGAAATTATTTGAAGCTAATATGATGGACCTGTCAGTCAATATCGCACTCGAAGCCGCGCTTGAAAAGGGCTGGCAAATTCTGGCGGAATGCTTTACCCCGGAAGAGACCCGCATGAAAACCGAATTGATCAATAAATTCTGGCCCAAAACAGCACAATAATGGCGAAAATTCGATTAACCAAAAACGAACTGAAAAACCAGCGCGAAGCACTCAAGCGCTATACCCGCTATTTACCCACTTTGGAATTGAAAAAGATCCAGCTGGTTAATGAGATCCGGATGATCACCCAGCAAATCGAAAAAATCCAGAATGAGATTCGGCGCTTCGAGCAGGAGGTTTTTCAGTGGGTAGCTGTTTTTGGCGAGGATATTGACCTGCAGTCGTTTTTTAGTTTGGAAAAAGTTATCACTACTACCGGCAATATTGCCGGCATTGATATCGAAATTTTTGAAAATGCCATATTCAAAGACGAAGAGTATGATTTGTTCATGACGCCTTTATGGGTTGATCGCGGAATCGCCGCCTGCAAAGAACGGATTACTCAGGAGGTAAGAATCCGAATCCTCGAGCAGCAAATCGAGGTACTGCGTCAGGAACTGCGCATAACCATCCAGCGCATTAATCTGTTTGAGAAAGTTAAAATTCCGGAAACCCGGGAGAATATCCGGATTATCAGAATTTATCTGGGTGATATGATGACGGCTGAGGTCGTTCGCGGTAAAATTTCCAAAAGTAAAATTCAACAGAAAAGGGAACTAGCCGCCGCATGATTACCCCGATGCAGAAAGTGACCCTGTTTATTAGTGCCCGGCATCAGGAGGAAGCACTCCGGCAACTGCGTAAATTGGGAGTAGTGCACATTCAATACCTTAAGCCGCCGGTTTCCGACGATGTCTCGGATCTGGAAAGTTCTCTGCGGGCGGTCGAGAAAAGCCTTGGCATTATTGCAGGGTACAATCAGCCGGCAATTGCAAAAAAGGCAAAGCCCGAAAACTGCCAAAAGATGGTAACTGATATTTCCTCCTTAGCTGCTGAAAAGCAGCAGTTGAAATCGCGAATTGAAGAAAAAAGTGCTTTCTTAGACTGGTATGATCGCTGGGGGGTAATTTCCGAGAATGATATCTTCGAATTACGCGAAAAAGGAGTATATCTGCGTCTATATGTTGTTGATCGCAGCGTTTTGAAAAACCTACCTGAAGCAGCTTTCGCTGAAATTCTAAAGGAGGATAAGAACCAGCTCCAGATTGCTTTTATTGCCGAATCTGAGGAAGTCCGACTGGATCTTAAAGAGGAGCAAATTCCCCGGGAAGATTTTAAAACAGCCACCGCAGAAGTACAGGAATTGAATTCCCGGTTGGCGGAAGTTGATCGGCAGTTGCACCAGTTAGCCGAATCAGCCGGTTTGATTCGGGCTTATCAGCAGGAACTTGAAAAGCAGCTGGAATTTGCCCGGGTCAAATCGGGAATGCAGGATGCGGAAGAGATTACTTATGTTCAGGGATACTGCCCTGCCGACGAGGTAGAGAAGCTATTCCAGGCTGCGGCGGAGGAGGGTTGGGGTATTCTGAGCGAAGAACCTGAAGAGACCGACAATCCACCAACCTTGTTGAAGATGAATGCAGTGAGTCGTCTGATCAAACCGGTATTTGATTTTCTTGGCACCGTTCCCGGTTATCGGGAATACGACATAAGTCAATATTTTCTGATTTTCTTTTCCCTGTTTGTGGCAATGATCGTCGGAGATGCCGGTTACGGTTCGGTTTTTCTGCTGATAACCTTCTTGGCCCATTGTAAATCGGCGAAGCAGGGAACTCCTTTACCGCTATTTTTGAAATTGCTTTATTTGCTTAGTATCTGCACCATTGGCTGGGGTACTATTACCGGCAACTGGTTTGGAGCGGTGCAGATTGCGGCGCTGCCGCTGCTTAAGGCGTTGACGATTCCGCAGCTGGCTACCTTTCCTGAGTTGTTTCCTGATTTGACCGTTGATCCGCAGCAGAAAGTCATGCTGGTTTGTTTTGTCATCGCGGTAACCCAGCTGGGATTGGCAAATATTATGAACTTTATCAATAATCTGCCGCAGCTAAAAGCCGTGAGTAATTTGGGTTGGTTTGGGGTAGTAGCCGGAATTTTCCTGGTTGTTCTGAAACTGGTATTGGGATTACCTTTGCCTTCTTTCACGGTCCCACTCATTGGTTGTAGTGTACTGGCTATTATTATATTTATGCGCCAGGAAAAGGGAGTGAGTTTCTTGAAAGGAATCGTGCTTGGATTAGGTGGAGCTTTTACGACTTTCCTGAATGTAATCAGCTCATTTTCGAATATCATCTCTTATATCCGGCTTTTTGCCGTTGGCATGGCGACGGTGGCAATAGCCACAAGTTTTAACAAAATTGCCATCCCGCTGTTAAAGGGCTTTACTTTCCCAGCAGGCATGCTGGTATTGTTGATCGGTCACGGACTGAATATTGTCATGAGTATATTATCAGTAGTTGTCCACGGTATCCGTTTGAATGTACTGGAATTTTCCAGTCAGCTGGGCATGGATTGGTCAGGCTATAAATATGAACCATTTAGAGAAGAAATGCCAAAAATAAACGAAAGGGAAATACAATGAATATTGGAATGATAGGACCTGCAGCCGCCTTGGGATTGGCAGCCATCGGCTCGGTTCTGGGAACCGGGATTGCTTCTCAGGCTTCGATTGGCAGTTGGAAGAAATGTTTCTCAAGCAACAAACCGGCACCTTTTATGCTGGTCGCGTTTTCGGGAGCACCGTTAACCCAAACGATCTATGGATTTCTGCTGATGCTCTTTATCAATGGGAGCGATCGGGAACCGTTAGCTCTGCTGGCGGCTGGCGTGTTTGGTGGAATGGCAATAGGCTTGTCGGCTTTATTCCAGGGCAAGGTTGCTGCCCGAGCTGCCGACTCGTTAGCAGAAACTGGCAAAGGAACGGCAAATTATTGGATGGTAATCGGCATTGTGGAAACTGTTGCCCTGTTCGTGATGGTCTTCCTGTTGCTGATGCTATAGACTATCCCGAAAATAAACTAAAGAACAACCATCTGGTTGGGTAGTTGTTTTTTTATTTTCCTTTAACTCGTTGTGTGAAACTCAAAATATTTTGGAAAATTCCCGTAAAACTGGCCACATCGCTCCGCGTTGTGACCTAAAATGTCGCAACACACCTGCCAGTCCTCCAGTGTTGGGAGCAGGCTGGGAACATTGCGACAAGAATATTTGACTATTTTGTACGTTTTTTTAAGAAGCGAAACATTTTCTTCAATTCCACACAACTGATTTTCCTTTAGTACCTGGTTGTATGAAAAATACACCTCCGAGGTTTTGAAAATCCCGGATATGTTAATTAGCGAATTCCATAGTGACAATAACGGTGGAGATGAGTATATTAAATTGATGATAATCAAGTCTAACAGTATTCGATCTAAGAGAGTATAAGCAAGTTCATACTCGATAGTAGCTGAATTTGAGTTGATAAAAAGGAATTTGAATCTAAAGGAGTAGGAGAGAGAATGGTAAGGATTAGCTTTCTGGGTGCGACTGGCACAGTGACCGGTTCGAAATTTCTGCTGGAAGCAGATGGTAAAAGATTTTTAATTGATTGCGGATTATTCCAAGGCCTCAAAGAGTTACGTTTGCGGAACTGGGAAGATTTTCCAATTGATCCAACCTCAATTGATGCCGTGATTTTGACTCACGCTCATATTGACCATACCGGTTATTTACCGCGTTTGGTCCAGCTGGGTTATCATAATCCGGTGTATGCCACCATTACGACAACGGATTTGTGTTCGATCATGCTGCCGGATTCGGCCTATCTGCAGGAAGAAGATGCCAGATATGCCAACAAGAAGCAATTCACTAAACACTCACCGGCTTTACCACTTTATTCGATCAATGATGCCAATACCGCCCTCACCTTGTTTCACCCGATTCCCTATGGAAAGTTGACCCAACTCTCGCCAACAGTAACGCTTACCTTCCGTGATGCCGGTCATATTCTCGGTTCGGCTTTTGTTGATATCCGGGTAAAAACTGCCGATGGCGAGCGCCGTATCCTTTTTTCCGGTGATCTGGGGCGTCCGGGTCAGCCGATTTTGCGTGATCCGCATACAGTTTTCGGTACCGATTATCTCATTCTCGAATCTACATATGGAGATCGGCTTCATGGGCAAACAGATAAAAAAACCGACCTGGCGCGGGTTATTAATGAGAGCGTCGAACGCGGTGGGGTATTGATCATCCCCTCATTTGCCGTTGGACGAACTCAGGAACTGCTGTTCACAATCCGGGAATTGGAAACGGAGCAGCAGATTCCCCAATTGCCGATCTATGTAGACAGCCCCATGGCTATCAGTGCGACCAGTATTTTTGCTAAAAATAATCAGGATTATGATCTGGAGTCCAAGGTAGCCGAGTTGAGTGGAATTGATATTCTAAAAACGGCGAAGCTCTTTTTTACCCAATCCGCCGACGAATCCAAATCGCTGAACGGGATAAAAAGTCGGGCGATTATCATTTCCGCCAGTGGGATGGTTACTGGTGGACGAATTTTGCATCATCTGTTCAATCGTTTACCCGATCCGAAAAATACGGTGCTATTTATCGGCTATCAGGCTCAAGCAACTCGGGGGCGCACAATTTTGGAAGGTGCCGAAACGGTCAAAATCCATGGAGAAGCAGTTTCGATACGAGCTCATATCGAGCAGATCAGCGGTTTCTCGGCCCATGCAGACTATAACGAGATTCTCGCCTGGTTGTCGAACTTTAGTGAATCACCGCGTCAAATCTTTATCGTTCATGGCGAATCGCAGCAGTCGCAGGCGCTGGCAGAACGGATTAACACCACCTTTGGTTGGTCCACCGAAATTCCCCAATACCGGCAGAGTTTTCCATTAGATTAGAACGTTATGGATCTTTTTGAAAAGCAGAGCGATAGAGGTCATTTATTACCGCCCTTAGCCGAAAGGATGCGACCGCTTAAAATTGAGGGTTTCATCGGTCAGGAGCATCTAACGGCAAAAGGTAAAATATTGCAGCGGTCGCTGGAAGAGGGCAAGATTTTCTCAATGATTTTATGGGGACCGCCGGGCTCCGGGAAAACTACCCTGGCTAAAATCATCGCCAACCGGGTTAAAGCGCAGTTCTTTCAGATTAGTGCCGTATCAGCCGGGGTCAAAGACATCCGCAGCGTCATCAAACACGCCGAAGATAATCATCGCAAAGGAATCTCAACAATCCTGTTTATTGATGAGATTCATCGCTTCAATAAAGCCCAGCAGGATGCGCTGCTGCAGGTAGTCGAGAAAGGGCTCCTCATTCTGATCGGGGTGACGACCGAAAATCCCTCATTTGAGGTGATCTCGCCGTTACTATCCCGCTGCCGGGTGCTAAAATTATATCCCTTGAGCAGCGATAATCTTACTCAAATTTTAAATTCAGCCCTGACTGAGGATATTATCTTAAATCAATATCCAATTCAGCTTGACCAGCAAACCCGGGATTATCTGATTCGGTCAGTCAACGGTGATGCCCGCAAATTACTGAATGCCCTTGAAATCAGCCTGCAGCTTTTAAAAATTGAAAAAGGGGAACCGGTCAAGATTACTCTGGAGCTGATTAAAGAAGCATTGCAGCAGCGTCATCTCCTGTATGACAAGAAAGGCGATTATCACTACGATGTAATCTCGGCTTTTATCAAGAGTGTCAGAGGCAGCGATCCCGATGCGGCAGTCTATTGGCTGGCGGTCATGATCGAGAATGGCGAAGATCCACTTTTTGTCGCCCGGCGGCTGGTGATCCTGGCCAGTGAAGATATCGGCAATGCCAGTCCGTTGGCACTGACGGTAGCGACTTCGGGATTTCAAGCGGTCCATTCGGTAGGCATGCCCGAGGCAGCAATTATTCTGGCGCAGGTTACAACCTACCTGGCAGCTTCGCCGAAAAGTAATGCTGCGTACCTTTCTCTGGAAAATGCTCTGGCAGCGATCAAATCGGGTGAGCTGCCCGATGTACCGCTCCATCTCCGCAACGCGCCAACCGGTTTGATGCGAGCGTTAAATTATGGCAAGGATTACAGCTATCCCCATAATCATCCGGACGGCTTTGTCCATGAAAATTACTTTCCCGTTAGTTTCGAAAATCCGGGATTCTATTTCCCGAAAGACTCCGGAGTGGAGAAATTTATTCGCCAGCGGCTGGAAAAACTTTGGCCGGAACGCTATTCTCCTAGGAAAAAGAAATAAGCCCGATTTGACATCGCAATAGCCTGAGGATTTAATTCACGATATAATATTTCAGGAAACAACATAATATAAGAATATTTATTTTTTGGATTTTTTCTCGGGGATCGAATTGAGAATTCGATAACCTGCTGAATTTTTTTAGCCTTAGCTGCAAAATGAAATAATTTTTACTTGTTTACATCTTATCTATTATTATATTTATCATTGTGCGGATGATAAATGATTAAACATTTTCCGTGAAAGAATTCTTGATTTTTGATATTAAATAAACTATTTTAGCTAGGCAGTGAACTAAAAAGGGGCAACCTATGAAAAGGAAGATTGTTAGAGTTGGTGCAAGTCTATGTATTCTATTACCTAAAGATGTCATCAGGATGATGGGCTGGGATTTTGGTGATGAGATTGATCTGATATTGGATGAGGAGAATGAGCGAGTAATCCTTCGTAATCCACGGGAAGAGGTCAAGAAGAAGCAATCTTACCTTGAGGATTTTGACAGCTTCCTGAGTGAGTACAAAGATATTCTGAATGGAGTAGATGCTGATTAGTAACCTATAGTAATTGAGGTTAGCATGAAAAGAAAAATTATTCGGGTCGGATCGAGTCGAGGTGTTCTGCTGCCCAGGGAGGTTACCAGGGCGATGGTCTGGGATTTCGGTACTGAGGTCGAGCTGAATGTTGATAATGAACGCGGTGAAGTAACTCTCAAAACGATTAAAGTCAGTTTGCCCGATGACTATGATCCGGAACACCTCAAGCTGATCGAGGAGCAGATGATTGAGCATGAAGATGTACTGGGAGGTATTGATGACTGACGATCAGAAAAAACAGATTAAACTGCTCTGCTATGTGAACTGGCTGATCAATCAGCGATTCGATGGTGAACATGGTGTCCGTGATCTGAAATCCCTGGAGAATGTCGTCTCCTTACCGGGGGGCGGTTCGCTGACCAGTTTTTTAGGCGAACGCTTGTCTAATCGGAAAGACCTGTACGCGCAGCTGGGCTGGTTTGTGTATTATATGGTAGATGGAGAGCCGTTTAATAGTAAAAACCGGACCCTGGCACTCTTGATGTCACTCTGGACACTTAAATATTATCGTCTGGAATTTGATGTAGATGATCTGGCTGATTTTATCAAGGCACTTCATCCGTTGAAGCAGGGCAATTCCGACATCTCGGTCTGGTTCTCAAATAATTGTCGCTAATTGTCCGGTTAACTTCGATGAAAATATCATGTAATCGAATAATACCCCATAGGGGTATTTTTTATTTATAGTGAAAGTTTTAAAAGGAGCATAAATTGAATTTGCAGGAATTAATTGCAGCGGCGCGGGGAGAGATTCCGGTTGACCTTTTATTAAAAAATTGTCAGGTCGTAAATTTACTTTCGGCCGAAATTATACCGACGGACATTGCCGTTCATGATGGCAAGATTGTTGGCTTTGGTGATTATGCGGCAAAGGAAACCATTGACCTGAAAGGTCTTTACGCCGCACCCGGTTTGATTGATGGCCACGTTCACCTGGAAAGTTCGATGCTCAGTCCGCTGGA
>CAZJIU010000066.1:0-12052 GCA_964546145.1 uncultured bacterium
ACGGAAGCTGAGGTTGTACTTTTAGGTGAGCGAGTTACTTCTTTGAAAAGAATTTTATCTTCTTCTGACATTTGTTTCTCCTCAAAACTATTCTTGTTGGATGCGACCCAGAATTTCCGATCTGAAATTTTCTATAATAGAAATGAAGGCGTTAGGGCTCGATTGTCCCAGTCCGCATTTAGAGGCTAACTGAATCGTTTCGCCAAGTTTCTTTAATTCGTTCAGGTAGGCAACAGAACATTTTCCCTGTTTCAATAATTTGATACCTTCGAGCAATTTAGGATTACCCAAACGACAGGGGGTGCATTGTCCGCAGGATTCCTCGACGAAAAATTCTAGGAAATTCTCGGCCACCTGTAGCATATCTCGGTCTGGCCCAAAAATGATAACCGAACCACCAGTCCCAATATCTTCATAGGCGATTGTGTGTTCAAAATCTTTTCGGGCAATACACTGACCTGAAGCACCGCCAATCTGGACGGCTTTGGCATTTTCACCGCCGACTTCTTTGAGCAATTTGGTAATTGTAATTCCGAACGGTAATTCATAGATGCCTGGTCGTTCGCAATCACCAGAGACACTGAGAATTTTGGTGCCGCGCGATTTCTCGGTGCCTAATTTCTTAAACCAATCGGAATCCTTGCCAACAATCAGCGCAGCAGTGATGAAGGTTTCGATATTATTCACGATAGTTGGATTACCCTGAAATCCAGTATCAACCGGAAATGGGGGGCGGTTGCGGGGTTCACCGCGATAACCCTCTAATGATTCGATCAACGCGGTCTCTTCACCACAGACATAGGCGCCAACGCCCATACGAATTTCGATGTCAAAGTTGAATCCCTCTTTTTGAAGAATATTATTACCGAGGAGATTTTGATTACGTCGTTTATCCAAAGCCTTTTCCAGATATTTGCGCATATACAGATACTCACTTCTAAGGTAAATAAAGCCCTTACTTGCTCCGATCGCATAGGCGCCAATCGTCATTCCGTCTAAAAGAAGGCCGGTTTTTTCGTAGAGCAGCATCCGATCCTTGAAAGTCCCCGGTTCACCTTCATCAGCATTGCAAACGACATATTTTTTATCTCCTTTGGCGGCTCCGGCTAATTGCCATTTAATAGCTGTCGGAAAACCAGCTCCGCCGCGACCTTTTAACCCTGAATCCCGAATTACGCCGATAATTTCCGAACGGGATATTGATAAAGCTTTTTTCAGTGGTTCTACTGCTTCGATTTTATTGTCCAAAATCGGTCCGGTCTTTTTTATATCAGAGGGAACTACTTCCGGGAACTCGCTTTTTAGGAAATCCCGCCGACAATCGGCAATAATCTGGGATATTTTATCGGGTGTTACTCGCGAAAAAAGACGATCATTAATTAACAAAGCCGGGCCCTGGTCACACATCCCAAGGCAATTGGTGTACGCAAGAGTAAACAGATGATCGCGGGTTGTATCGCCAAATTTAATGCCTAATTCATTTTCCAGTTGGCGGGCTGTGTTTGTTTTTCCGGCAAGGTCACAGGAGATTGTTTGGCATAATCGAATTACGTACTTGCCCTGGCGTTCTTTTGTCCGGAAGAAAGAGTAAAAGCTGGCTACTCCTTCAACTTCAACCGGGTGAATGCCTAAAGCATGTGCCGTTTCTTGCAGAATTATATCCGGTAAGTAGCCATATTTTTCTTGAAGATCCTGCAGCATGGGCAATAATGCCGAACGATCAGCACCAAACTTAAATTTCAATTTTTCAATTTCCTGATTGATTTTTTGACGATCAATTATGGGCATGGAAATCTTCCTTATTTTTTTAGCAGCAGATTGATTTTCTCAAGGAGTTTACTGGGCATTATTGGCTTTTGGATAAAATCATCAACAGGCGCTAACTCCTCGTCTTTACCAAAATCCATCCCGGTTACCTGACCGATATTGGTTAACATCAGAATTGGTACCGAACTACTTCTTTTTTTTAAAGTTTGAGCCATTACAAAACCATCATCGGGTTGTTCCATAATTACATCCAACAGAACCAAATCGGGATGGCTTGTTTCGAATTTTTCCATTCCCTCTTCAAGAGAATGCGCAGTTGATACCTCAAAGTTATTCTTCTTTAAAACAAGAGCAACGGCAGTAACAAAATCTTCATCATCATCCACAATCAATATTTTCGCCATGCAATGATCTCCCTTTATAATTATTCATTATTTTATATTTTTATCTACAAACCTATTATCCGGCATTGGTTATTCGAAAATTGTCTTTGATTAAATCAGAAGGCTAATAAGGTTATTTATTTTTTTTAAAAAATAAGATAATCCAAAAAGCGCCCTAATTTAGGGAATAAAAAAGAAATGAACATCCAAAAGTTATCACTTTATTGCAATTTTTGGTGAAAGGATAAATTCCTAATGGTACCTTCAACTGGGCAGACAACTGACAGATTGTCTGAGTAGATTTTTGGCATGATATTCGATAATTTTATGTTCGCTTTTCAATAACGGATTAGATCAATAGAAAGGAAATATTATGGCTAAGAAAAATACCGCGAGTACTAAGAAGTCCTACCAATTCAAAGCCGAGTTAACTCGTTTATTGAACATAATTGTTCACTCGCTGTACACCCATCCTGAAATATTTTTAAGGGAACTTGTTTCCAATGCCTCAGATGCCTTGAATAAGGTTCGTTATATGCAGATTACCAATCAGGAAATGCTTGATCCCGGGCAAGAATTGAAGATTGCCATCAATCTGGATTCTAAGAAACAACTATTCAGTATTGAAGACTCCGGAATCGGTATGACTGAGGAGGAGTTAGTTCATAATATTGGAACCGTTGCCAATTCAGGGACCTTAAAATTTTTAGAGGAAGTCCAAAAAGATGGAAAATTACCAACTGGTGATTTGATCGGTCAATTCGGAGTCGGGTTTTATTCGGTATTTATGGTCACCGATGAAGTGATAATTGAAACCCGCCATGCCAACCCGAATTCCAAAGGTTATCGCTGGATTTCCGATGGGAAGGGGACTTTTACAGTTGAAGAGATAGATCGCAAGAAGCGCGGGACACTGGTCAGTTTCCGGCTAAAAGATGAGCATAAAGCTTTTAGCGAGGAGTATCGGGTAAAATCGATTATCCAGAAATACTCCAATTTTGTCGATTTTCCAATCGAAATTGGTAAAGAAAAGGTCAATAAAGTTGAAGCTCTCTGGCGGCGTCCGAAAGATGATATCAAAGAAGAGGAATTAATTGAATTCTATAAATTTATTGCCAACGATTT
Organism: uncultured bacterium; assembly: GCA_964546145.1. Classification (GTDB taxonomy): domain Bacteria; phylum Fidelibacterota; class UBA2242; order UBA2242; family UBA2242; genus CAZAKO01. Next base: position 3,276 of record CAZJIU010000066.1, read on the forward strand.
CGAGGCTCCACTTGGGCATCTGCAGCTTTCTTTCGAGGGCGCAGTGAATTTTAAAGCGCTTGTTTTTATTCCGCCAAAGGCTCCTTTGAATCTGTTTTATGAACTCGAAGATAAAGGTTTGCACCTCTATTCTGACCGGATTTTTATTCAGGATGATGCAAAAAACCTTTTACCGGATTACCTAAAATTTGTCCGTGGTGTTGTAGATACCGAAGATCTACCACTTAATATATCCCGGGAATTGACCCAGCACAGCCCGGTTATGGAGAAAATCAAGAGTATTTTAACTACTCGAATATTGTCAATGTTAGAGGAATGGGCGAAAAACGATCCCGGTAAATATGAAAAGTTTTATCACAATTTCGGGATGCTGTTGAAGACGGGTGTTCACACTGATTTTAGCAATCGTGAAAAGATAATCAAATTGCTTCGTTTTGAATCAACACTAAAGCCCAAGGGTGAATTGGTTTCGCTGGAAGATTATGTCTTGCGACTAAAAGAGAAACAAAAGGAAATATATTATCTCACAGGGGAGAACCGGGAAATTCTTGAACGGAATCCGAACCTTGAATACTTCAGGAAAAATGAGATTGAGGTGTTGCTGACAACCGACCCGGTAGATGTGTTTGTCCTACCGGATATTGAGGAATTCGAGAAGAAAAAGCTGAAATCGGTTGAAAAATCAGATCTCAGTCTTGAAGAAATTAAGAAAGAGGATAAGACTTCTTCAGCAGAAGATGCTTTAAACGAAGCCAGTATTAATTCGCTGATTTCGGTATTCAAGAAAATTCTCGGAGACAAAGTCGAAGATGTGACCGCTTCAAAACGATTAGTTGATTCTCCGGTAACTCTGGTTGTTGGCAAAAATGGTTTGGATCCGCAAATGGAGCGAATGATGAAGCTCATGAAACAAGATATTGCTCCACAAAAGAAGATATTGGAAATAAATCCGAAGCATCCCCTGATTCGCAACCTTCACCGTCTGTATATCAGCAATAATCAGGATGTATTGTTACACAAGTCTATTATGCAGCTTTATGAAGCAGCTTTATTGATTGACGGTAATTTGAGTAATCCGGCTGAGTTTGTGCAACGTATGATTGAATTGATGGAACAAGTCACTCAGTAAAAATATTTTCTTGTTTGCTAAATATCTCCAAAGTAGCTCTTGCGAAGGAGATATTTTTTGTCAATATTATTAACGAAACATAGTAGACAGTTATAGATTTAAACAGGTGTGGTAATTATTAATTAGGGTCACTAAATTGTTCGTAGACTGGGTGAGAATAAAAGTCAAAGCTGGCAATGGCGGCAAAGGCTGCGTTGCTTTCCGAAGAGAAAAGCATATTCCCAAAGGTGGCCCCAGTGGTGGAGACGGGGGAGAAGGCGGAAATATTATCGTCCAGGTTGATTCGAACCTTTTCTCTTTGCAAGACCTAAAATATCATAAATCCTATAAGGCTAGTAATGGAATCTCAGGGCAAGGTGGTAACAAGGCTGGAAGCAATGGTGAATCGGTCGTTATCAGGGTTCCCCCGGGAACGATTATTATTGATGAGCAATCAAGGAAGGCTATCGCCGATTTAGTCAATGATAATGATTCTTATATAGTAGCCAGAGGTGGTAAAGGTGGACGGGGGAATATGAACTTTGCGACACCTACAAATCGAGCGCCACGTTTTGCCGAGCCTGGTCAACCCGTTGAAGAAAAGGAATTAATATTCGAATTGAAAGTCGTTTCAGATGTTGGGTTAGTAGGATTACCAAACTCAGGTAAATCTACACTACTATCCAAACTAACTGCTGCAAGACCCAAAATTGCCGATTACCCATTTACAACGTTATCTCCCAATTTAGGAATCGTAAAGTATAGCGATTATCGAAGTTTTGTTATGGCTGATATTCCCGGACTTATCGAAGGGGCGCATTTAGGCAAAGGACTTGGACATCGTTTTCTACGCCATCTGGAACGAACCAAAGTGTTAGTATTTCTAATTGAAATCATTAGTGATAAAATTCCAGAACAATATTATATTCTTGATAAAGAATTGAATAATCATTTGAAAAATTTTCAATCCAAACCACGAATAATTGCTCTCACAAAGTGGGATCTCCAACCGGAAGCAACCATCCCGGAAATTGAAAACCTTAAAGTAATTCCAATCTCGGCAATCAAAGGAATGGGCTTAGATCAACTGCTAACTGAAATTGTAATCCTTTTGAATACTAATGGATAATAGCACTGCCGCACTGCGTTTAATTTCAATCCCGGGCTTAGGTCCGCGTAGAATTCTAAATATTAAAAATCATTTTAAAGATATTACACGGGTTTTTGATGCAAGTATTGCCGAATTATGTCGAATCCCGGGAATTGATTTAGGTTTAGCTAAAGCGATCAAATCATTTGATAATCAGGAATCTATCGAGTCCCAGTTACAAATATTAAAAAACAGCCCTTTTCAAATAATTACGATTTTTGATGATCTTTATCCGGTTAAATTAAAGAGTATTTATGATCCTCCGGTTGTACTGTACTATCAAGGTAATTTTACCGAGAATGATAATGATGCAATTGCGATTGTGGGTACTCGTAAGCCCACCTTATACGGAAAAGCTGTTGTCGGAGAATTAATGAAAGGGTTGGTAGCTCAGGAAGTTACTATTATTTCAGGTTTTGCTCGTGGTATTGATACGATTGCTCATCGGGCAACCTTAGACAATGGGGGCAGAACGATTGCGGTATTGGGAAATGGTTTAGACATAACCTATCCACCGGAAAATCGTGAACTTCGCACTAAAATTATTCAAAATGGGATGTATTGCTCAGAATTTCCTCTTGGTACAAAACCTGACGGAGTAAATTTTCCCCGACGTAATCGAATTATTTCGGGCTTGAGCTTGGGTGTAATTGTAATCGAAGCCGGTGATAAAAGTGGCGCAATACTGACGGCTTATTATGCCGTTGACCAGAACCGGGAAGTATTTGCATTGCCGGGACGAATCAACGATCTAAAAAGCCGGGGGACTAACCGCTTAATTCAAAACGGGGCTAAATTAATTACCTGTGTTGAAGATATCCTGGAAGAAATTGAGCCTATGCGCAAGTATCCTAAGCAACCGCAACAATTAAAGATTGAATTTGAATTTGAGGGAGAAGAGAAGGCAGTTTTCGAAAGTTTATCAAACGAACCAATAAACATTGATGACCTGGCAACCAAACTTGAAAAATCTCCTTATGAAATATTACCGCACTTACTTTCTCTCGAATTAAAAGGATATATTCAGCAGCTGGCTGGTAAAATGTTCATCAGAGTACGTTAAAAATGAAATTGAAATTTAATTTTATCCTCTTTTTACTTTTAACATATCGATTATTGCCTGGAGAAGTAAACCGCCAACCGGTCCGAATTTATGACATGGGAGACTGGGTTACTTATAAGAACAGTAATTATCCCACCAGCTTAAGTCTTGGACATGAATACGTTTATTTTGGTACAAGTGGTGGGATAATTCCGTATCAGAAATACAACAAATATTGGGATGAACCTTATACCGTCAGCAATGGGATGGCTGATGATTATATTACCGCTGTTTTATTTGATCCAGCAACTTCCTATCTCTGGGCTGCCCATCGTGAAGGAATCAGTTATTTAATACCGACAGCTAATAAATGGACTAATATTTCCAAAGAAAGATTGAATATTCCTGATTCTGAATCCATTTATCGTTTGGGAGTTGATTTTCAATATATTTGGATTCAAGCAACGAATAATATCTTGGAGTTTATTAATAAAATGTCAGGCTCGTCAGTCGGATTTTCATCCAGTACTTCCGTTTCTGTTGAGTGGGCGCCAAGCCGGAATGATCCGCTTCCGCCATTTCAGCATTATCTCATTAATCAACCCTACCGCTTCGAGACAGATTGGCGAATTTACGATGATTATTTTCGCGACTTTCCGGTCAGTATTTTTTTTACTGATATTAATCGTGATCTCTTTGGTGGGGTATGGGGACTTGGGATTATCGAGGGTGAATCTCATATCAAGACGATGACTGTCCATCCAATCGGTCCATTACAAAATTCGATTACTGCAATGGCTCGATCTGATGACACTATCTGGTTAGGAAACCTATCTAAAAGAAAGGATGATGATTTTAACCGCAGTGGAATTTCTGTATTTAATCCTTACGATGCAACTTGGTCTTACTTTGAAAGCGGGATTATTCCCGAAATCTCTTCGGAAAAGGTATATGATATGGCTGCACTCAATGATCGGGTCTGGATTGGAACCGAACAAGGATTATTGGTCTTTGACACTCTGAAAAACCGCTGGCATCGTTATTCAATGTCAAAAGGTTTACAGGATGAAATCATTTGGACTATTGCTCTGGAAGACTCACTGGCTTGGATTGGAACTCCCTTGGGATTAAATAAAATTACCTTACTAGATTTGGATATTAAAAGAGTTTATCTAACTAATAAACGTCAGAAAATGAAGATTTATAAAATAATTGTAGCTAATGATTTAGTCTGGATCGGTACCGATAACGGCCTTTATTCTGTTGACAAATTAACCCATAATGTTGAACATTATGATATGTTTGGAGAAGCGACAAACATTGACCGACAGATAGCGGCTGATTACATCGCCATGGCTGCCAATGATTCTATTGCCCTTTTTTATCGCCCGGATGGTTTTCTGGAATATTCATCTGATCGAAAAATTATGAAAACTGCACCATTGTTTTTTAATCCCTTTGAAACGGCGGTATATGACATGTCAATGAGTGACGACTATTTATGGATTGGTACTTCTAAGGGTGTTTTTTTATACCGTTTGAAGGACTACTATACCGAACAATATTCCAGGATAGATGGATTAGCGGGCAATAATGTTTACAAAATCCTGATTGACGGCGATCAGGTTTGGTTTGCCACCGATCAAGGATTAACTAAGTATCAATGGAGGAAGTATGCATTTTAGGAATTTAATAAAAGCAGTTTTTATTATTTTATTATTGGCTTTTAACATCTTTGCCAAAGAAGAAGAAAAACCTGCGAAATATAATGAGAGTTCAGATACACCATTTTTCTATTATGAAGCCAGTGCATTCCCGCTTGAAACCAAAGACTCAGTCAGAATTGAAATTACGATCAAGGTACCCTTCGATGCTATCCAATTTATCAAAAAAGATAAGTTATTCGTTGCTCAATATGAAATCTCTGTCACATTACTAGATGAAAGTGATGCCAAGGTTGCCTCTCGGATTTGGACTCAGGAATTGTCGACTAAATCTTTTGATGAGACAAATTCTCAAGATTTATTTGATGTAAATAAAGTGACCTATAACGTTAAACCGAGTAAACTAATGTTAGTTATTGGTGTGCTTGATCTTGATACAAAAAAAAGTACATACCGAAAAAAGAAAATTGACTCCAGCGAATTTTACACTGAACCGATTACTTTAAGTAATATCAATATTATCGAAAAAGAATTTCAAAATGAAAATGGTACTCTTGATGAAGTTGCCTCGGTAGAAGGTACGGTTTCGGATTCAAAGCCCCATTTTAATGTAGTGTTTGATGTTTTGTCCGATGGTGGTCAAGGAGTAATTAAATATTCAGTTGCCAATATGGAGAAAAAAGTACTTTTTACGGAGACAGTAAAAGATACTTTTTATAACGGAATTACCAAAAAAAGGCTGACCATTGATCGAAGTCAACTCGGGTTTGCCAAATATCAGTTGAGAATTACAGTTAAAATTGGTCGTGATGAAGCCAGTGAGCAACGTGTTTTCCAGCTGCGGTGGGTTGGGATGTCAAAACTAATTGAAGATCTGGATCAAGCAGTCGAACAGATGCGTTATATTGCTAATCCCGGCGTCATAAAAGATATTAAAAATTCAAAAGATGCCGAAAAAAAGGAAAAATTCTTAAAATTCTGGAAAGAGAAAGATCCATCGCCAAATACCGATACAAATGAACTTATGAATGAATATTATAAACGAGTTCAATATGCCAACGAGCATTTTACCGGTTTTTTGGAAGGGTGGAAGACCGATATGGGTATGATTTTTATTCTGTTTGGTCCACCTAATGATATCGAAAGGCATCCTTTTGAAATTCAATCCAAGCCCTATGAAATCTGGTACTATTATGAGATCAACCGAACATTTGTTTTCATAGATGAAAGCGGCTTTGGAGATTATCGCCTGATAACACCGTATTACGAATATATTAATCAAAGCTTCTAAAAATGCCAGAAATGAAAACAATCCGGATTGCAGTTATTGAAGGTGATGGGATCGGTCCTGAATTAATTGCTCAGGTTGAAAAAATTATTTCTGCTTTAAACATACGCTCCAACTCAAAAATAGAACTGACGAAATTTCCTTACGGCGCTGACTACTATCTAAAGACGAAAATTACACTGCCGGATGAATTTGTTGATCAAATTTCCAAAAATTTTGATGCGATTCTGCTCGGACCTTTAGGCGATCCGCGAATCCCCGATATGAAACATGCCAAGGAGATAATCTTTACTCTTCGAAATCGCCTGAATTTAATCTTAAACATACATCCGGTAAAATTATACCGTAGTTGGCTGTCCACAATCAAAGATATCGAAATGAAATCAATCGATATCCTCATCATAAAAGAAAATCTAGAGAGTCTGTTGGGTGTTGCTGAAAACAATCTCAATATCGGTAAAGAAACTGAAATGGTCATTCAGACCAATATTTATTCGCGTAGAAATTCCCAACAGTTCATCAAAACAGCTCTCGAATTCGTTAAAAAGAAGGGACGTGATAAAATCTGGTTTAGTGACAGAAGTGCAATATTACCTCAAAGTCATCTATTTTGGAGATCATTGATTAAAAATGTTATTGCCGATTATCCAGATATGCAAATCAGCTATGTAGTTTTTAATTCGCTGATTAAGGATATCCTCGAAGATCCCGACGAGTTTGGAGTAGTTCTCCTACCTGGTAATATTGGTGATATTTTATCTGTCTTAGCTACGGCGATTACCGGCGGTTATGGGTTGGCATATTCAATTGAAATCAATCCAGACATTATTGGAGTATATCGAATTATGCAAAGCGCCTCAACCAAATATGCCGGGCATAACACTGCCAATCCCTTATGTGCCGTGTTGGCTTTAAAAAATATATTAGAAGATTTAAAATTAAATATGGAAGCTGATCTTTTAGATAGGGCAGTCCAAAATAATTTTGATAATCATTGGATTACAATGGACCTTGGGGGCATTCTCGGCACTGAGGAAGTCTGTGATTATCTCTGTAATTTTATTTCCAAAGAGTCAATTTGAAAATTATTTTAAAGGGGAAATAATTTATGGCAAAATTTAGAATAAGTGGTGGCACACCGTTAAATGGCGAGATAATCGTTGCTGGTAATAAAAATGCTGCCTTACCAATTTTGGCGGCAACAATTTTGAGCGATGAAGAATGCCTGATTGAAAATGTCCCCGAAATTAAAGATGTTCATTCAATGATGGCCCTTCTTGAAAATCTGGGTAAAAAAGTCGAAAAGATTAATCAAAATCATTATCGGATTACCGGGACAATTACTCACTCGCACCCGAATGATGAGTTGACGAGTAGTCTGCGGGCTTCAATTCTGCTGATGTCAGGGCTGCTGGCTCGGACTGGTGAGGTTACCATTATACCTCCGGGTGGTTGTACTATCGGACGTCGCAAAGTTGATAGTCATTTAGATGTTTTAGAATATTTTGGATGTAATAAAAATGTGGTTGAAAAATATTATCAGATTCAGCTGGCTAAAAGCCATCCGGCGGATATTTTTCTAAGAGAAGCATCGGTTACGGCAACCGAAAATGCGTTGCTATTGGGAGCAACGATTCCTGGCGCAAGTACGATTAATAATGCTGCCTGTGAACCGCATGTCACTGATTTGGCTGTCGTATTGGAAAAAATGGGAGCTAAAATTGAAGGAAAAGGAACAAACCGATTGTCGGTGACCGGATTAAAAGTACTGCATGGTTTTTCTCATCGAATCATGCCTGATTACATTGAAGCAGGGACATTTGCCATTGTCGCAGCCTGTACGAAAGGGACACTGACAATTCATGATGCGGAGCGCCAGAATTTAATAATGACCGCGTATCATCTTGAAAATTTGAATGTCAAATTAAATTTTATTGCTGATAATATACTTACGATTGAACCTTCTCCACTAATATCCAAAGTAAAAAAAATTCAGACCGGTCTTTGGCCCGGATTTCCGACAGATTTGATGAGCCCAATGATTATACTGGCAACTCAAGCGCAGGGAACTACATTATGTCACGACTGGATGTATGAGTCGCGCATGTTTTTCGTTGATAAATTAATCATGATGGGAGCCGAGATTACTCAGTGTGATCCCCATCGGGTTTTAGTTACCGGACCAACCCGCTTGCGGGCTCAGGAATTAAGTAGTCCGGATATCCGAGCCGGAATTGCTCTTGTGATAGCTGCCATAACCGCCCGTGGAACCAGTATCATTGATCGGGTTGAACTAATTGATCGCGGTTATGAAAATATTGAGCAACGACTAAATAATGTCGGGGCTCATATTCAGCGGCTGGAATAAGTTCGATAGAATTGAATCAGCGTCAAGTCGCTCCGGCGGTATGACTCCTCCAAAGGAGTTCTCCGCAAAGCGGAGTCCTTTGTGACCTACGGAAGAACCTACAACCTAGTGGTTAATCCGGCAACCGCCGGACTCTGCCAATTGAGCATTGGAATAG
>CAZJIU010000067.1:0-12005 GCA_964546145.1 uncultured bacterium
ATTAATAATGTGAGGATTGTTTTGTTTTTGGAAATAAGTTTATCTGAGATAAGACCTGGGCAACTATCGAAAGGTCCAATTGAACATTTTTTAATAAGGTAATATTGAGGGATTAAATATGGCGATGGAGAGTATTTTTCCGAAAGTCGGTATTCGTCCGACTATTGATGGGCGCTTGGGGGGAGTACGGGAATCCCTTGAATCTCAGACTATGAATATTGCCAAAGCTGCTGCCGAATTCATAAGCGCTACTCTTAAGTATCCTAACGGATCCCCAGTAGAATGTATTATTGCCGATTCCTGTATTGGTGGGGTAGCCGAGGCAGCTGCTTGTGCCGAGAAATTTCGTCTGCAAAGCGTCGGCGTTTCCCTGACTGTGACGCCATGCTGGTGTTACGGAAGCGAAACGATGGATATGGATCCGCATCTCCCCAAAGCCATTTGGGGATTTAATGGTACCGAGCGTCCCGGCGCCGTCTATCTGGCAGCCGTGTTAGCCGCACATAATCAGAAAGGCCTTCCGGCTTTTGGAATTTATGGTAGGGACGTGCAAGATGTTAATGATTTAACTATTCCGACTGATGTCCAGGAGAAAATCCTCCGTTTTGTAAGAGCCGGTTTGACAGTGGCACGTATCCGCGGTAGGTCCTTTCTTTCGATGGGTTCTGTCTCTATGGGCATTGCCGGTTCAATTGTAGATGCTGATTTCTTTCAGGATTATTTAGGAATGCGCAATGAATATGTGGATTTGTCTGAATTCATGCGCCGTATGGATCAGAAGATTTATGATCAGGTAGAGTACGAGAAGGCGCTAAAGTGGGTGAAGATAAATTGCCGGGAAGGAAAGGATTATAACAATATTCCTAAAACTCGTGCCCGGAAAGATGCCGAATGGGAAAAAGTAGTAAAAATGGCCCTTATTGCCCGCGACTTGATGGTTGGTAATCCTAAATTAAGGAAGATAGGCTATGGTGAAGAGGCGTTGGGTCATAACGCCATCCTGGCTGGCTTTCAGGGACAGAGACAGTGGACCGATTATCAACCCAATGGCGATTTTCTCGAAGCGATCCTGTGTTCCTCGTTTGATTGGAACGGCGTGCGTCAGCCCTATTTGGTTGCCACCGAAAATGATGCGCTGAATGGTGTCGCGATGCTTTTTGGTTATCTGCTCACTAATACGGCTCAAATGTTTTCCGATATTCGTACATATTGGAGTCCTGAAGCCGTTAGGCGGGTAACAGGAAGAGTATTGAAAAATATGCCGGCAAATGGAATAATTCACTTGATCAATTCAGGTGCCTCGGCCCTTGATTTCACCGGCCAGCAGAAGATTAATGGTCTACCGGCTATCAAGCCTTTTTGGGAAATTACACCGGAAGAAGTCGAAAAATGTCTGAGGGCAACCTCCTGGTACCCGGCAATTCGTGAGTATTTTCCGGGTGGCGGGTTTTCATCCGAATTTTTAACACGTGGCGGGATGCCCATAACAGTTTCGCGGATTAATCTGGTGAAAGGGCTCGGACCGGTTCTGCAGATTGCTGAGGGGTATACCATTGACCTACCGGAGGAGGTGAATCGAACGCTCTGTGATAGAACTAATCCTAGCTGGCCAACAACCTGGTTTGTCCCGCGATTAACCGGGCAAGGTGCTTATAAGGATGTATATTCGGTAATGGCTAACTGGGGCGCGAATCATTGTGCCTCGAGTTATGGTCATATCGGCGCCGACCTAATAACCCTGGCAGCAATGCTGCGCATACCCGTTTGTATGCATAATGTTTCGGAAGAGAAAATTTTCCGACCTTCGGCCTGGTCTGCCCATGGCATGGATGCGGAGGGAGCCGATTACCGGGCTTGCCAAACTTACGGACCGCTTTACCGCTGATAATATGCAAGGTAATGTCATCATCGTACTTGACTGTGGGGCGACGAATGTTCGGGCTGTTGCGGTTAACCTGAATGGTAAAATCGTCGCCATGCACTCTGTTCCGAATAAGGCTAAAGCCGATCCCTTTTATCCACCTGGTTTAATCTGGGATATTGAGGAAATCTGGCAGAAATTTGCACTTTGTACGCGATCAGTTATCAGTCAAATTTCTAAAAGTGATGTGGCTGCTCTCGTGGTCACGACTTTTGGCGTCAACGGTGCTCCTGTAGCCGAAAACGGCGATTTACTCTATCCGGTTATTTCGTGGCAGTGTCAGCGTACAGTTCCCATTATGGAGAATATTGATAAGTATATCTCCCTGGAACGGCTTTATGCAATTTGTGGTGTTAACAATTTTAATTTTAACACTATCAACGTTCTTATCTGGTTAAAGGAAAATCATCCCGAGGTTCTTGATCGGATGCACGCATTTTTGTTTATCCCATCCATTTTTGTAAATAGACTGACCGGGAATATGATCAACGATTACACAATGGCAGGTACCTCGATGTTGATGGATATCGGGCAGAGAACACTTTCGACTGAGATTCTCGAGGCTATTGATGTTCCAAATAAATTTGCCGATTTGGCCGATGCCGGGACAGTTACGGGTGAACTTACAACTAAGGCGGCTAAAGAATTTGGTTTGGCGCCGGGAATACCGGTGATTCTGGCTGGGCATGATACACAGTTTGCCTTAATCGGTTCGGGCGCCGGTGAAAATGAAGCGGTGCTGAGTTCCGGGACGTGGGAGATTTTAATGACCCGTACCCGGAATTTGGATCTCGACTTTGATCAATTGAAAGCTGGAGTGACGAATGAGCTGGATGCGGTTCCCGGTCTCTATAATACCGGGATTCAGTGGCTCGCCTCGGGAGTATTGGAGTGGATTAAAAGCAACTTTTATACCCGGGAACTGGCAAGTGATCCCAAACAGGTCTATGATATGATGATTCAAGAAGCTGTTGCTGTTTCGCCAAACTCAACTACTTTATCAATTATCCCGGATTTTGCAACCAACGGCGGCAGTATCAGCGGTTTAGGAATGCACACCTCACGCGGAGAGATATATCGCGCTGCCCTGGAAGCATTAGCTGAGAAAACCCGACAGGGATTAAATTTTTTACAAGAAATTGGGCAATTCAAAGCCGATTCATTGATTATTGTCGGTGGTGGTGCCAAGAATCAATTATGGAACCAGATCAGGGCAAATACTCTGGGAATACCTTTAAAGTTAGCGCAACAATCGGAAACAACCGTCCTGGGTGCCGCGGCATTTGCCCTAACTGCACTCGGGATGTATCAACGCCTAGATGATGCAGTCAACACAATTTCATCTCATTACGATTATATTTATCCAAATAATAAAACCTGAGATTGAGTATGAGCAATTTGAATTCCTTGAAATCAATATTCATTCAACATAAAAAGATTGAAACTCTGGTAAGTGACATTGCCGAGATTGCCGGATTTCTGTGGCAGAGAGGGTGGTCGGAAAAGAATGCCGGCAATATCTCAGTTCGGATTTCTGCCCGAGTACGAGAGGAAATTGTCTCTAAAAGCAATGAGCAAATCCTTGATTCACCGGTAACTCATTTGGGTAATGTATGTTTTTTTATTACGGGCACCGGTACACGTATGCGCGATGTTGCCCGGGAGCCTCTCGGTAATGGTATGTTCATCAGGATCAGCCAGAAGGGTGGTGGATATTTCCCGATAACAGTTGGTGATGCTGCAATCAAGCCTTCTTCAGAGTTACTATCACATTTGAACATTCATGATCTGATTGCCCGGAGAGGTACAGATGAAACTGTCGTGATCCATACTCATGCAACGGAGCTAATTGCGCTTACCCATTGGGATAAAATTCAAAAAAGTGATGATCTAAATACGATTCTCTGGGGAATGCACCCCGAAGCGATGGTTTTTGTTCCCAAAGGTGTTGGATTAGTACCTTATCTTTTACCCGGAACTTCAATAATTGCCGACGCTACTGTACAGAGTTTCGAGGAGCATGATGTTGTCTTATGGAAAAAACACGGTGTGTTCGCAATTGGTAAGACTCTTCACGATACTTTCGACAAAATTGATATTGTCTGCAAATCAGCAAAAATCTGGATGCAGTGTCGAGCAGCTGGATTTACTCCAGAGGGATTAACCAAGTCACAATTGGATGAATTGAAACAATTGGTGATAAAATATAATGAATACTGACTTTGAGTTTAAAAATTAACGAGTGAGTAATATTCAAAAATTTGATTTTTGTATAATCCATAAAGGAATTAGAAATGGCCTGTGAGTAAAACTAAGAAATCTCTCTTAAGGTATCAAGGTAAGAGTTTTCCAGATAAGCTATTAACAGTGTATACACTATAATTATAATTAGGTTAAAGAACACTTTTTCTATCTTTAGAGGTCCAGATTTTAATTTTTAATTGCATTGAATTGGATAAGATAATAAATCCAAAAAGACTCTTGTAAATTCCGTTGAAAGTGCGGATATTACCTATGCTTTTTTAAGACGATTGGAAGTAGCTCGTTAGGCTCTATTTAGATGAAGTGAAGTATTGAATAGAAGATGATCTTTTAGATTTTTAAAATAGTGATCGCGGGGTGGAGTCCCGATAGATCGGGAGTAGCTCGTTGGGCTCTACCTGGACGAAGTGAGGTATTGATATAAGGTGATTTTTTAAATTTTAGAATAGTGATCGCGGGGTGGAGCAGTTGGTAGCTCGTTGGGCTCATAACCCAAAGGTCAGAGGTTCGAATCCTCTCCCCGCTACTAAGTCAAGGGGCTTAAAACAGCCCATTTTTTATTTTTTTTATTATCCAAAAACACCTATTTTTTAAATCATTTAAAATTTGTACAATTAAACCCGGAGTTCAATTATAATGATTTGGAAAATAAAATATGTTTTGGTATTAGTAGTGTTGCCCTTCATGGTGAATTTGTTTGGGCAGGACGAAAGTATCCAGATCTCGGCTGATCTTGAGTTACGCAAACTTACCGAGCATGCTTATTTGTATACTTCCTATTATGACCTGGAAAAAGCGCCGCATTTTCCGGCTAATGGAATGGTCTGTCTGGATGGCGACAAGGCTTTCATCATTGATACCCCCTGGCAGGATCGTGAGACCCAGGAATTGATTGATTGGGTGAGTAAATATTTTAAGGTCACGATTCAGGGATTTATTATTACCCACTGGCATAAGGACTGTATGGGTGGATTGGCTACTGTCCACAAAAACGGGATTCACTCCTATGCCCTTGATAAAACCCGGGAAATCGCGAAAGCAAAAAACCTCCCATTGCCGGAAGCTACGTTCTCCGATTCGCTTGTGCTTTATCTAAATGATAAGGCACTTATCTGTAAATATCCTGGTGCCGGTCATACGGTGGATAATATTATTGTCTGGCTGCCGGATGAAAAAATTCTATTTGGCGGTTGTCTTGTCAAAGCATTAGTCTGGAAAGGTCTAGGCAATATCAATGATGCAGTCCTTGCAGATTGGCCGATCACGTTAGAAAAAATGCTGCTAAGCTATCCGGAATCAAAAATTGTAATACCGGGGCATGGAGCAGTCGGTGATCTAAGCCTGATCCGGCATACAATTTCACTATTTAAACCGAATTAATCCAATCAAGACAAAACCTATTCATCCGAGGTATTTATGAGTGTACAATTAAGAGAAGTTCAATCCCGCCGAGATTTACGCAAATTCGTCAAGTTTCCTTTAAGTCATTATCGCAGCCACCCCTATTTTGTCCCAACATTAATCATGGATGACATGAACACTTTATCTCCAAAAAAAAATCCCGCCTTTGAGTTTTGCGAGGTAAAATGCTGGATAGCTTATCGGAATAAAAAAATTGTCGGGCGAGTCGCAGCGATTTTCAATCACCGTCACGAAGAGAAATGGAGTAAACGGCAAGTACGCTTCGGATGGATCGAATTTATTGATGACCCGGAAGTTTCGGCAGCATTATTAGGCGCGGTAGAAAATTGGGCTAAGGAAAAGAGTGCTGAATCGGTTCATGGTCCGCTGGGATTTACGGATTTCGATCATGAAGGAATGTTGGTTGAAGGGTTCGATGAACTGGGCACTATGGCGACAATTTATAATTATGCCTATTATCCAGAACATCTGGAAAAATTAGGCTACCGGAAGGACGTAGATTGGGTGGAGTATCAGATTAAGATCCCCGAGACTTTCCCTGAAGAGATTACTCAATATTCAAATCTGATTAAGCAGAAATACGGATTTAGGATACTGGAAGCCAAGTCAACCAAAAGGGATATCCTGCCCTATGCCAATCAGTTATTTGATGTTCTGCAAATCGCATACAAGGAGCTATATGGGGTAGTCGAGCTGACTCAAGCCCAAATCGATGCCTATATCAAACAGTACCTGGGTTTTATTACCCCTGACTATATTGGTTTGATTCTAAACCAGGAGAATAAAGTGATCGGATTCGGGGTCACTTTACCATCACTTTCGAAGGCACTCCAGAAAGGTAAAGGCCGGTTATTTCCCTTCGGTTTTATCCATTTAATGAGAGCATTGAAAAAGAATGACGTCGTTGATCTCTATCTGATTGGCGTGCATCCTGATTATCAATCAAAGGGTGTAGCCGGTATGTTGCTGGATAAGATGGGACGAACTTTTGTCGCGCATGGGATTAAATATGCCGAATCCAATCCAGAGCTGGAAATGAATAATAAAATTCAGCAGCAGTGGAAACATTTCGAAAAGCGCCAGCATAAACGCCGCCGTTGCTTTATTAAGGAATTGTAATCTGATTTTTATTTAGTAATAAGCGATAATATTTCGATTGCTATTTGCTTACTTTTTTCACCAACTTCCAATTTAGGTCCGACACATGACGGGCAACCATCGGGGCAGGCGCAAGTGCTGATCAGTTTCAGCGTATTTTTCAATAGTTCTTCATGGGAATCGTAGAGTAAAGGGGTAAATCCAATCCCGCCGGGATAGTTATCATAGATAAAAATCGTCGGCTGGAATAAATCTAAATCTTTAAGATCAATATTTTCAATTTCGTTTTTTAGATTTATTGTATAAACAGTCCTTTCATTATAAGTACTCCTTTCGTTAAATGCACTTTTAATAAACCAATTTGAAGATTTATCTCCGATTGCATGTTGAATATCATTTATTTCACACATTATCTTAATCGATGCAACATAGTGTAATGCTCTGCTTATTCCACGAATCCCATCAATTATTTCGTATCTTGACCAACTTAATTTATTCAATAGATTTTGTGGTATTGTGAACCAGTATGAGGTTGTTGCCATTTCAATATTAGGTAAATTAATATTTCCATATCCAGCATTTTCCATTGTATAAAATTTGATTTTCTTATAACCGGTTACTTCTTTTAATACTTGAACTTCACCACTGTGAATTTTTAAATAGCCAACACTTTTTTGTTCATCATCTGTTAATATTTTAATCCTGGTATTTGTAATTGATTCAGTATAATAATCAGAATCAGTTTTTCGCACATAGGCTTTTCGACCATCCCAATCGAGCTTATCGACGATATATTGACTTCCTGAAAATAGGTAAATTGCACCCGGAAAAATTGTCTCGGCTGCAGAACTATAGTCAACCTCTCCTAAAATTTTATTTTTATTATTGGTATTTACAACAACAAAATTACCTTCAGGGAAACTTCTTAAATTAACAACCGCAGCTGGAAATGAGTTTTCCGACCAGTACCAGCGATCGCCGCTACGGTGGAGAATGCCACCTTCAACCAGAAATTTCAGGATTTCCTTGAGATCTTCCCAGCCGACGGTCCCAAAGGTCTCGTCAACTTCAAAGGGCAGCTCGAAAGCTGCGCATTTAATATGATCTACCAGTATCATCAGGTTATCGGGATTGATGCGGGCATGTTCGGGACTTTTGGAGAAGAAGTAGTCGGGATATTTCATCAGGAATTGATCTACCGGATTGGAACGGGCGACAAATATGCCGTACGCCCGCTGACCGCTGCGACCGGCGCGCCCGAATTGCTGCCAGGTGCTGGCAATACTGCCTGGATAGCCAGCCAGAATTGTGGCATCCAGACTGCCAATATCAATGCCGAGTTCCAGGGCGTTGGTGGAAATAACTCCTCTGATTGTGCCTTCGCGGATACCCTTTTCAATTTCGCGGCGTCGGTTGGGGAGATAGCCACCGCGATAACCGGCGATTTTTTCCGGCTGGCTCAGGGCTTCGCGATTGCTTTCGAAGTCGTCTTTCAGATACTTGGTCAGCACTTCGACATTCAGGCGAGATAAAGCGAATACAATCGTCTGAATTTTTTTCTGAATAAAAAGATTGGCTAAATAGCGTGTCTGTTTGATATAACTTGCCCGAATGCCGAGCTCTTTATTAACGACCGGCGGATTGTAGAAATAGATTGTCTTTGGACTGAGCGGTGCGCCGGATTGATCAATCAATTGAACCGGTTTTTCAATCAACTTTTCGGCATGTTCTTTAGGATTGGCGATTGTTGCCGAGCAAAGGATAAAAAGCGGATCGGAGCGATAGAATTTACAAAGTCGTCGCAAGCGGCGAATGACATTGGTCATATGTGAACCAAAAACGCCGCGGTAGATGTGCATTTCATCAATGACCACGAATTTCAGGTTCTGGAAAAACTGCATCCATTTGGTGTGATGCGGCATAATTCCCTGATGCAGCATATCGGGATTGGTGACTACGATGTTGCCTTGCTTGCGAATTGCCTGGCGGGCGTTAGCCGGTGTGTCACCGTCGAAAGTATAAACCTTAATGTCTTTCTCTAATAGCGTAATCATCTCGTGAATTTCGTTCATCTGATCCTGGCTTAAGGCTTTGGTGGGAAAAAGATAAAGCGCTTTCGAGGATGGATAGTTGATCATTTCCTGGAGGACTGGCAGATTGTAGGTCAGGGTTTTACCCGAAGCGGTCGGTGTCACCACGGCGAAATCCTGCTGATTTTCAGCGTATTGCCAGGCTTCCGCCTGATGAGAATAAAGCGACGTGATGCCACGTTGCTGGAGGACGGCTTTAATTTCCGGCAGCAAGTTGTCCGGAAAATTGGCTGTCTTGCCTGCCGAGCCAGCAATCCGGTGGATGTACTCGATATTTTCGCGAAGTTCTTTTTGATTCAGTAATTCTTCGATGGAGTTTGCCATAAATATTCCTTTTAACGTCGGTTATGATGAGCCAGTTTCAGATTCAAACGGTTAAGGCGGTGAATAAGCAGGTTTGATTCCATGGAACGGGACAACGGCAGGTTATCCAGAGCCTGCTCGACTATTTCAATCGCCCGGTTTAGATCCTTGAGTTTATGCTCAAAATATTTTGCCTGTTCGATATACGGTTCAAGGTTAAAGGGATGATCGGGGTGAATCGCCGCCTGCCAGTAATGCAAAGCCTCGTCGTATTTTTTCAACTTTTTATAAAGCGCGGCTATTTCCAGGTAGGTTTTTTGCCGCCGGCTGGCAGAAATTTGTGAGTTCAGGACGTTCTGATAATGACTGATACTGCGCTCAATATCTTTTTTGCGGGTAAACAGGCGGGCTTTGGCATAGTCGGTAAGCGGATTGTCTTCGGGTTCGACGGTTTGATAGGACTTGATGATCAGAATTAAATTTGCCAGCATGGTGATGATATCGAAGCGGTTGTGGTAGAAAATACGTTCGATTTTATCAATCCGGCGGTTGCGCAGGTAGTCAAAATAGACATCGGGAATCAGCTCGCCGGGGATGTCGCCCTCGCGGTAGAGTTGCAGCCGATCGGTTTCGATGGTTTTGAGTTTGCAGTTTTCCAGCGAATATTTCCAGATTGTGCGGGTTGGATGAAGTAAATCAATATGCGGCATGTTTTCCGGCAGAGGCGGCAAGCGGTTCAAAACGAAACGAGCATTCAATATCGGAATATCAAAGACTTTGCCGTTATACGTAACCAGGCATTGGAAATTGGCGATAACCGGCTGTAGCAGTTCCAGCAGACCTTCCTCATGACTGAGCTGGGTGATAAAATATTGATGCACTAAAAATTGCCGATCTCGAATGAAGCCCAGCCCAACCAGAAATGCAATTGTGCCCGTGCCGCCGCTTAGCCCGGTTGTTTCTGTATCAATAAAAATTAATTCTTCTGCTTGCTGGATGTTAGGAATCTGGAAAATTTCGGTACAAGTCTCAGCCGAAAATGGAAGGATTTCACTAAGTAACAAATTGCCATAAGGTTCATCCAACGAGTACTCGAATTCAGCCCGGAAGATATCGCCAAAGTGGGTATTGATCCAGGTTCCGTTGACCAGATCGGAAATTGACTGCGCTTCCTGCTCCAGCTGCGACTTCGGAAAGAATTTTTCTCCCGGTTTATGCTGGTATAACCGATCCAGTTCACGGCGAATCGCATGCTCTGTCTGCGGTTCTGCCGACTGTTGTCCGGCTTTTGAATAGAGGGCTTCGAGACGATCGCGGATGGACTTCATTGATTTAAAAATATTGACTGTGACTATAATAAACAAGCAGGAATAGTTATAGAAAGGCACTGGAAATAACTAATAAAAAGATCAACGAGATACGAAATTGTTATAGATTGCTCCATTTTTTTGTACAGGCTATAAAAATCCAGAGTCGGTCTTTAAGAACGATAAACTTCCCGTCGATGCGCAACTCTCAATATGCGTATGGTTAGTAGTTTATTTATTATTGAATAAATAATCCGGTAGTCACCGACACGCAGTCTTCGAAAATTCTGAAACGCTCCCTTAAGCGATTGTCCCAGATAGGGATTATCTGCTAGTGATGTAACTGCATTTAAAATTCGGATGGCGGTGTCACGCGGCAATTTTCTTAGTTCTTTTAGTGCCCGTGTATCCCATTCAATTTTATAAGAGGCCATATTCTTTTAGAATTTCTTCGTGAGGAATCGTTTTACTCTCGGGATCTTCCAGCCGCGTCTTGGCAATAATGCCGTCATAATTATCGATATAAAATGACAAAGCTTTTTTTATCAGTGAGCTACGGTTTTCCCGCAATTCTGCTGCAAGAGCATCCATTTCATTGAGCAGGTCGTCGTTGATTTTGAAGGTTACAGGTTTCATTTAAACTCCATTTTTGGTGCTGGTAATATACAGTATTACCGGTAATACTGCAAATGTGATTTATCTGTGTTAGAGCAGATAATCGCGAATAACGTGAGTTTGATATATGGAAATATTTTTAACAGTGGAGATAAAAACTGTTGAAACAGTTCAAATTATCTTGATATTTAGAAGTAACCCCCGAATTAATTCGGGGGTTCAACTCAAAAATTAATAATTTAAAACCGTTTTAACGGTTTACCCGTTTACAAGAAACTGGGATGCTAGGATCTGGACTTATATCGAACTCGCGTTAAGTATTGAGTGGACTATTATCTAATTGGATGCGAATTTTTAAAAATTATTCTCCTATTACCTGCACAAAGACCTGACGCTGTCTTGGACGGTTATCATGGTCAATGACCACGATCTGCTGCCAGGTGCCGAGAACCAACCTTCTGGAATTGAAAGGAATAGTAAGCGATGGTCCCATGAAACTTGCCCGCAGGTGTGAAAATCCATTATCATCGCCCCAGGTTTGGGAATGGTGCGAATGCAGCTGTTGTGAGGCGAATTTTTCCAGCAGCTCCTTCATATCCTGAACCAGCGCCGGTTCGAATTCAATCGTCGTTACGCTGGCGGTAGAACCGATGGTACTGATTGTCACGATGCCTTTCTGGCCGCCCGATTTGCTGACAATCTCCTGAACCTGTCCGGTAATATCCCGGATGTCAGAGAAACCTTTGGTTTGCAGGGTAATTTTATCGCCGTAGATCATTTTCTACTGAATCTCCTTCTATTTTGTGTAATTGGTAATTGCTCTACCGGGATTAATATCTTCACGTTTTTAAATAACCTTTTAGCGAGAAATATAGAATTAGTGATTCAAAGAAACAAACAGACGGTTTGAACAACTTATATCTAATCCGTTGTGTGAAATTACTGGTTGCAGCTCGAAATCTCCATGTAAAAATTGAAAATTCTTGT
>CAZJIU010000068.1:0-2371 GCA_964546145.1 uncultured bacterium
CCGGTTTGATTGATGGCCACGTTCACCTGGAAAGTTCGATGCTCAGTCCGCTGGAATTTGCCAAAGCAGTTGTACCATTTGGTACGACTTCGGTGATTGCCGATCCGCACGAAATTGTCAATGTGATGGGTTTAGCCGGGTTGCAGTATATTCTGGAGAGTACCGCGAATTTACCGCTGGATGTTTTTGTGATGCTGCCCTCTTGCGTGCCGGCGACCCATCTGGAAAGCTCCGGAGCCGTTGTAACGGCGGAAGAGATGGCTAAATGGATCAATCATCCACGGATTTTGGGAGTTGGGGAAATGATGAATTACCCCGGGGTACTTTTCCGCGATCCGCAAGTTTTGGCGAAGCTGGCGCTTGCCGGGGATAAATTGATTGATGGTCATGCTCCACTTGTCCGAGGTAAGGATTTGACGGCTTATATCGCTGCGGGAGTTAGCTCGGATCATGAGAGTAGCGAGCTCGAGGAAGCGCGCGAAAAACTGCAGAAGGGAATGTTCTTGATGATTCGCGAAGGTTCGGCAGCCCGTAACCTCACTGCGCTCCTGCCGCTGGTAACCCCGCTCAATTCGCGTAATTGCGGCTTTGTGACCGATGATCGCCACCCTGATTTTCTAATGGATTATGGACATATTAATACGATGATTAAGACAGCGATCCACGAGGGAATCGAGCAGGTGCAGGCGCTGCAGCTGGCATCCCTGAACACTGCCCGCCACTTCGGTCTGAAAAATAAGGGCGCACTTGCCCCGGGTTACCTTGCCGATATTATTCTGTTCGATAATTTTCAGGATTTTAATATCCGTTATGTTTTTAAAAACGGTAAGCTGGTTGCCCGGGATGGGAAATTTATTTCTCCAGAGCTGCCTATCATTAAGGGAGCAACTGGTAAGCTCCAGATTAAGCCGCTAAAAGCCAGTGATATTGCAGTACCGGCAAAAGCTTATAAAGTGATTACAATTGAAATCGTCCCCAATCAGTTATTGACTAAAAAAACCGTCTGTCAGCTGCCAGTCGTTGATGGAAAATTGGTTAGTGATCCTGCCAATGATGTACTCAAAATGGTAGTGGTGGAGCGTCACCATGCAACCGGTAATATTGGATTAGGATTTGTCAAGGGTTTAGGTCTCAAGTCAGGCGCGCTTGCTTCGACCGTTGCGCATGATTCTCATAATCTGATCGTGGTTGGAGTTGAGGATGAGGATATTCTTAAGGCGATACAGGCGATTCAGGCGATGAATGGGGGTCAGTTGGTTCTCGCGAATGGTCAGGTAATTGCATCGTTACCCTTGCCGATTGCGGGTTTGATGAGTGATCGTCCGCTGGCGGAAGTCCGGGCAAAGATTGATGAATTAAATCGTGCTGCCCGGCGTCTGGGAGTCAAATTGGAAAATCCATTTATGACCTTGTCGTTTCTGGCTTTGCCGGTAATTCCCGAGGTAAAACTGACCGACAAGGGCTTGGTGGATGTCGCCAAGTTTGATTTTATTTCAATCTACGCTGAAGATTAAATAATAGGCTCGAAACATCTTTTTCTTGTGATTACGTACTGTATTGCGTACGTTTAGGCAAATTTATTGAGGCTCTTATGAAAACCATTAATGCAACCAACGCCCGAAAAAATCTCTATCAACTGATTAATGAAACTTCCGAAGTGCATGAGCCGATTCAGATTACAGGTAAAAATAACAACGCAATCCTGATTTCGGAAGATGACTGGCGCACTGTTCAGGAAACCCTCTTTTTGATTTCAATTCCCGGAATGCGCGATTCGATTCGCGAGGGTCTTGCTGAACCTATTTCTGAATGTACCGAGGAACTCGACTGGTGAAATGGAAACTCGTATTTACCAAACAAGCCCTGAAGGATGCGCAAAAATTAAAACCGGCCGGGTTAAAAGATAAAACGGTAAAAATACTGGATATTATCCAGCGTGATCCATTTCAATCGCCGCCGCCTTTTGAAAAATTAGTAGGTGATTTATCTGGTGCCTTTTCGAGAAGGATAAATATTCAACTTAGAATCATTTATCAAGTCTATCTTGATGAGCATATTGTCAAGATTATTCGGATGTGGACCCACTACGATTCCTGAGGGAGGCGACGAAGAAAGATCTAAAGTACAGAGAGTAATTCTCAGGCTACACCGCGGAGCAATGTAGCCAGAATGAAGATTAATCCACAGCTTCAAAACGATTTAGTTCAACATTCTTGCGGGTTTTAGCAGGATCGAAAATCCGCCCGTTCAGGGCTAAATAAACTCCCGCTGGCAGGATTTGGACGGCAGTTATAGCACAGCCGATATTGAAAGCGGCGTCGCTGTTTTTGAAACGGGCAGGCTGCATCGAACCGGTTAGCACGATTGTCTT
>CAZJIU010000068.1:2471-11765 GCA_964546145.1 uncultured bacterium
TTGAAAAAGTGGGAATACAAAATCATTGATTCTTTCCAGGTACAAGGGGGAATATTCCGGGGTAAGAAATTTGCCGAATTAGAAAAATACCTGAACAATTTGGGGCAGGAAGGCTGGGAGATCATCAATCTCGATTTCAATGACATCACCGGTCAGGCGGATTTTGTCGGGGTTGCCCGACGCGAATTGACTGCTGGATAATTGCCATTCACATCAAGCCGAAGTGAATTTATTCAAGTTATTTGCTTCATTTTTCCATAAAAGTCGACGGATAATTATATCTTTACTAATAATTACCCCGATTGGTTTTTTGAGTAAATTTTATCGGGGTCCCGCGCATTTGTGGGTGAACAATTCACTAGGCGGGGTGTTTTATGAAATATTCTGGTGTCTGGTACTGACATTGTGCTTGCCCCGGCTCAGACCGCTGACAATTGCCTTGACGGTTTTAATCGTCACTTGTTGTCTGGAATTCATGCAACTCTGGCATCCGCCGTTTTTGGAATGGCTCAGAGCCTCATTTATCGGACGGACAATTCTGGGCAATTCCTTTGGCTGGTCTGATTTTCCCTACTATTTCGGTGGATCGCTAATCGGCTATTTCTGGCTGAATCGAATTCGCCGTTAAAGAGCAAAATGAGTTTGTAAGCGTCTGGCTAAATTTCCTTGGGATAATTATCTTATGCACCGGTTATAATTTGAGAAAAGAATCATGAACGATCAGAAAAGTCTGCAATCCAAACTGTGCCAGTTAAAAAGTAGTTTTAGTGGTGATATTTATATTGATGAAGTCACCCGGCTGATGTACGCCACCGACGCCTCGGCTTACCGGGAAATCCCGCTGGCGGTCACCCGCCCCAAAACCGGTGCTGACATTCGCCTGCTGATTGAATTTGCCATTCAAAACCAGACCGCGCTGATTCCCCGCGCCGCCGGAACCTCGCTGGCCGGACAGGTGGTCGGCAGTGGGATTGTGGTTGATATTTCGAAATACCTGAACCGGATCCTGGAGCTGAATCAGGAGGAACGCTGGGTCAGAGTCGAATCGGGGGTCAACCTGGATGAGCTGAACCTGCACCTGAAACCGTTTGGTCTGTTTTTTTGTCCCGAGACTTCCACTTCGAACCGCTGTTTGATTGGCGGCATGCTGGGTAATAATTCCTGTGGACTGCATTCCTTGATCTACGGTAGTGTGCGGGATCATGTTCTTGCCGTGAAAGGATTTTTAGGTGATGGTTCCGCAGTTGAGTTTCGCCCGCTGACGAAAAGTGAATTTACTGCAAAATGTAACGGTCAATCTTTGGAAAATAATATTTACCGTCAGATCCGGGAGATATTGTCAAATCCGGAAAATCAAAATGAAATTCGGGCTCAATTTCCCGATCCCCGCATCAAACGCCGGAATACCGGCTATGCTATAGACGAATTGTTGAAGACAGAGCCTTTCAGCGATTCCCGGGAGCCGTTTAATTTTGCAAAGTTGATCGCCGGTTCCGAAGGCACGCTGATGTTTGTCACCGAAATCAAACTCAACCTGATTCCGCTTCCAACGAAAAATAAAGCATTGCTCTGTGTCCACTGCAAAACGCTGGAAGAGACCTTTCAGGGTAACCTGATCGCTTTGAAATATGATCCGGGTGCGGTCGAGTTGATGGATGACATTATTTTAGCCCAGACCGAAACTCATCTCGAGTACCATAAAAATCGGTTTTTCATCGAAGGTGATCCCAAGGCTTTATTGTTTGTCGAATTTGCCCGCGAATCGGAGGAGGAAATCGAAGCACTAGTCCAAAAGCTGGAAGCGGAATTAAAATCCAATGGAATTGGCTACGCCTATCCGGTTGTCTGGGGCAGTGACGTCCAGCGGATTTGGGATCTGCGCAAAGCCGGTCTGGGTTTATTATCCAATCTTCCCGGCGACGCCAAGCCGGCTTCGGTGGTCGAAGATACCGCCGTTTTGCCGCAAGACCTGCCCGAATATCTGCGGGAGTTCGGCGGCATTGTCGCAAAATATCATAAATCCTGTGTCTATCACGCCCACATCGGCTCCGGTGAACTGCATCTGCGCCCGGTGTTGAACTTGAAGGACAGCCGGGATGTTAAGATTTTTCACGATATTTTGTTTGATACGGCGCAGCTGGTCAAGAAATACCGCGGTTCGCTGAGTGGCGAGCACGGCGATGGGCGCTTGCGGGGCGCGCTGATTCCCCTGATGATTGGCGAAAAGAATTATCAATTACTCAGGGAGATTAAGCATACCTGGGATCCGCACAATATTTTCAATCCGGGAAAAATCATTGATACGCCGCCAATGGATACTTGCCTGCGCTATACACCCGATCAGCCGGCCCGGGAAATCGAAACGATATTTGACTTTTCCAAAGATCAGGGCATCATGCGGGCGGCTGAGAAATGCAACGGCTCGGGTGATTGCCATAAGTCGCATCTGCTGGGCGGTACGCTCTGCCCCAGCTTCATGGCAACCCGCGACGAACATAACGTGACCCGCGCCCGGGCGAACATTTTGCGCGAATTCCTGACCAATTCACCCAAGCAAAATCCCTTCGATCATAAAGAAATTTACGCGGTGATGGACCTCTGTCTTTCCTGCAAAGCCTGTAAATCGGAGTGCCCCTCGGCGGTGGATATTGCCAAATTGAAAGCCGAGTTCTTACAGCATTATTACGACGCTAACGGAATTCCGCTGCGTTCGCTGGCGGTCGCCTATTTGCCGAAAATCCATGCCCTCGGTTCCTGGCTGCCGGGAATCATGAATTTCTTTATGAAAAATCGCCTGACTTCCGGACTGGTGAAGTTTATCCTGAAATTCAATCAAAAGCGGACTTTTCCCCTACTGGCGAAGAAACCTTTGCGCCGTTGGGCGAAGAAGTATGTCAAAGAGCTCGTCGAAATTCCGAAAAAGGGTCGGGTGTACCTGTTCAGTGACGAGTTTACCAACTTTCTCGATACGGACATCGGGATCAAGGCAATTATTTTATTAAACAAGCTGGGATACGAAGTGATCCTGCCGCGCCACGATGTCAGTGCCCGCACCTTTTTGTCCAAAGGTCTGGTGCGCGCCGCCCAGAAAATTGCCCGCCGCAATATTTTAGCCCTCAAGGATTTGATCACCGCCGAGACGCCGCTGGTTGGATTGGAACCATCGGCGATTTTAGCCTTTCGGGATGAATACCCGGAACTGGTCAACGGCGAATTGCGCGAAGCAACTAAAAAGATTGCCCAATCAACGTATATGTTCGATGAATTTTTTATGCGTGAGGCGGGCAAAGGCAATATCACTACCGAACAATTCTGCGAAACCCAGCAGCAGATCAAGCTCCACGGTCACTGCCAGCAGAAGGCAGTTGCCTCGACGGAGTCAACCCTCGCGATGCTGTCTTTTCCGAAAAATTACACGGTGGAGGAAATTCCCTCGGGCTGCTGCGGCATGGCGGGCGCGTTCGGCTTCGAGAAGGAACATTACGAGGTCTCGATGAAAATCGGGGAATTGGTGCTGTTTCCGGCAGTGCGGGCAGCATCACCGGAGACGATCATCGCCGCGCCGGGCACCAGCTGCCGGCAACAGATCCGGGACGGCACCGGACGCATTGCGCTTCATCCGGTGGAAATCATGTATAAGGCATTGGTATAATTTGTACATTTCCGAGTTGTAAGCCCGGTTTGTCCTGGCTGCGGGGCTGTGCTCCGCAGCCTACATATTGGAAACTTATCCGGTGTGCTAGTTCGTTCCAGAGGGAGAGCCCTGGAAATAGAAGAAACTCCAATGGGTAAGGCGGGTAGTTAGAGCATTTTTCCGATTTTTAGATCCATTCTTCTCTGGTGTCTGTAAGATCACCACCGGCATTTCCCGTATTTAATGTGCCGGCAGGTTCGATTAAAATAAGTTTACATTCTCCGATTGATTTGGGTTTATGCTCGATACCTTTGGGAATGACCACGAAGTCATCCTTTTTTAATCTTAATGTCTTAGCTCTTAATGCTATTTCCAATTCTCCCTCAACCACAAAAAATGTTTCGTCGGTATCGGGATGAGCGTGCCAGATAAATTCTCTATTCATTCTTACTAATTTGAAATAATAATTATTCATTTGAGCAATGATCCGATATTCGTTCTGTACATTTATTTTTGAGAATTTTTCATTTAAAGAAATCACTGATACTGACATGTTGATCTCCTTTTTATAATTATCTGTTATTGGTGATGTTTATTTGAAGTTTCATCCCCAGAACACGGGCATATTTTTCCAAGGTAGATAATCTGATATCTTCGGCATGATTTTCGATTCTGGATATTGCGGATTTTTTGGTCTCTAATTTATTGGCCAGTTCTTCCTGGGTATAACCCGACTTCTCGCGCATTTGTTTTAATAATATCCCGACTTTGAAATTTTCATAGCCTGCATTAAAATTCTCTGAAAATTCAATGTCTCTACTTTTTCTTTCTTCAATATATTCGTTTAAATCACTCATGCTTTGGTTCTTTAAAATATTATTTCTCTCACATCCAGAAGTTAACATATATGTTAACTTATTTCAAGTCTTTTTTAGACTTTACTCTGGTTATGTGGCTTGTTCAGCCGAGATTATGCCTATTTAAAAAGTTGGGCAATATGGTACGTTCCGGTGTGGAGCTCCGGAAGTAGAATAACGATATACCGGTTGACCCGTGTATAAAATGCTACTTATTTCTTGATTATTTTTCAATGATGAGTATATTTACTCATGATATTGAGTAAATTGTAATACAATGAAACGGACACAATATAAAATACTATTTAAACGTTTGGAGGAACCACGTCGTTTTATTCAGGTACTATTGGGACCACGCCAGACCGGGAAAACCACTTTAGCCCAGCAAGTAATTGATGATATGGACTGTCCGACGACTTATGCCAGCGCGGACGAACCAATTTTGAAAGATCGAACCTGGATTGAACAGCAGTGGGAGATAGCGCGACTAAAATTGGATAAGGATAGTACAAAAACCATATTGGTTTTAGATGAAATTCAGAAAATACCGGGTTGGTCCGAGACTGTAAAACGGTTATGGGATGAGGATACCTATCAACGTCGTAATCTATATGTTATTATTCTTGGTTCGTCAACTCTCTTAGTCCAGTCCGGTTTAGCCGAGAGTCTTGCCGGTCGGTTTGAGATTATTCCTATTACTCACTGGTCGTTTAGCGAAATGCAGGATTGCTTTGGTTTTACCTTGAATGATTACATTTTCTATGGCGGCTATCCCGGTTCGGCGCCACTGATTCAAGATTTTCCCCGGTGGCGCAATTATATCGTTGATGCATTGATTGAGACGACCATATCACGGGATATATTATTAATTCAACGGGTTGATAAACCGGCACTGCTGCGGCAATTGTTTTATCTCGGTTGCCAGTACTCGGGACAGGTATTGTCCTTCACGAAAATGCTGGGTCAGCTGCAGGATGCTGGCAATACCGTAACCCTATCTAATTATCTGCGCCTTCTCGAAAAAGCCGGTTTGATTAAAGGTCTTGAAAAATACTATCAACAGAACTTCCGCAAGCGTGCATCCAGTCCGAAATTACAGGTGATGAATAATGCGTTGAAAACGGCAATATCGCAGGTGACGCTGGATGAGTTATTGAAGTCGCGGGATTTATGGGGACGATTGGTTGAAAGTGCGATAGGCACCCATCTTGTTAACCAATCTTACTCGGGGGATTACTCGGTTAATTATTGGTCAGAACGGAATTACGAAGTGGATTTTGTATTAAAGAAAGGTGATGCCTTAATTGCAATTGAGGTGAAAAGCGGATGCAAAAAATCCAGTTTAGCAGGAGTCACTACTTTTGCAAATAGATTTCCGGTTCGGCGCAAAATTCTTATTGGCGGTGATGGTATTCCCATAGAGGAATTTTTAAAGATGCCGGTTACGTCTCTTTTTGCCTAGTTCCGAACGAGTTGGGCTTTACACTGGCTGCGGGGCGGGCAGGGAGCCCCGGAGCAAGAATAAAAAAACAAGAACAATTACAAAAAGATTCTCAACAGCAAGGTCGGCTGCATTATTTTGTTATGGGTTTACTTTTACAGCTAATATGCCCATAACTTTAAGCCGATCCATCCCCAGTAACACCAATAGAGAGTGATACTGACACAGGCGAGACTAAGAATTACCGCATATATCCGTGTCCCGGTTTGCACTGTTTTCTTGAAGCTTCTTACGCTAAAAATCAGACTCAAAAAAGAGAGAATACCAAAACTCCAGGTTGAGAGATAGAAAAACACATTGGCCGGTGTTTTTTGTCCGATATAGGCAATCGATTGGGATACTTGCATTCCGACCAGGGTAAATGAGAAGAGGAGTATGATTACTGCCAGCAAAGGAATGATACGGATATGCAAATATTGTGACCACGCTTGCCTTTTGATGATGCGCCGGTAAAGCACGACTGGAATCCATACAAGTGCATAGGGAATACTGGATAGCATGATAATCCAGGCCAAACCAAAAAGAATCCCATGGAACCATGGCTTACACCAAACTGTTTTTTGATAATAGCTGTCTCCGCTGATAAATGCCTGTTTCCCACCCGCTGTTTTGACAAAAACCGTGCTGGCATGAAATTCGTCACTATTCCGAAAGGAATTTTCGGTAACCGGAATAAGCGATTCCCAGGTACCAAAGAACACGTTTTTGGAATATAAACGATGGTCTTTCAGTTTGATCATTTGATAGTTTAAGATCAGGTCAATCCAGGCCGAGAGTCGTTGGTAAGGATTGCGCCATTTATAATATCCCGGATATGCTTCTAAGGTCTGCCTGGATATCTCCGGTTCGGGTGGTTTTTGTGGTAAATCCGCGTCCTTCATCAGGTAATTTCTCAGGGTATTCCATAATTTGGTGATCCCGGCTTCAAAGTCCACATCCCAGCGATTCGTTAAAAGCACGCAGCCTATATCGAGATCCCGACAATAGCCATACGCACCACAAAATCCCATGATCGAACCGTAGTGAGTATACCATTTCAAGCCTTTGTAATATCCGGTCCCAATCCCTAAGCCAACCCTGCTTTCCAGTCCGGCCAATGCGGCTGGATCAGTGGTTGATCTTTCCATTATGTCTATGGTAGATTCAGCCAAAATTCGAGTTTTGCCGATCTGGCCTCTGTTCAGCATAAATTGCAGGAATTTCGCCATTTCGGATGCGCAGGAATTCAAGGAGCCAGCCGGTCTCGAATAGGAATGCCACCACTGACTAACCTGATAGTTCGCCTTGTATCCCCGGGCAAGCAATTGTTGGGTTTCCGCATTGAGCCTGAACGTGGATGTGGTCATGCCAATGGTATCCAGGATTTCTTTTTTCAAATAATCTTCAAATCTTTCACCGGTTAGCTCTTCAATAATGATCCCGGCCAGCATATAGCCCGCACTCGAATATGACCGATAGGCGCCGGGAGGCCATTTGACGTCCAGATAGTGTTTACTTACTTTTATTCCCTCTTTCAAGGGGATATCGGGGCTGCCATCGAGATAGTAATCGTTGAAGTGCGGATCGTTAAGACCGGCCGTATGCTCAAGCAGGTGAACGACCCGGATCGGATGGGTATCTTCCCACGGATTATTGATCCCGATTTCGGGGAGTATCTGTTTTACCGGCGTTTGCAAATCAATTTTACCTTCTTCGACCAGTTTCAGGATGCCTAATGCCACGAAGCTTTTACTGATGGAGCCCACCCGGAAAAGAGTATTCTCATTAACCGGCGTTTGCAAATCAATGTTGGCATAGCCTAAACCACCAAGATAGATTATCGAATCTCTTCTAACGATTGCAATACCTGCCCCGGGAATATTGTATTTTATCATCAGGCTATCCATTTCGGCTTTTAATTCATCAACGGTTAGGGGAACAGGTTGGCTATTTTGCGGTCCGGCGGTGGTTTGTGAAAAACAGGGAACGAGGAAACGCAGCAGAAGAACCGGCAAAATTAAAGAATACTTTTGAGGAAAACACGATTTGATCACATCTAACCTGAATGTTGTTTATTGCTTAAACTTAATCCGGCTAATGGCAGTAACGAGCTGATCCTGACGATTGGTGAAAATTTTAATCTCGTTTGCATTTATTACTCAGCGTTTACCTTTGTCATAGGGTGACAAATTAAACCGCAATCACTGTGTAAAATTGTCTGCAGTGTGATATGTTTGTTGGTTGCTACATGGTTATGTAAAAACAGTACTTCCCGGCTTCTTTTGCGTAGCTTGTATCAACTTTCACATAGAAGTAGTAGTCACCTGGTGTACATTGCCAACTAAAAGTAGTTTTGGCGTTAGAATCAAGACCTTTATATAACTTGAAACAACCTTTGGGAAATTCTGTCTCATTGAAGAAACAACCATCAAGGGCAAAATATTCGGTCATGTTCTCCAGGTCAAATTGCAGCTTAATTTCGAAGGTATCCATACCTGTTACTGAGATTTTAAACCAGTCAATGTCGTTCCTGTCCGCTAAAAGACCTTCTATTTTTTGAACCGTCAAAGAGATAAATTCATAAGCCTGTGAGCGTACATCATTGGGCTCATATACGTCGCTTGATTGAGACTGACGGTCAGCGTCCTCTCCCGCGGGATTATTGATTGTATCGGCCCTGCTGCAATTCAGGAAGAACAATGACAGTAATACGAGCATTAAAAGGGTAATCGGGTTTCTAATATTGGAAGGATTTTTATTCATTTTTCAAAATCCATATTCTTTTTTTTCATGCTATGAAACCAAAGTAGCCCAAAACAAGCCCAAAGAGTATCATGAATATTCCCCAAAGCCGATTATTTACAATAAATTTCTTCATATATAAGAGGGATTTAGGAATTATTACAACTATTACTCCTCCGACTAACATGATCCAGGAAATTATTGTGATTATTGCCGTCCAATTTTTAACCCAAATGTTATGGTAATTAACTAATATCATTCCAAATATTATCCCGATACATCCGGATATAAATGTCAACGTAGAAGATTTTTCAAATTCATTGACAAAATCACTGATTTTAAACGCACCTATCAGTACAGCAATTCCTGATGAGATATAGATGACAGAAGTGATTTTTGCTATAAGTATTGATAGTTCCATAATAAATGCTCCTATTTTTAACAGACAACGTTTCCATGATCAGCTTGAACAAATGCTTTTAACATTTTTTCTGACTCTAATGATATGAATTGTTTCTTTTTCATATCCCTTTGCAAAAACAATGTTATCAAAGAACATTATGAAAGTCAAATGGAATATT
>CAZJIU010000069.1:0-11435 GCA_964546145.1 uncultured bacterium
GCAGCGCCACGTAAGATAATATGCTCTGGCTGGATTACATCCCGGGCATTGAGAACAGCCGTACTAACTACGTGCTGCAATTCGCGCACATTACCTGGCCAGCGATATTCCAGCAGTTTATTCATTGTGCTGTCTGAGATACTGAAAACTGATTTGTTTAGGGTTAGATTACTGCGATTTAGAAATTTTTTAACTAGGTGAGGAATATCCTCCGGCCGTTCAGCTAAAGGAGGCATGACGATAACAAATTCAGTCAAACGAAAAAACAGGTCGCGGCGAAAGGTGCCCTGATTAACAGATTTCTCAAGATCTTCCAGGGTAGCGACGATAAGCCGAAAATCAACTTGATATTCTTCGCTTGATCCAATCGGTGAGATTTTCTTTTCTTCGGCCGCTCGTAAAAATTTTGATTGTTGAGCAAAGGGAATGTTGCCAACCTCGTCTAGTACCAGGGTACCTGAATGGGCAGCCCTAAATTTGCCGATTTTATCTTCCAATGCACCGGTAAACGAACCTTTGATATGACCAAATAGTTCACTCTCGATTAAGTTACTGGAAATTGATCCGCAATCTACATTGATTAGAGGGTAAAGACGGCGATTACTTTTCTGGTGGATGTATTTTGCCAGTAAATTTTTTCCACAGCCGGTAGGTCCTTGAATCAATACCGACAGATCGGTAGGAGCGACTTTTTCGGCATCCTGGAGAACTTTTCGAATGATGCTACTCGGTCCGAATTCATCGGCAGTAATTCGAACAGTTTTATATTCTCTTAATTCCCGCTGGAGTTGATTGCGGTCGAGACCATGTCGAATTGCAAGTAGTAATTTTTCGTTGTTAAATGGCTTGTCAAAAAAATCAAAAGCGCCTTTTTTAACAGCGTCTACAGCCCGCGGAATATCACCAAAAGCGGTGATAATTATTACTAACATGCCTTCATCAATTTCAGGCTTGATTTGATCGAGCACATCCCAGCCGGAAAGCACTGGCAGATTCATATCCAGAACTACGCAATCAGGATCCTGCTGCTTGATGATTTCCAGGGCAGTCTGACCATTTTCAGCTGCCAGTGTCCGATAGCCATTTTCTTCCAGAAGTTCAACGATATTTAAGCGGGTATCCTCATTATCATCAACAACTAATACTGTCTCTTCCACTTTTAATTCCTGTTTCATGTTAATTGGTTGACTATTGGTATTTGTATGGTAAAAACGGTTCCGACATTTTTCTCTGATTTGACCTGAATTGTCCCGGAGTGGGCTTTAATAATGTCTTGGACGACGGTCATTCCCAGGCCGAATCCCGTATTTTTAGTCGAGAAAAAAGGTTTATAGAGATTACTAATTTCCGCCTCATCCATGCCACAACCGGTATCACCGATCTCAATTGCAATCTGATTCTCTGGTTCATGATTGTAGGCTTTAATTGTTAGTACGCCGGTGTCATTTATTGCCTCGAAGGCATTATCAATCAGATTCCGGAAGGCTTGCAGTAAGCGGAATTCATCAATATTGATTGTCATATCATCGGTCTGCAAATCAATTTCGAGTTGTACTTTGGGGTATCTTTCCCTTCTTTCATTGGCATAATTAATCAGACTATTAACCAGATCTGAGACCGGAGTTATTTTGAAGTTTAATTCAGGAATATGGGTAAAAGAGTAAAGATCGCGGATAGCTTTGTTACAGATATCCACGTTTTTAGTGATGACTCCCATATGACGTTGTATCTTTGGATTTTCCCGGGAATCTTGTGCGGAAGCCACCAGTTGGGCCGAGGAGGTGATACTGGTTAATGGATTTTTGATTTCATGAGCAATTTTTAAAGTCAGTTGTTTAAGGCTTTCGCGCTTTGCTTTTTCCGCCTCTTTGAGTTCCTCCTGCGCTTTTTTCAATTCAGTTATTTCACGACCAATTCCATGGATTCCGACTAATTGTGAATTTTCGGTAATGCCGCGGATTTTCACCCAGAGGATTTTAGGCTCGCGTGATTTTGTAATAACCCCCAATTCACATTCGACGAACCGGGTTTTTAGAAATTTTAAATAATTGCGGATAGCTCTAAACCGGTGTTGGTCAGAAATATAATTGATGAGATTTGTGCCGATGATTTTATTTTTCGGGTAACCAAGCAGCTGCTGAAGAAAATGATTGATTGTCACGATATTACCATTGACA
Organism: uncultured bacterium; assembly: GCA_964546145.1. Taxonomy (GTDB): domain Bacteria; phylum Fidelibacterota; class UBA2242; order UBA2242; family UBA2242; genus CAZAKO01. Next base: position 2,178 of record CAZJIU010000069.1, read on the forward strand.
TCAGCTGTCCAGATAACATCATAGGCATTTTCGAACAGGTCGCGGTATTCTTCTTCACTTTTGCGCAGTTCGGCTTCAGCCTTCTGGCGACATTTAATTTCTGCTAATAATTGCTCATTAGTTTGGTATAATTCATGGGTGCGTTTCTGAACCATCACCTCCAATTCTTCTTTTTGTTTCTGGATATGACTAATACGCCGCCATACAACCAGGCAAATAATTCCAGCAATAGTCAGGGCAACTATTGACCGAAACCACCAGGTTTTCCAGAATGGGGGAGTGATATTGATGTTAATCTCAAGCGGTTGTTTATTCCATTTCCCAAAACTATTACATCCTTTGACTTTGAGAGTGTATTTTCCGGGAGGGATATTGTAATAGGTAACTCGATTATCGGTGCCAGGAATCTGCCAGCCCTTTTCAAAACCGGAAAGCCAGTAGGTGTATTTATTATACAGTGGTGCAGTGTAATCGTTCAGCCGAAATTCAAGCGAAAAGATATAATCTTTATAGGTCAGATTAATATCTTTAATTTCGTAAAATGGTTTATCTAAAGGGCGACTTTCATAGAATACCTTAAAATCGTTTAGATAGATGGGGGATTCCTTCCTATTGAGGAATTCTTTTGGATCGAATTGGACGAATCCATTTAGAGTACCAAGAATTATATCTCCATTGTGGAGAGTGATGCCAACCGTATATTTTCTGCCTTTTGATATAGACTCATTACTTCTATAGATTTTATTATTAAAATTAATCGCATTTTCCTCGATCAGGAAAGTAGTAAAAGCTTCTTCCTCGGGATGATAGAGCACTATCCCTTCATCAATACTGAACCAAATATTATGCAAACTATCTTCAATGACAGAGTTTATGTTGTTTGAAGCTAATCCTTCGATATCCTTGTAATTTATAAATTTATTTTTAGTACGGTCGAATTTATATAAACCATTAAACGCTGAACAAAGCCAGATACTGTTATCCGAGGAAACAAATATATTTTTTATGCTAACATGAAATAAAGGATTATTCTTTTCATAGGTCAAAGCATAGTGATCGAGAAATTTCCTAGTTTTTGGATCAAAGGTGCGAATCCCTGAAACAGTCAAGATCCAGAGAATTCCTGATTTATCTTCAACAATCTTAATAATTGCGTTTTCATACTTAATAATTGATGCATTTGTATAGCAACGTTCGCAATAATATTGATCAGAAAATCGCAGTAAACTTCGGTCAAATTTATATAGATAACCTTCAGCAGTTCCTATCCATAGAGTGCCATCAGAGCTTTCACAGATACCTCCGATATAATTGGTTATATTACATTTTGTATGTGAAGAATCAGATTTATAGGTGGTAAAGGTTCCTCGCACTGGGTTAAATTTTACCAATCCCATGTTTGTACCTATCCATTTTTCGCCATTTTTCGTCAGACATATTGAAGTGATATGATTAGAAATGAGTGAACAGGGTTTTTGTTTATCATGACTATAAAAGGAAAAATGACCGGTACCTGGATTATAGATCGCCAAACCTTTTAATAGCAAATAACTTATTATATTGCCTTGGAGGTCTTCATCGAGTAGGGTAACATAATGGTTAATAGAGTCAGTTGAGGTTGGAAAATAATGATAACTAAAATCCTGCTCAGAGCTGATACTTCTAAATAGTCCATCTCTCAGAGAACCGGCCCAGATAACATTTGACTTGTCTATATATATAGAATAGACAAAGGAAGAATTTAAGCCCTCAATTTTATCTTTATCAAAATAAGATGAAGTGATTTTTCCGGTCTTGATATCTAAATAACATAATCCGCCAAAGTTAGTAGCTAACCATAAGTTACCCTGTCTATTTTTGAAGGAAGAGAGAACTTTCACTCCTTTCTCTCCGCTAAGATTTAATAAATCAACAGTATTATATCCTTTGCCAGATTTATTTATTAATGTATTATTCATAGCACTTAACCAGAAGTATGTTGAGTCCCGAAAATCTAATAAATTATAGAAAGTATAATCCTGAGGTAATTCATAATAATGTTTGACCTGAAAGTCTTTAACCGAAAGATACCATAAATCATGATATGTCAGAATCCATATAGATCCATCCGGCTGGCGGATAAAATCTTTAACCGCTAGCTCGGTTTGATCAACTTCTTCTATTCCCTTAACTTTAATTGGTGTAAATTTTTCTGTTGCTGGATCAAAATACTGGAATTCATCTCGAGCATATTTCAGCCAGACGTATTGACTATCACAGATAACTTTTACGATTCCTCGGTTTAAATAACTGTTAGTAGGTGGATGGAAATTAATAAATGAATCATTGAGTGGCGAATATTTGATCAAACCTACGGGTGAACCTATCCAGAGTGATCCATAAGGATCAACTGCTAATGCAAGGATATCATTATGCATCAGGCTGGTCGAGTCGCTCTCATCGCGTTTGTATGATCGGAAATTGTATCCATCATAGCGATATAGACCATCATTTGTCCCAAACCACATATAACCGGTTGAATCCTGCGCAATGCTAAAAACGCGGAGATTATTTTGACCTTTGAAAAAAGGCAGATTGATGAACTCGATTTTTTGCTCTAAGGCAAATGCGTGAAGATTGATGAAAATTGCCCAACTCAGGAGACAAAACTGGCGGAGACAAAGAATAATATTATGATAATGGATTCTGTTTTTCACTACCCCTTCCTCAACCATAGCCCATCTTAAAATAATTAAATTGGCTACCACAGTCAAATATTATGTAAGTGATAAGCGATTTATTTCTAATTGAAGATGCAAAATTTGGGTGATGGAAGTAGTTATTTATTTTGGCTATGAATTCAGCAGGATATTACCTATCTTACTCAAGTTTTTAAATATCTAGTAAGGGAGATTCAAATGAAAAAGACTTGCATCATTTTGATAGCGTTGCTAATTACAATTAATATGTGCGCTAAAAAAGAGCCGAGTGCTGTCCTGAAAACCGGTACGCCACCTTATCTTCTGGCAGAAAAGGTCGCCGAGAAAGTTCCATATCTTACACCGGTTAAGAATAATGCTTTAATTACAACCAGATATTTTGATATTAAATCCGGCGATATCTTCGATGCCATTTATACTAATTTTGGTAAACAAGCTAATCGGCTGTCTTCTTTTGGTGTTGATCAAATTAATAATATTGTGATGACCCATGCCCGCCAGTTAGCTGAAATGAATCTCTTTCTTCAAGATGCCAAAAAGATGGGTATTCAAATCGCGGATAGCGAAGTGGATAGCCTCATCCAGAACAATTATCTAAGTAGTGGCGATGATCGGTTACAAAATTGGCTCAAGGAAAATGATATTAGTATGGATAGAATAAGACAGGATGTCCGTAATTCCTTAATGATTCAGAAATACCTGAATGCGATTTTTGATCGGGAAGTTGTCATTACTGAAGAGGAAATTTTAAATTTATATAATGAGGACAAATATGCCTCGGTTCGTCATATTCTGATTACAACGCAGGCCGATAATGATTCTTTTAATCAAGAAGCTAAAAAGAAAATTAGTGAATTACGGCAGCGCGCCCTCAATGGTGAAGATTTCGCTGCTCTGGCAAATCAATATTCAGAAGATCCCGGTTCGAAACAGAATGGTGGACTTTATGAAAATTTTACTCATGGTCAGATGGTCAAACCTTTCGAAGATGCGGCATTTAGTACTCCAATCAATGAAATCAGTGAGATCGTCGAAACCCAATATGGCTATCACATCCTCAAACCGGTGGAGCGGAAAAGGGAAGAAAAGCCCTACGCCGAAGTCAAGGATCAACTACTCCAGACTCTGCAAAATAGTAAACGTAACGAAGTCTATGAGAATTTACTGAAAAACCTGAAAAGCGAAGCAAATTATAAGGAGATAGAGTTTTAGCTGTTTTCAGCCAGATTTTATCCAAGCCGTTCTTATCAGGACGGCTTTTTTGTCAGATAAATATTAAACTTGTTGGTGGAAAAAATTTTACCATCAACTCGGACTATTAATCCCTCACAATCCGGCAAAGATTCAAGCAATTCAAGCCCGGCGTTGACTCCCATTACAAATATTCCGGTTGCTAGTCCATCCGCCATTTCAGCGGTTGGAGTCATAATGGTTACTGACTGGCAGGAATCTGCCGGTAAGCCGGTTTTGGGATTAATGATATGGTGATAGCGTTTTCCCTGATAGGAAAAGTATTTTTGATAATCGCCAGAGGTGACAACTGACCCACTGTTAATTTCGATAACCTCGAGCATTTTATTAGTTTCGCGTGGATTTTGGATTCCGATTTTCCATTTTTTCCCATCGGCCTGAGGCAAGACCCGTAAATCGCCGCCGGCATTAACTAATGCGCCCTTGACTTTCATTTTTTTCAGAATATCAATAGCACGATCAACCCCATAACCCTTAGCAATGCCGCCCGTTGTCAGTTTTGTTTGAGGTAAAGAGGATATTAATAAGCCATGATCTTCATTTACCGATAGAGTTTTATAATTAACAAATGGCAAAACAGAATCAATTGCTTCCTGAGTGGGTGGTATTGGCGATTCACTTTTAAAATCATATAAAGGGAGAATAATTCCAACAGTCATGTCGAATGCCCCATTAGTCAGTTTGGAAATTTCCAGACCGCGTTTGATTAAACTTAATACTTCTTCTGGCATTGCAACTTCTTGGCTTGTTCGATTACCAAATGCGTATAGCGGGCTTTGCGGATTGTCTTCATAAAAAAGTCTCCCAATTCGACTTATTTCTAAATAGGCAGCATCCATCGCTTCGTTGGCGTGTTTTGCGGAATAGTCTAAAATGGTAATCTCAATAACGGTTCCCATGGCAAAACGGGTCATGTGAAAAGATTGTAGCTCTGTAGACTTTTGACAGGAATAATTCCAGCAGGTACAAAATAATAATAGCAGGAATATTCTGTAATATCTTCTTATCATATAATCACCTTTATCGTGATAACATTCTTAATATGGACTTAACAGATTTCCTTCATTGTGAAAACGGCAAAGCCTTTTGATGCCCGGGATTTGCACCAGAGTCGAACTATCAAGCCAGTAATAATTAGCAAAATTAGTCCAACTCCAAATTGAATTAAATCAGCTGGAATACCGCGCATCGGATGCGTAATCAGCTGATTTGCACCGACCACCCCAATCACGAATCCTGCAGTCGGTAAACCATATTGCATCATACCAAGAATTAACTGCTTTTTATCCGATTGCTCAATCCGGACTTTGCTTCCGATGGGCGCATGCAGAGAATTTTTCAATCTAAGAATCCGTTTTCCCGAACCTTGCGGTAGACAGATCAATCTGGCGCCGCAGGTATGACAAGTCTCGGTATCTGCTAATTCAACTTTGGCAAAACCGTCTTGGACTTCGATAACTTTGCCGATTTCGAAATCCTCTTTCAATTAAACCTCATCAGCCTCACCGACGATGACGATGCATTTTGTCGGGCATTTATCGGTAGGCAGGATTAGTTCTTTGGTGTATTTATCATGGTCAACTACTGCCAAATTGTTTTCAACGATAAAACCAACACCATTGACTGCTTTTTCACAAATTTTACAGGCGATACAGGCAATGTTGCACACGGCTCGTGCATTTCTGCCCGAATCAAGATTGCGGCAGAGTACAAAGACATGATGACTAATAGGGTGTAGCTGAATAATATTGCGCGGACAGGCGCTGACGCAATTTCCACAGCCGGTGCATTTCTTCCGGTCCACTTCGGGTAGACCAGCTGTGTTCATATGAATAGCATCGAAGGGACAGACGGCGACACAATCACCGTAGCCGATACAACCGTAGGCACAGGCTCTCTCGCCACCGCTAACCAAAGTAGCGGCAATACAGGATTTGATTCCGGTATAACGGGCTTTCTCTTTAACTACACCTTTTCCGCCCTGGCAGAATACTACCGCAACTTTACGTTCTTCAAAGGAAACCTCGACACCCAGGATTTCGGCGATTTTTGCCGCCGCTTCGGCTCCGCAGACCGGACAGTTGGTTACCTGCGACTCGCCGCCTACCAGCTTCTCGGCAAAGTTGGCGCATCCGGCGTAACCGCAGCTGCCACAATTGGCGCCGGGTAAAAGATCTCCAATCAGGGCAATCCGGGGATCCTCTTCAACGTGTAGTTTCTTATTAGCCAGCATCAGCATAATCGAAAAAAACAGACCCAAGCCACCCATACTGATTATTGCATAAACTAAAGAGGTATAATTCATTCTCTTACTCCGCTCAGATCAAGCCCGAAAAACCCATAAAAGCCAGTGCCAAACAACCGGCAACAATGAGCGTGATAGGTGCGCCCTTGAAATAACGTGGCACATCAGCCAGTTCCAGCTCTTCCCGGATTCCCGCCATGATGACGATTGCCAGCGTAAAACCAACTCCAGCGCTGAATCCAAAGACGATACTTTCCACAAAATTATATTGTTTTAGGACTAAAAATAAGGCAACCCCCAGAATAGCGCAGTTTGTCGTAATCAGCGGCAGGAAAATGCCGAGTGCATCATACAGCGGACGACTAACTTTTTTGATAAACATTTCCACTAATTGCACCAGTGAAGCGATGACGAGAATAAAGGACACTGTTTGTAAGAATTGAAGGTTTAGACCTTCGAGGATATATTTATTGAGTAACCAGGCCACAGCGGAAGCGAGTGTCATTACAAAGGTAGTTGCCAGGCCCATACTGACTGATGGACCGATTTTTTTTGAGACTCCCACAAAAGGACAGATCCCTAGAAAATTTACCAGAACGTAGTTATTGACCAGCACAGCCGAGAGGAAAATTACCAGCAAATTGAACATTATTTTGCCCTCCTTGCATTCAGCCAGTTGCTCAGCCCGATCATCAGACCGAGGGTGATAAAAGCACCTGGCTGCAAGACCATGACCATCCAAGGTTCAAAATTATCAGGCATTATTTGGATGGTGAAAATTGTCCCGACACCGATTAATTCGCGAATGGAGCCCAAAATTGTCAGAGTGAGGGTAAAGCCGATACTCATTCCGAGAGCGTCAAGGGTTGCTCTGCCGGGAGGATTTTTCGAGGCAAAGGCTTCCTGCCGGGCGAGAATGATGCAGTTGACGACAATCAGCGGAACAAACGGTCCCAAAGCTTTGCTTATCTCGGGAAAATAGGCTGCTAATAGTTTATCGGCGATAGTCACAAAGGTGGCGATGACGATAATAAAAGTAGGAATGCGGACTTCTTTGGGAATGATTTTACGGGCTGATGAAATTATCAAACTGGACATTACCAGAGTGAATATTACCGCCAGTCCCATCGAGAATCCGTTAATTGCCGAATTGGTTACTGCCAGGGTAGGGCATAAGCCAATTAACATCCGTAATACCGGATTTTCATCCCAGAGACCTTTGAGGAATTCGCGGGTTGGAGTATTTTTTTGTGCCATCCTATTTTACTTTCTATTTGAGATAACTTGCACGATACATGGGAAGTGCATCGTTTAAAATTCTGATTACGGCTTCGGATGAAATTGTTGCCCCGGAAATTGCCATCACTTCGCCCTTTGCCGGATTGGGTGATTCTGTGACAATCGTAATTGGTTGAGCTATTTTCAATCCACTAAACTGATCAATAAACCAGGTTTCATTTTTCGGGTTATCTGAATCTTTGACGATCCGAGTGCCCCAGTCGGGGGTTTCATCTTGTTCAAGGATTCGCAGTTCCTGAATTGCCGAAAAATCCGGTTTGACGCAAACCCAGATTTTAATTGCACTCTGAAATCCCGCTCCACTGGTAATAAACAATATTCCGGTTATTTTACCCGATGAATTTTTTTTAAGATAGAAAGTTTTGCCATCTTTCTCTATTGTTTCTAAGCCATTAAGCATGGATTCCAAATTGCTATCATCCGGACATGAGGCTATATCTGTAGTGATGGGAATAATTCCCAGCGATGGATTTTTTTGGACTAATAGACGAGTGTCATTAATCGCAGTATTGATAATATCAACTACAGATTTGGAGGTGATGGTGGCACCGGTGATAGCCATGATTTCACCGCTATTTTTATCAGGAGTTTTGTTTTTCACATAACTTATGGATTGTTTTACGATCAACTTATTGAATTGCTCCGAGAACCACCGGGGGGAGCTTTTACTGGTTGGGTCGTCTTCGATTTTCGTACCCAGTCCGGGAGTCTCTTTTTGCTCCAAAATTTTGATTTTGACAATTTGCGAAAGGGTAGCATCCAGACCGACAAGAATTCTCAATTTGCTTTGAAATCCATTACCTTCTGCCAGAAAAGCGATGCCGTTTACCTTATTCTGGTAATTATAGCCTAAGTATAATTCCCGGTCGTCAACTTGCTTGCTCTCGATTCGATCACTATAAGGCAGTACACTACTCAAAGCCTCCTTCAGGATTTTATCCTGATAGGCACTAATCTTGGGTTCGGTGAAGAGATTTAGAAATGCCAGTAACGAACCCGATAAAATTGCGCTCAAGGTCAAAACAAGAACCAATTTGTAGGATTTTGTCATCGCACATTTTCTCCAAAAATAGTGGGTCTGGTGTAGCGATTAATCAGCGGCACAAATCCATCCATTATTAGAATAGAATACATGACTCCTTCGGGTAGTCCACCGAATAAGCGAATAGTAGCGAGTAACAGTCCGGCGCCGCAGCCATAAATCCACATCCCTTTCGGGGTGATTGGTGAAGTCACCATATCGGTTGCCATAAAGAAAGCACCTAACATCAAACCACCGGAAAAGAGGTGGAATATCGGATCGGGATATTTTGCCGGATTCAAGATCCAGAATAGTCCGCCGATTAAAAAAACGCTTCCCAGATAACTGACGGGAATGCGCCAGTCAGCATATTTCTTAATCAATAAAAAGACACCACCAAGAATAATAAACAGGGCGCTTGTCTCACCAATGCAGCCGCCGACATTTCCCATAAACAGGTCAAACCAGGGAGTCAAGGTTTTTTCGAATTTAAACGAGCCCAGGGGAGTGGCGGTAGTAATTGCATCAATTGTAATTGGCGAAACCCAGGTGGTCATTTTGACCGAAAAACTGGCTTGAAGAAATGCCCGTCCGAGCAAAGCGGGATTGAAAATATTATAACCTAATCCACCAAAAATCTGCTTCCCGATACCGATAGCGAAAATAGAACCAAGAGCGGCGTACATTATTGGAAAAGTTGGCGGCAGCGTCATCGCCAGCAGTAGACCGGTCAGAAACGCACT
>CAZJIU010000070.1:0-11147 GCA_964546145.1 uncultured bacterium
ATTCGGCATTAGCCGACCATTGCAGATCAATCCGTGGCTCCGATTCCTCCGGTATATTATAGCCATACACCTTGAAATTACTTGGAGTAGCCGGCATATATACATTGTAAGGTTGAAATGAAACTGCTTCGGATTTATCGCTCTCATTATCATTTTTATCAATGGCGGAAACACGGTAGTAATAGGTCGTATCGTAGCCGACACCAACATCCAGGTAATAATTGCTAATAGTCTCATCTATCAGCTGGTAATTTGACTCCTGGTCGGCTAATTCCGCTCGATACACACAATAATAATCAAAATCCTTATCCCGATTAGCAGTCCAGACAATCTTGATCGAATCTTCGACAGACTCATTTTCATCCACTGCCAATCCGCTTGGAATCGCAGGCGGGGTGGTATCATTCTCATCAATGCCATCATCCGCCGGAGAGGTACAACTCGGGATTAAAAGAGCAACTACGGTCAACATTAAGACCATTCCTTCCAATATCTTCATAGCTTTCATCCCCTTATAATATTTATAATCTGGTTATTTTTGCCAATCGCGCATTTAAAATGCGGTTTTTTTATTAAAAAATCAATGCCTCTCTCCATAAAATTTCGGCTTGTATTCCTTTTGCGGATCGACTGTCTGGACGTATGGTCCATCCCAGCTTTTTAAAAAAATGTTACTCAACAGCGTATTTACCTGCGAATTCCGAATGATAACACCCACGTTCCGGGAGTCGGAGAAATAATTCTTTTCCCAGTTACTTGATCCGATCCAGCTTAATGAATCATCTACGATCATATATTTACAGTGCTCGACTCTCGCAAAAGGAATATAGCCTCCCGACCATTCTGGAATCGTGCTTATTGTCACTTGTAAGCCTGGCAGCTGCACTAACTTTTTCAAATACGGAATTTCATAGGACTTGGTACACCAATCCGAGCACAGCAGGCGCACATCCACTCCTCGTTTAGCAGCCTGTATCATTGCTGCTTCAAGCGACGTAAAATTGGCTCCACCTCGTACGGCAGGTGAATAAGTCAATAGCTGCACAAATACTCGCTTGTTAGCTTGATTGATTAGCCGCACAATCTGTGGTAAATCCGGTTGCATGGAGGATGGTATATCCGTATCCGGGCTGGCTGTCGCCAAAAAGAAAACAGGTTCCTGGTCCTGCGGCCGCAAAGTCAGCCAATCTACAGTAACTGACGGAGTTTGATCCAAAATCTGTTCCCCTTTGCTCTGCTGCCAGTCCAGCTCGAATAGTTCCGTCATGCGCCGGGCGTACTCTTGATGACGGATCCTGAGTCCCACTTCATGAATATGATCCAAAGCCCGCCAATCAAAGTTCTGGCTGCCGATAAATACATCCAGGTGATCAACAATGAAAAACTTGCTATGCTGCACGCCACCGCCTTTATTATACAGATCAGTGGTGCGAACTTGAATCCCGGATTGTTTATTAAGGCGTTCCAGGGTTTCCGGATAGGTTTTAGCCATCCGGGCATCTACCAGCACTCGGACATTGACTCCCCGTCGAGCCGCCTTTTCAATGGCGCATATTACTGGCTCGAGAGCTTCGCCAGCCTGATTTGCAATATAAAACTGTTCTATATCCAGAGTCTCAGTAGCACCATCGATCATTTCCAGCCAGACAGTCGCCGTATTACGGATCTCCGCATTATCCAGTACGGTCTCGATGGGAATGCTCTCGACGATCTCAAAATCACGATAGGGAGATTGGGCCCATGAACTTGAGATCAGAATAAGTAAAAGGATTATATATTTTCTTAACAAAACCGATATCCGCAGCTTATACAAATTTTTTAGATTTAATAAAAGAATAAGGCGTTGTCAATCAGGAACCGCTGGTTTTCGATTTTTTACGCCTGAACAGTTTTATTTTTTCAAAGGTATTCTCTTCACCCCGCAGCAGTCGTCCGATATTAGCCCGATGAGTATAAATGATAAAGAGCGGAATCAGCACACTGACAACCGTTAATATCGGATCAACTTCCATTCCAAATCCCCAATCAAAGATCAGCAGCACAATCGGGAGACAGATAGCCGCCGTCAGTGAAGAGAGAGACACAATTCCTGTCGAAAATAACACTATCGCAAAAATTATTATACAGGTAAAGAAAGCATAGGGAAAGAGTCCGATTAACATCCCGGCACCGGTCGCGACACCTTTCCCACCCCGAAAACCACCAAAGATAGTAAAACTATGTCCCAGCATCGCACAGACACCGGCTAAAATCATCATGCCGACTGCATTTTGAAAAAGAGGAGTTCCCAATTGAATCCGGGAGATTACCACGGTAGCCAAAGTTCCTTTGCCAATGTCTACCAGCGATACTATTATACCGGCTTTCCAGCCCAGCACTCGAAAAGCATTCGTGCCGCCGGCATTTCCTGAACCGTACTGGCGGATATCAATCCCTTTGGTGATTTTACCAACAATAATACTGGTCGGAAACGATCCGGCCAGATAACTCAATAGCATCACGATAAAGATATTGAGCACTTATTACTCCCAGGTAATGCCAACCGCCGCCGCTCCATTGCCAGCATGGGCACCCAATACCGGACAGACCGGCAAGATCGGAATCTGGACATCACCAAATTTCTCTTTCAAACGCTGAACGATATAATGCGCTTTTTGAATATTATTGGCATGGACAACGGCAAAACGGACCTGCTTTTTATTCTTCACAAATTCCAGTACATAGCCAAGCATCTTCTTCACCGAACCCATATCGGAAAAACTCTTGGCAAAAATCTGGGGCATGCCCCGCTGATCAAGATTCAGGATCGGTTTGACATTGAACATTTTCGCAATAATGCCTTTGGCTTTGCTGATTCGACCGCTCTTCATCAGGTATTTCAAATTGGGAATACTGACAAAAATTTGAGTTTGCTGGCAATATTCCTTAATCCGGCGCACAATTTCCGAGTGTTCCAAGCCTTGATCAATTAGCTGCACAACCCGCTCAGCGATAAAACCAAGACCAATCGAGAGCGATTTGCCATCGATAACCGAGATTTTACCGGCAGGAAATTCCCTGGCTGCCGTTACGGCATTTTGATATGTCCCACTGGCTGCTTCCGGGATGTGAATCGAGATAATCGAATCGTAGTAAGTCAGCAGGAAAGCATACAGGTTACGAAAATCGGCTGGCGGCGGCTGAGAAGTGCGCGGATGATGCGGTTCGGTATCCAGCATTTGATAGAAATTCTCCGGGGTAATCGTAATTTTATCAATATAAGTAGATTTGCCAAAAGCAACGCGAACCGGGATAACATGAACCAAGTGCTGCTCAATGAAATCCTGGGACAAATCGCAGGCAGAATCCACCACCAGGGCAATCGGTGGATGCGGATTATGCGCAACTAGATACTGCATTTTCATGTCATCCGCTTTTTGCTGCACCAGATCACCATATTGATGAGCAATAGCGAACACGGTAGCAGGATCGTTGCTGTGAATATGCAGTCGGGCGCGATCCTCGGAACCTGCAACAACAACGGAATCACCATAAGGCTCAATCTGACGACGCAGAGTTTTCAGATCCATCTGGTGCCCCTCAATCAGGCACTCACTGCAATAGCGATACTTGATATCTTCCAGCTTCATTTCTGTATGGGCAACCGACTCGACAATTTTCAATGCCGGTGCCTGTTGAATATCCTTTAACCGACCTCCTTTAATAAAATGCGTGATCCCTTCCAGAATATAGACAAAACCCTGAGCGCCCGCATCCACAACATTGGCTGATTTTAAGGACTCCAGTTTGGTTTTGGTGGCTTCCAACGAACGTTTGGCCGTCTCGAGACTATTATGCAGCAGCTCCTGGAAATCGAAGGTCTTGCGGCTATTCTCGAAAATGTTTTCCGCCCAATCCTTGATGACTGTCAGAATAGTTCCCTCTTTGGGTTGACTAAGAGCCTCATAGGCAGCTTTCTTAGCCTGTTGCACGGCATGCCCAAAATGCTCTGTGGTAATTCTGACCTTCTCTTCTAGTGCCTTGGCAAGACCGTGAAAAAATTGAGCTAAAATTACACCACTGTTACCGCGGGCACCCATCAATGCCGAGTCGGCGATCTTGCGGCTGCTAGAGCCCAGAGAATCATCAGCCGTTTCAGTTAATCCCTCAACAACGGTTTTCAAGGTTGAAGCCATGTTGGATCCGGTATCCGAATCCGGTACTGGAAAAACATTGATATCATTTAGATAATCCTGATTATCATAGACCTTCTGAGCGCCGGCTTTGATGCCCCATCTGAAGCGTTTTCCATCAATGTATTTTATTTTCACTAATTATATCTCACTTGTTCCACGAAGTTAAGGTTAATCCTGAGACAATAAAATTCCAAGAGAATTATTTGCTCAACCGCCGTTGCAATTTCATCACAGGAGGAGTTATCGCACCACCCGATATTAAAGCTTTCAAACCCTGTTCGACCGTCATATCCGATACAATTACATCATCCTCCGGCACAAATAATGCCCAACCTGAAGTCGGATTAGGTGTAGTAGGTAAAAAAAGATGTAAAAACGGAGTGCCGTCCTTACCGACGGACCGACCGGTGACGAAGCCCAAAGTCCAGGCACTAGTCCGGGGATATTCCACAAAAACCACCCGCTCGAAGCCGGTCTTGGTAAAGGTAAAAGCACTCATTACCTGTTTACTGACTTGGTAAACCGTTCTTACCAGGGGAATGTAATTCAGCCATTTTTCGAATAATCGGAAAGAGGTCTTGCCGATGATATTGGTAATAAAAAGACCCAACAGGTAAATCGCCAAGAGCGAGACAATCAATCCCAGTCCGGGAATATGAAAACCCAGGTAAGGATCAATTATCGGACTGACAATTTGGTCAAAAAAACCAATAAAAATCTTGAGAAAGTAAATTGTCACTACAATCGGGATCAAAGCCAGTGCTCCGGCAATAAACTTATTGCGCAAATTGGTTCGGATTAAAAGCCAAAGTGATTGTTTACCCATTGATTAAATTCCTTAAAATGATAGTTTTATCTGCCCACAGAACAAATGTTTAAAACTGTGACAATTTCAGTTTTTCAAATAAGTCATAGGAAGTTATAATCCACATATGTCAGTTTCAAGTCTGATTCCAATAATCGCTGAAATTTACTATTTCATTGGCAATTACATTGCATTTATTTAGTTTTGGACATGTTTAAAAAGCGGCAAATTCTTTTTAAAACATTGATCCTGATTCTGGTGATCGGTCTTCTCCAGTTGAATATTTTGATGGCAAAGGAAACTAAAACTGCTTTGGTCCTGAGCGGCGGTGGCGCCCGTGGATTCGCTCATATTGGCGTCATCAAAGCTCTGGAGGAAATTGGTTTCTACCCCGACATGGTAATTGGTACCAGCATAGGAGCGCTAATCGGTGCGCTCTATGCTTCCGGTCATACTTCTCAGCAAATCGAGAGTTACATCCGCAACACCAAATGGAGATCGCTCTTCTCCCCGCAACCCTACCGGGAGATTGAATTTGTATCCCAAAAACTTACCGACTTGCCGGAGTTGTTCTCTTTGAAATTTGATAAAAATTTTAACATAATCTTTCCTACTAACCTATTACCGGCTCAACAGCTCCAGGAGCGGATTTTCCAGATTACGGTTTATCCCGATTATTTCTCTCAAGAAAATTTTGATAGTCTGGCAATTCCCTTTCGTGCTGTAGCAACCGATCTCAAGACCGGCAAGCAAGTGGTCCTGAAAAAGGGTAATCTGGCTAAGACGATCGCCGCTAGTTCATCCTTCCCAATTATTCTGGCACCCGTAGTGATGGATACCTTTTTACTGGTTGATGGTGGACTGACCAACAATGTACCTTGCGATGTGGCGGTCGAGATGGGTGCCACCTTTATTGTGGCTGTAGATGTTACCAGCAAGATTACCAGCATCACCCGCAAAGTTGATCTCGTCTCCTACTTCAATCAAGCATTAAACACTTTATCCTATCCAACCGATACCCGGAATCTTTATCTGGCAGATATACTGATCCATCCGGAAATCGAAGAATACTCCTCAGCTGACTTCAATGCTTTAGATTCTCTGATTGACCGCGGCTATCGAGCAACCTTAAACTACGCCGACGAACTGCGCCTCCATGCCGATTCCTCGAACTGGAAGCCTGACTATTTGCTTAATGCCATCAATAAACTAAATCAAACTACTATTCACTCGATCAAGTACAGTGGTAATCTCGTCACCCGACCTTACGTAATCCGCCGCGAATTATTATTAAAACCGGGAGAACTCTGGAATTCAGCCTATGCTAAACGGAGTTTGAAAAACCTCTTCAGTACTGGCTTATTCCAGTCGGTCTATCTGTCACTGGATGAATATTCTGCCAACTCTGCCATCCTCAATGTGGAGGTGGAAGAGGACGAACGCGCCATTTTTACTTTCGGTGCTCGCTATGACAGCGAAAAGAAAGCCAGCGCTTTTATTGCCGCAAAATATCGCAACCTCTTCGGGGCTGGTATTGATAATCAGATTTCACTGGTTGCCAGCGACCAGATCCGCAAATTCGAAATCGATTCCCGTACCACCCGCATCTTGAATACCACCTTTACCGGCTTTATTTCGCTATATCATAAATACGAAGATATTCCTATGTATAATGATGGTAAGCGCATTGGCTTCGGTGAATTTTACCGCTCGGGTTTCGAAATCAATGCCGGCGTTCAAATCCGCCGGGTCGGCTTAACCGCTGTTGGATTGAAGCTGCTGCATACCGAAATTTCCGATAGTCTCAGCATTGGCAATTTCATGGTTAAGAAGGATGCCTACAATACCGGCAGTCTGCTTCTCAGAATCCTGGTCGAAAACACCGACGATCCCGATATTCCCCAGCGCGGCCGTAAGAATAACATCCTCTACGAGCACTCGTTCAGCGAAGACAACTTAAAACAGTATGATCGCATTTCGTGTGAGTCAACCGTTTATGAAACCTATCGTGAGCGACACACTTTCTCGACTATCATCAACTTTGGCTATCTCACCTCCGCCCTATCCTATTATGAACGATTTCGCCTGGGCGGGGTCAATTCCTTGCCCGGTTACCATCAGGACGAATTCTGGGGTAACCTGATGCTGGCGCTCGGAATCGGCTATCGAACCCCTTTAACCACCGGCAGTTACCTCTGCTTCCAGGCAATGGCCGGAAATGTCTGGAATGATTTCAGCGATTTCAATTGGCAACAGATGCGGATTGGTGCGCGCGCCGGGATTTTAATTCCGACCCCTCTCGGACCAATTGCAATTGACTACGGCATTAATTTCAAAAATTATGGCCTGTTTTACCTTTCAGTCGGACACGCTTTTTAACTTATCAATGTAGCATCTATGTTTTTTAACACGGTTAACCAGCCGGAATTCGATCACTTTGTGGCTTTTGATCAATTTTCGATAATCAGCAATTGAAAGATTTGAATTGATGCTGTATATTCCATACATAATAAATAGAGGTTCAAAAAATAGAAAATAACAGTTGGGGAGTATAAGATTATGAACCAATCCATTGTTAACCATGTCCAAGCCCGGAAATCCTGTCGTATACTGACTCTGCGCCTTTTTATTGTCTTGAGTATCGCGTTTTCCGCCTCGCTGTTCTCAAGCAATCCACTCTATGGTGCACCCAAAGAGGATAAAAAGCCGCCTAAAATCAAGATTCTATCCCCTAAACCAAATATTACCGCTAACGGTCCACTTAAAATCAGCACCGAGGTAAGTGATAATGTTGGCATCCAGAAGGTAGGTTTCTACGTGGACGGCGAGCTGGTAGAAGAGGTCTATAATCCGCCCTTCGAATATATTCTGAATGTAGGCTTCTGGGCCGACGGGAAAATTCATCAACTCAAAGCTGTGGCTACCGACAATTCCGAAAACAATACGCCGTCGGAAGAGATTCCGGTCACGATTCTTGACAGTGCAGCTAACTCACCTTACCTCCTTTACCCCAGAGACAAGGCAGTCATCCAGGATCGCAACCAAATTCGGTTAAAATGGCGAGCGCTATACGGAGCCAATAACTATCGTGTTGCCATCGCCAAGGATCGTAATTTTAGTAATATATTTGCAGCCTATACGGTTAAGGATACTACTTTACTCACCGATCCCCTGCCGATTGGCATCTATTATTGGGCGGTTGTTGCCAAAAATCCGGCTGACACCTGGAGTATCTGGAGCGTTTTCCGCGAATTTTCGATCGAACCGCCGCTCCCCCCTACGCTAATTGCCCCTAAAAACAACTTTTTTTACAAGAGTAGTGAAAGTCCCTATCTGAGCTGGAACAAGTCCAAATTTGCCAGTCAGTACGAAATCAAAGTAGTCAAGGTCACCAATCCGGATTTTGTCGCATTCACCCGGATTGTCGCTGATACCTTTGCAGTAGTTTCCGGATTACCGGAAGAGTGGCATCAATGGTCAGTCCGTCCCATCAACAGCGGCGGAATCATCGGGGAGTGGACCGAGTCTCGCCTATTTTATACCTGCAAACCCGAAGTAACTCAGTTCGTAAAAGTCGCCGCTGGTGAGTACACGGCAGGCAAAGAAAATCTCACCCAGAAAATAGAATACGATTTCGAAATCATGAAATACCCCGTAACCTGTCGCCAGTATCTCAACTTCCTCAACCAAGCCTACTGCCGCAATTTAGTTGATGAGAATGGCTATGGTCATTACAAAGGCGACGAATTCAAGCCCGCCGGTGAATATAAGTGGATTGAAATCAAGGAAAAGAAAAAAGAGATCGGCGACATTCTTTTCGATCCGGAGAAAAAATATTTTGTGCTTGAGAGTGACGAATATCTGGATCACCCGATTGGCGATGTTTCCTGGTTCGGAGCGAATGCCTTTGCCGAATGGTACGGATTGAGATTGCCAACCGAAGAGGAGTGGGAGAAAACCGCCCGCGGCAAGACCGGCTTCGATTTCCCCTGGGGCAACGAGATTGATTGCCACAATGCCAACATTGCCGGTTGTATTGAACGCGGCTTCTCCGCCTCGACCTCCTCCGTTGGTAAATTTAATGGTACCAACAATACGGTTGATAGTCCCAGCCCTTATGGCGCCTACGATCTGGTCGGCAATGTCTGGGAGTGGACCAATTCATGGTTCGGCGGCAATTTCCAGGCTTACCGGGTCATCAAAGGCGGCAGTTACCACGAATCCAAAGGAATCAAAGCTAATCTGGAAAGTCTTTCGAGCTGGTACCGCTACTGGATGGATCCGCAGAGCACCAACGGCAAATACGGCTCCGCCATCGGTTTCCGCTGTGTGTTGCAAAAGAAAGCTAGGTAAAACAATAGATAAACATTATCCTAATTATGTTTTTATGGTAGATTATTCGATTAAGTGAAATGTCACAGATGGAACTTGTTACTGTGATACTTGTTAAATAGTGCAAATGATTGCCCGGAATTTGGGACACATTATATGAAAAGTTACAAAAGTTATCCTCATCTCGTGAATGCGCCAATTATTGAAGCTGTCGTCGATATTCAAGTGAAACTTCCTTCACACATTAGTGTCGAAGATTTACACCAATCATATAGATTCGTCAATGATAAATTTCCCAATAAAAAAGAAATATTTGAAATTTCGGCAGAACTCAAAATAGAAAAAGGACAGCCCCAACCTATCGTAAACAAATCAAAGCCCACAGGTTATTTTTACAAATCTACTGATAACTCTAAACTTATTCAGTATCGATTAAATGGATTCTCTTATAATAAGTTAAAACCATATACCAGCTGGAATGATATTTATAATGAAGCAAAAATATACTGGGAATTATACCGGAATCAATTTAATCCTGAACATATAACACGTATTGCAGTTAGATATATAAACTATTTAAATTTACCGCTACCTATATCTGATTATGGTATATACTTAAAAACTCCCCCCGTAATATTAGAAGGATTTCCTCGGCAATTGAATGGCTTTATCACAAAACTTGTATTGTATGATCCCGTTAAAAAATATACCACTCACATTACACAACAACTAGATAAAATTACAGCGAAATATGCAGTTATTTTATTTGATATTGATATTTTTCTAAAACAACAATTTTCCTCAAACGACGACAAAATCTGGTATCTATTAAACACATTTCACACTGTTAAAAATGACATTTTTTTTAATAGTATAACAAATGAAACTTTGGAGCTATTTAAATGAACAATTATGCTTATTGCACGACAAATTATAATTTAGGTAGGTATATATCTCCAAATTATGGAGTGAGTCCAGCATCACAAAAAATAAGAGAATTGTTTATAAATCTCATGTTTGATAGCTTCTTAAAGAACACTGTTGATAATATTTACATATCATGCCTTCCATCTTTATATGAATTATTTGAGGAATATTCAGAAAATAACTGGGATGGATACGGGGCTAGTGCAATTAATTTAAGCTCTTATATAAACGCAATTTCTTTTCTTATGGCTCTTCCTTCCTCAACACAAGTTCCAGAAATAAGCATAGAAACTGATGGAGATGTGGTTTTTGAATGGTTCGTCAGTTGGGATAGAGTATTTTCAGTAAGTATAGGACCAAATTGTGAGCTACACTATGCAGGATTATTCGAAGGAAGACAAATTTCTGGTCTGGAATATCTTGAAGAAACGATTCCGAAAATTATTATTGATCAAATTGATAAAATATTTGATTAGAAATAACTTTTATGTATTTACTGGTAGCACGTTTTTTAACCCAAAAAGGTCATTATTCATCTGAGAAAAACATTGTAAAACCATCTGCATTTCTACCAAATAGGAATAGAGAAACTTCAGTTTTTGGTATTGATAATCTGTCTCATCAAGAAATTATATCGATCGGATTGAATAACATCTCAACACAATCAGGAACCGCTCCAAAAGGAAGAGCTGAAATACTCACAAAAGAGATCTATAATGCAAAACTGGACATTGATTATAATGATATCCCTCCTCGTCACTGTAATATTATTAATTGGCCAGAGCAAAAACATTCTCAGAAATTAAAAGCACTTATTTTGGCATCAAAATCTGTCCTTTACTTACACATTTAAGAATTAAAATTTTAAAAACCCGGGTTGTATCTTTATAATCCATATCTTACTGTTT
>CAZJIU010000071.1:0-11131 GCA_964546145.1 uncultured bacterium
AATTTCCGAAGGATTGCGTTCGTGTTTACCAGCAGTCAAAATATTCAAATATTCGATACCCGGGATGCTATCGGTTTTGAAAGTATCCGTAGCCATGGTGCCCATCATCAAATCACTCATCGTCCTGATAACTGAATCCAGTTTTTCTCTGCGGAGGATTACATCGGTCAAACCCGGTTCGCGTTCGATTCCAAATAGCTTGGAAATCCGGGGTTTTCTTAAATCGCCCTCGACCAGCAGAGTGTTTAATCCAATTTGCGCCATGGAAACTGCAAGATTGACGGCTATGGTTGTTTTTCCTTCGCTGGCTACTGATGAGGTAACCATCATTGATTTATAACCCTTATCAATCATACCAAAGTGAATATTCGTTCTTAGGGAACGGAATGCTTCAGCTATGGTTGATTTCGGATCATAATGGGCTACCAATCTGGCTTGCATCTGTAAAATCTCGTCCGGAATAGGAGTTTCCATTTTTGCTAGCAGATCGGCTTTAATATCTTCAATATCCACAAAGGGGACAATTCCAAGAACAGTGGTTTCCAGTGTTTTTTCGATATCGTCAATAGTGCTGAAAGTCGTATCCAGGGTTTCTGCCACGAATGCCAGGACAATCCCCAGAATAATCCCAATGACGGTGCCGATAGCGGTTGTCGGACCGATCATGGTTGGGTTAATTGGTGAAGTCGGCAAAAATGCAGGCCTGACTAAAAAAACCTCATGCACGAGTTCGGATTGCTTGATGAGCGCTTCTTGATAGCGGGCTTCTAATTGTTGATAAATCCCTTTATTGATCTCCAATTCTCGTTCAAGATTCTGCAGAGTAAAATCCATTAGAGGTATTGATCGGTATTCAACCGATGATTTTTTCCATTTTTCATAGACATTATTTTCGGTTTGAACCAGAGTTTCCCGGAATGCTTTTAATTCTTCTAAAAATCTTTTCTGTTTTGCTTCAATCTGCCCTCTGATTTCTTTAACAATGGGATGGGCTTCGGTATAGTTATTCAAATATTGACGTTCAGTAGCGGCGAGTTGATTGATTTGTGCCTGAATAGCTTGCAGGGTAGAATTTTTCTGATTTAAAAGGAGATCGAAGGATATATAATAGATATAATCCGGGTTTTGATCGATTTCAAATAAAATATTATCAATTTGAGTGATATCGGAACGAATCTCGTTAAGTCGTTTTTCCAACTCGGTAATCTCGGCACTCAGTCGGGATGCGGTTCCTTCCAGCAGCAGCAGATTATTTTTTTCCTTGTAGAATCTTACCCCCTGTTCGGCATTTTTGAAACCTGCTTCGGCGCGCTTTAGCTGGCTTTCGATGGCTTTAAGAGCACGAATAGATTGGGCATTTTTTTCTTGGAAACTATTATCAATATAGACTTTGGCGAGGGCATTTGCCAGATCGCAGGTCCTTTGGGGATCGTAATCGGTTACTATTATATTGATTAGATTGGTATACCCTTCCTGTTCGGTTTTAACCCGGGCTTTTAATCTTTCAACGATATCAAAGTATTGCTTATTATTGCGGATTTCTTCGGTAGTTAAGGTTGAATCGAGTAAGCCCATAACTTGGGCGGCTTTTTCCATCATGGGAAAACTTTTAATGATTTCGGAGCGGGTGGCTAAATCATCACCACCACCGTAGGATATACTGTAAAGATAAAGACCGGTTAAGTCAGTGGATTTTTCAATGCGGAGTGAAGATATTGCCCGATATAGCGGCTCGGGTTTATTCATCATTGCAAAAAAGAAACTAAAACCGCTCAGCATGACAACCGTCACGACGACGATCACTTTTTTCTTTCTGATAATCCGCCAGTAATCGCGGAGGTTCAGCTCATATTGGGCCATTTAGGCTTTTTCCTGCTACATTCTGGTTAATAAGAGATAAATTGTTAAAGTTGTGCTAATAAGGCTGATAAATATCGTAAACGGTTGGACCTTTTCAGATAATTTGACGAAAAAGCCCCGCACCCGTTTTTGCACAATGATCCGATCGCCGTCTTCAAGGTATACATTTTTACTATCAATCCTTTTGAAGAGAAAATCTTCCATATTAAAAACTACCGGTTTGCCCTGCTTGCGGGTGACGACAATTTCGCGCAGATCAGCAGTCTGGGATAAGCCTCCAATGTTCGCTAAAAACTCGGCTAATTGAATATTACCCTCAATGGGATAGATGCCTGGTCGTAAAACCTCGCCAAAGACAAATACATTCCGGGAGCTTAATTCAATTACGTCAATCGAAACAATTGGATCGCGGTAATAGCGTTTTGCCATTTCAGCTAGTACTGATTGAGCTTTGTCAACGGTAATTCCACCCAGATGGACCAGGCCGAAAAGACGGTGAAAAATATTGCCTTCACTATCAATGACATAGGTTTCAGATTGGGCTGGGTTGGTTTCCACTAAAGCCAGCTCATTAATCAATATTTCCAGAACGTTGCCGTATTGGAGAACGTAGTTCTTCGAGAGCTTGCCATATCTTTCCTGGATTTTATAACGGGGGACGATGATTTTGTCTCGATCTTTCAGAATAACATTATTAGTTGGGTCATTGGAAAATAAATAACGTTCCATGTCGAATACGATATTAGTGCCGTCAGTACGCGAAACCGTGATCCGTTTCAAATCTGCTTCAGCGGTGGTGCCTCCCTTGTCAATAATAAATTCGGCGAGGGTAGTATTTGGTTTAACCGGGAAAACGCCATTTTTATTTACTTCACCCCACAAGATAACTTTTAGTGCTGTTTTTTCAATCACATTGACGGCGACTTTTGGTCGAGTAAAATATTTAGAGAATTTTTGGGTCAGTAGTTCCTCAGCTTCCAAAATGGTAAGATTGGCAAGCGAAACAGTACCCAAGAGTTCATGAAAGATGGTTCCGTCGGGCCGGATGGTAAATATATTGCTTTTTTCGACCGGATTTCCCTGAGGACCAACATCAATATAGCTGACGGTAATTTTGTCAGAGGGTTGTAAGACGATCATCGCATCTTCAGAATCCTGAACCGGTAGCTCTTGTTGGGCTTGGAGAAATATCTGGAAAATTAGGATTGCAGTCAGCGATAAAATAAATTTTTGCATGGCAACCACATGAAGTTTTAGAGCTATTTGTCTAGATGTCTCTTAATATCTTGAGTTGTTAGGTTATTTGCTAAGATTATCACCTCAACGAAATCTTAAGAATTGCCGGAATAGCCGGTGATAACTTTGGCAAGAACACTGTTAACCAAATAATTAAGGTCAATCGGTTTGGTGATATAGTCGGCGGCACCGTTATTAAGTGCCCGCAGTGCAATATCCTTGTCTGCCATTCCAGTAATCATGATAACATCAAGTTCGGGTGCATTGCCTTTAATTTCCTTGAGGAAGGTAACTCCATCCCCGTCGGGGAGTTTAATATCCAGGAGAATTAAGGAGGGATCAAATTCTTTAATTTGGGTGCGTGCTTCGGCTTGGGAATAGGCTTTGGCTATATCATAACCTTTTTGGACCAACAAATCTGCTAAAATCTCGACGATCTCTGGTTCATCATCAACGATTAGAATTTTTGTTTTCATAATCCTTTTCTTCCTTGACGCAATTTAATTAATACATAATTCTAAGTCAATTATTATTAGATTTTTAATAGCGGAAGAGTTCGGTACAACCTTTCGCACAAACGGTGAAGTGTTTATGTTCTTTAATATATTTGCGATAATTTTGATAACCGGTACTATTCCATATCTTGGTAAATTTATCTTCGCGGATGTTTCCCAGGGTATAATTCATAGAATGATAAGGGCGCACACTTCCATCGGGAAAAATATAGGCCGTAAGCCATAGACTCAGGCAGCGATTTTTATAAGATGTAGATTCAAATTCAAACTGTGAGTACCATTGCCGGATTTCTGCTTTACTGAGATTTGGATAGAAGCTGACATTTGTTCGGTAATGACCTGAATTTACCATCTTGATTTTTTCCAATAAGAAATCTACGTCTATCTTCGGTGTATCTGTCCGGGCAAAGCCGATCCAGTCGCTCGGCTTCTGTTTGAAGCGATCTGCAAAAAAGAGAAGAAAATCCTGCACGGTCGGTTTTGATAAGAAAAGCAGGTGGTGAAAAGTGAGCCCTTCCGCTTCGATCAGTTCCGCCACCTTGATAGTATCATCAATATAACGATAATTGTCTTCCCATAGGGTGCAGTTGATATTGATAATCGGTTTCTTCAACCTGTTTTGTTTTTTCAGTTCGTTCAGTCGCTGAAATCCTTCGATCGAGAGCCTGAACGTACCCGGTATCCGCCGAATCTGGTCGTGGATTTCTTCGGGACCGTCCAGCGAAAAAATAATTTCATCCAATCCAGCAGTAATAATCTCCGCCGCATTCTTTTTAATCAGCGTTCCGTTAGTTACGATATTACATCTTAATCCGGCTTGTTTTACCAGGCGAACAATTTCCAGCCACTGCGGATGTAACATCGGTTCGCCTCCGAAAAGAGTAATATTGGGCTTAAAGCCTTTGATGTCCTCGATTATTTTGCCAAAATCCTCAACTGACAAACGTTGACGGAGTATTTCATTGCTAAATTCATTGAATGCGCCAGTTTCTCCCCACTGACCGCACATTGCGCAACGCAAGTTACATACGTAAGTCAAGAAGAATGAGATAGTTTCAGGCCAGGCACTTTTACCATCGTACAAACGATAAAATAAAGCGGCTTTTAAACGCCGGGAAAGATTGTTGAATGCGTATCTTGGCTGGGAGACTGATTTTTTTAATGCTCGCAGCAGGTTTTTTCGGGGAATCATATATTGCTTATACGGTGATGATAAACTGATACGGAGAGGTTTCACTTCCAATAATCAGAGAATTTTCACCTTTTTTTAGAACAACTTTGTAATTGTTTATTTTCCCGCCGATATTGATATCATTCACGATCGTGCCGATACTGCTACCGCGATCGAGAATATAATATTGATTACCCTGGAAATTGATAGACAGGTGATTTTTCGAAACATTGTAGGGAATTTCATCCTCAATGTAAAGATCGTTGTCAACAAAAATTTCATCGAAAGTGTGGGAGCTTTTACGCCCGATTTTAAAAGGAAATTTTTTAATATTGACTTCTTTATCATTGATCAATTTTTGGGCCTCGCGGGTGGTTCCTTTGAACTTGACCGTTGGCATCGCACCCGGTTGTACCGCAAAATCAGAATTGGCGATTTTGTCTTCTAGCTGCACGACCAGGTTGTTTGTCTGTCTTAGCCTTTCGAAGAAAGCCCGTAGAATCGGAATAATAAAGGATTGTTTATCTTCGAGCAGACCGATAAAATCGGCTCTGGCGATTTCGTCGGCGACAATCGCGGTCTTTGCCACAATCGTAGCCGATCGCGGTTTATCTTCGACCAATCCAAGTTCACCGAAAATGTCCTCGGCTTCAATTGTCGCTAAGACTATCTCACCACTGGTAGTTTTTTTACGAACTTCCACCATACCCTGTTTGAGGATATAAGCAGAATCGCCAAATGAATCTTCCTGAATGATAACGTCACCAGGATTAAATCGCACTTCTCTCATCAGTTTACTCCTTTATCATTTTGATAAATATAATTCAAAATTTTAACAAGCTGAATCATTTTGATTTGTCATTGATTTTTGATGATTAAACTTTCCGCTACCTAAAAATATTTTGTTTTCAAAAATTTCAATCTATATTACGAGCGAACGATAATAATGGCAAATGAATTTTAAGAGCCAATTTTAATCTGAATGGAAGATGAATTTATTTAACCGATAAATGCTTTTATCCTTGAGGGGAAAATTATGAGGGTAATTGTGTTTGGTAATAAATGTCCATATTGTAAAAATGTTACCCGCAAGAAATTGCACCGAGAAGGAATCTTACGCTGGTTGCCGTTCATTAAACGCTATGCTTGTCGTTGGTGTTATGGATCATATGTTTCATTCTTAGGTATTATATCAACCGGGATAAAATAGGATTATTTTTCATTTTTAAGATCAGCAATTAAAAACCATTAATTGGTTGATTAAGATGTAAAAAAACTGTTTAGCACAAGGAAGGATTTATGAAGGAGTGCGTAAACAGTAAAAATAAAGGTCTCCGAGAATACTGAGTACCGGCAGCTCGGAAAGGAAGTTTAAAGAATGCCATACTCAATGTCTCTTACGGAAAACGATACTATAATTGTTATCAGAATATTTGGTACAGCAGATGTTCAAAGATCATTTGATTATGCCAAAGAAGTCCATGATTATGCCTTAAAAGCAGGTATTAAAAAACTCTTAATAGATTGTACCGAATCGAAAAATATAGACACTATTTCCAATATTTACCGATTCGCCTATGAATATATGGGAAAATTATCCGATTTCTGTCTTCAAATGCGCATCGCTCTATGGGTTTCTCCCGACGATCATTCACGCGATTTCATGGAAACTGTTTTCATAAATAACGGTTACAAAATTAAACTTTCCCGCAACCGGGAGAAGGCGATGGAGTATTTGAAAGGAAGTCCAAAAATAAATCAATAAAAGGAGGTTATGATGGCTAAAACAGGAAAAGGCAAAAAGATTGTGACTGTAAAACCGCATAAACGTTCCAAGTCAGGGGAAACAAAAAAAACTGTACCGGTTAGGCCACATAAGAGATCAACGCCAAATTAAAAAAATATTTAAAATCTTATTGCATGTCAATTATATTTTGGTAAGATTAATGATAAGATAATGAAAAAAAGTGGATCAGAAATTAAAAGAATTAATTTTTGGCAAATGATGTCCAATGTAATTGTTGAAGGACTACGAAGAGGTCAAGCCCCAATTGTTTTAATTTTTTTTATTATCTTAGTGATGATTTTAAAAATGCAATCTAAAGATGTCACAATACTTATTTTCTCAATGTTAAAAAGCGTAAAACACGCATACGCTGTGGGATACATTATAGCAGCTATACTTTTTATATCTTACCCAATTGCTTTAAATAAAGTACGATTAAAATATAAAAAAGAAATAAAACGTATTAGCGACGAAAGAAATGATCTTCAAAAGAAACTTATTGGACCAAAATTAATTAAATCTAGCTTGGAGGTATAAATGGAGATATTAATATTCGTTGTAGTGATTTTATCTATATGGCATTATTCTTATGAATACATAATATTACCAGCAATTCACGACCACTATCGATTTATATTATTGGAATATCGCGATAAGATAAGAAAAATGAAAATAGAATGCAGACAATCATTTGATGACCAGGCATTTCTATATACTCAAGAGGCGGTAAATAACTGGATTTCTTATATGACCATAGCTGATTTATCAGTTTTGTTAAAATTTAATTCAATTTATCGTCGAAATCCGCGCTTAAGACGTCAAATTGAAAAACGATTATCTGTAATTAATAATATTGAGATTCCTGAAATAAAATCAATTTATCATGATATGATTAAAAAAATCAGTCTACTTCTTATTTTAAATAATGGTGGTTGGTTTCCATATATTGGTATATTTGTTTTACCTATTTTAATTTTAATATATATCATTACTAAGACACGAACGATTATTAAAAAATTTATTAATGAGTTCATCGTTATCCCTGAACATGAAGCCATATGCTTGATAACAGCTAAATAATATCAACACTATTTTAAAATCCTTTTTTAATATTTGCTTAATACCCGCTAACCTTCTTATACCAACTCTATCCTTTTCTCGACGTATTTTCTGCATTGAAAACGCATATTTTTACCATTTTTAGTGAAAACAAAAAATCCCTGAACATTTTTGATATTCAGGAACTTGCGATTGTAGCGGTGCAGGGACTCCCAGCCTGCTCCCGATAGAAGTGAGGGCTGGCAGGGAACCCCGGACACGCGGAAATCCGCTTAGGCTTTTGGGATAAAAACCTTTTCTTGTGAGAAATAAATTTAGTAGCGGTGCAGGGACTCGAACCCCGGACACGCGGATTATGATTCCGCTGCTCTAACCGACTGAGCTACACCGCCGTTCAATAAGCGGCGCAATTTAATAATTCCGCTGTTTCGATACAATAACTAATTCCGGCAACTACCATATAGCTATTTTCTTATGGTTAATTCAGATTTTGAGAGCGATTTCCTTGTGTATTTTCCCGTTGCACTTTTGCCTTGCATTGGTCAAATTCTTTGCCGGAATGAAAGAACGGAACATAGTTATAAAAGGAGACGCGATGCTTGACATCTTGAAAGTGATTTTGATCCTGAGTTTAGGCGGAATTAGTATATTTGCTCAAACGCCTGAAAAACCGGACTGGATTAACGGTTTTCCCGACGGCTGCACCTCGATTACGGTTGGACGGAAAGCCTCAGCCGATGGCTCGGTAATGACCTCCCATACTTGTGACAGTCATCGCACGCGCAGCTGGCTTGATATCCAACCGGCGAAGACCTATAAAAAAGGTTCGATGCTGACTCTGGTTAAACGGGTGCCTTATGATTCGTTAGCGATGCCGGCTTATCGGGATTCGGCGGTCGCGGAAATTCCCCAGGTGGAATCTACTTACGGTTTTATCAATACTGCTTATCCCTGTATGAATGAAAAACAACTGGCGATTGGCGAATCTACTTTCGGCGGACGGGAATCGCTGCACGAGCCGGAGCTGAACCTAATTGACTGTCCGCAGCTGGTGCGGCTGATGCTGGAGCGCTGCACTACCGCCCGGGATGCGATTAAGTTGGCTGGCGAATTATTACGGCAGTACGGCTGGAGTGATGAAGGTGAATGCCTGACGATCGCCGATACGAAAGAGGTCTGGCATTTCGAAGTAGTCGGACCCGGTAAAGGGAATAAGGGAGCCATCTGGGTCGCTCAGCGAGTTCCCGATGAGCACATTTCCGTCAATGCCAATGGCAGCCGAATTCGGCAGATTGATCTTAAAAATCCTGATTTCTTTATGGCCTCGGAAAATGTCTTTCAAATTGCCCAGGATAGCGGTTGGTGGAAACCTCAAGACGGGCCTTTCGAGTGGGCTTATGCCTATGCCCCCGAGAGTCGGCTCTCCTTTGCCGCTCGCCGCCGGGAATGGCGGGTTTTCGATCTGGTTGCCCCGTCACTCAAACTCCATCCTGACGCGGAGAATTTCCCCTTTTCGGTCAAACCGGACACGTTAATCACGCTTGCCAAAATGGTTGCGATTTTTCAGGATTGGTATCAGGATACCGAATTTGACTTAGTGAAGAATATCAAATGGGAAAATCCCGCAACCGGCAAATATGAAATCTCACCCCTGGCTAATCCCTGGATGCCTTATGATATGCTGACGCTTTTTAAGATCAACGGTGGTTGGGGAGCTTTGGGAGAGCGGCAGATCGCTCGCTGGTATACGATGTACGCAACCATTACTCAATCACGCGATTTTTTACCGGATGAGGTTGGCGGTGTGGTCTGGCTGGCTTTTGATAATGTGGCATCATCAATTTATGTTCCTTTATATTGCGGTATTACCGATGTTGCCAAACCCTATAAAACTCCCGGACGGACCAAGGGATTTACCCGCGAATCCGGCTGGTGGGCGTTCAACCGGGTGGGTACTATAGCCGCTCACCGCTGGGGTGATATGCATCGGGATGTCTGGGCTGTCTGGAGACCACTCCAGGCAGAATTAATTAAAAATCAGCCGTTGGTGGAAAATGAGGCTCAGAATTTAGTGCAGAAAAATCCCCAAAAGGCTCGGCAGTATCTGACCGATTATTCAATTCAGTGGGGCAACAAGGTCGTAGACCGAGCCTGGCAACTGGGTGATGAGCTCTGGACGAAATATGATGAGAAGTGGTAAATCTCTACTGTTTTATTTTTTATGACCGTGTTTTTTTAGTCCGGTACATTCCAGATAAATTTGCCGGTTTCTAAAAAATGAACGGTTTGCTGAACCGATTGTTCGGATTTGCGCTGCACCGACTCCTCGGTGTTGAAGGCATTATGCGGGGTAAGGATGACGTTTGGATATTGTGTGAGTAACTTGATTACTTTTAATTCAGAATCTTCAATCTCCAGGTTGCCGCGCAAGGCGCTGCCCAATTTATTTTCAAATGGATAAACATCCAAGGCAACGCCGCTGAGAATTTCTTCGTCGAGCAGCCGTTTGAGGACGGAAGGCAATGACTGCTCACCGCGAGCGATATTGACAAAGATCGCTCCCTGTTTAGCAGTTTTCAGGCGTTGATAGTTAAAATAGTCGGTGTTTTCCGGGGTCAAATTCATGGCGGAGACGATAATGTCCGCTTGAGATAAAGTTGCGTCAAAATCAACGTAATTCACGTCATCGTGTTTCTTGACAATATCAACACCGAGGACCGTCATCACTAATCCCCGACCGATCTTAACTACTTCGTAACCGATATTGCCAACGCCGACAACTAACAGAATTTTTCCTATACTTTCCCGACCGGTTAAGCCGTCCCGGTTGAAAGTCTGAAATTGAAGAGTTTGTTTAGGCAATTTGCGCATTAGTGCCATCCACAGCAGCAGGGCTTGTTCGGCGACCGACCGATTACAGTAAAGCGGCAGATAACCAAACTGGACAGTAGCGGGCGCCTTTTTTCGCAGCTGCTGAAAATAATCGAAGCCGGTGCTTCGGGTTAGTAAACCCTTAACCTGAGTCAACCAGGATTCCGGAATGACCGTCTGAGTGCGGGTTGAGATGAGTGGAGCGGGGGGGTTATTAGCGGTCGTCTCCTGGATCGTTTTCCAGCTGTGTCCGGCTTTGATGTTTGGCGGCAAATAAGCGGCGATCTGCTGCCATTCTTCTTCGAAGGCTTCGTAGAAATAAACTTCAAGAGGATAATTAGGTGACATTGGATTTTTCTATTTGCCGGATTTTGGAAGCAAATCTGCCAAACCGGCGCGGAAGCGGATTAATCCTTCCTTGATATTTTCCATACTGTTGGCATAAGAGAAGCGGACGAAATTTTCCATACCAAAAGCGGAGCCGGTGACCAACGAGATATGAGACTTTTCAAGCAGATAGAGACAAAGATCTGAAGTATTGGTAATTCCTTTGTCATTATTTTGCAGGTAATATGAGATATCCACCATGGTGTAGAAAGCGCCTTTAGGACGAATGCAGCTTACATGTGGAAT
>CAZJIU010000072.1:0-9290 GCA_964546145.1 uncultured bacterium
GCGATTGGCATGTCTTCCGGCCGTTCGCTTTTTGGCAACATCGGAATTGGTTTAGGAAATGTGGCGGAGGTCGAATTCAGCACCGTGGGACTGGTTAACAATATCGCCCGCGGAAATCCTACCGTCACCACCTCATCTTTCAAAATTAAATTAAGTCCGGATAATTACTTCAATTGGAAACACTGTCCGCAGCTGGCCCTGGCATTTCGCAGCTCGGCTAATTGGAAAGATGTAAACAGTGACTTGTCGGTTATTCGGGCTAACGATGAATGGGTAGCTAAGGATATTTCCAATGTTCGTTATAATACTCGCTTTACGATTCTCTACGGCATTATAACTCTGCCATTTGAAAAAATTCAATTCCATGCTGGAGTGAGTTCGACCGATATCCGGATTAGAGATACCGCAATTGACTATTATGTTTTGGAATCCAATTACTACGATCCCGTAGAGAAACAAAAATACCTGACCGGCGGTTTTTGGGGTTTCACTCTGGACCAAAATCCGCAAACCCAGATAATGTTTGAAGTTGAGACGATCGCTAACTGGTCGTTTAATGAAGAAAAACAAACGATTGATGTAAAAAATGATATCCTGGCAATCGGCGGGGTACGGTTCTTCTTTATTGATTGGTTATCAATTGACACCGGGGTCTGGTATCAGGGAAATTATCGGGGAATTGCCGATACCCAGATCAAACTGGGATTGAATCTTTTACTGCCAACAAGTAAAATCATAAAAACCGGAGCAAAACCATGAAACGAAAACATTATTTCAGCCAATTGTCGATTGATTGCTTATTAATTAGCTCAATTTTCGTAACCAACTGTGACAACTCTTCAACCAATCCGGATTCCCCAAAGGTACTCCGGGATCTGACAGTTGCCGAAAAGCAGCTAACCGAAGCGGATAATCACTTCGGGCTAAAATTATTCCAAAAGATAGTTGCCGAATCTGACGACGGTAATATCTTCATTTCACCGCTGAGTGTCTCGATGGCGCTGGGAATGACCTGGAACGGCAGCGCCGGGACAACCCGTGAAGCCATGACCGAGGTACTCGAATACGGCGATTTAAATGCCGAGGAGATTAACCAATCTTATAAAAATTTACTTGATCTTCTGCAGCAAGCCGATGACCAGGTTCTATTTCAAATCGCCAATTCCATCTGGTACCGTGAAGGATTTTCGGTATTGGATGCTTTCCTGAACACCAATAAAACCTATTTCGAAGCAGTCGTCCGCAGTCTTGATTTCAACCGCTCCGATGCGGCGGATATTATCAATGACTGGGTTAGCGACAAAACCAACGAGAAAATCGAGGAAATTGTCAAAGCACCAATTGATCCGTTGACCGTCATGTTTCTGATTAACGCAATCTACTTTAAAGGCACCTGGACCTATGAATTCAACACTAAAGATACCCACTCGGAAACATTTTACATATCCACCAATAATCAGATCGAATGCCAGATGATGAGCCATAAAAACGAGCATGATTACTTTTCCAACGATCTCTTTCAGGCAGTTGATCTGCCCTACGGCGACGGCAATTTCCGGATGATGGTGATTCTGCCTAATTATTCGGTAGATATTGATTCGGTTATCAAATCAATGGACAATGCAACCTGGAATTCCTGGTTGAACCAATTTGAAAAAACCGAGATCAACCTGTTTCTACCTAAATTCAAACTGGAATATGAAACCTCACTGGT
Organism: uncultured bacterium; assembly: GCA_964546145.1. Classification (GTDB taxonomy): domain Bacteria; phylum Fidelibacterota; class UBA2242; order UBA2242; family UBA2242; genus CAZAKO01. Next base: position 1,715 of record CAZJIU010000072.1, read on the forward strand.
AGAGGTTCTCAATCTATTAGGAATGGGAGTTGCCTTCTCTCCTGGTCTTGCCGATTTCTCTAACATCAATCCAAACGGCGGCTTGTACATCAGTGAAGTAAAACATAAAACATTCATTGATGTCAATGAAGAAGGAACCGAAGCTGCTGCTGTAACTGTGGTTGTAATAGATCTTTCTTGTATCGGCGGTGATGAGATTGAGATGCGAGTTAATCGGCCGTTCATTGTGGTATTGCATGAGCAAAACACGGGGACGATTTTATTTATCGGCAAAATCGTCACGCCCGAATATGATGACTAAACATTGATTAAACAGGAGTAATATATGAAAAAGCTATCTTTAACTCTGATTTGTCTGCTGGCCTTGTTCTCACAATTAACCTTTTCCGATGTGCCTTCGCCAGCAACCCGTCAACCTGCCGTTCCCTATTTTATGGAGCCCTGGCAGTTTAAAACCGTGCAGCTGCAGATCTTTTCCTCCGATGTATCCGGTATGCTTACCGACGCTTACGGTGATCTCGGCTGGAATCCGGCTTACCTCTCCCGGGTGAATCACCGTTTGATTTATTTTGATATGAATCTATCAGGCACCAGAACAGCAGAATCGGCTGTCTCCAGCTTCAGGTCTGACATTTATCTGGTCTATCCCAGCTGGTATGGTCAAACTTACGTCAGCGGGATTCAGACCGAACCGTTATATAATTTTGCCTTAATCCTTCCCTTGAATAATCAACTCAGCATCAGCATCATCAATCGTTCGCTATTTGATTACGGACCTTTTCGACAAACTTACTACTGGAATTACTGGGATGTAATGGAAAACTCCTACGCTAGAGATGCTGATCTTATGAAAGATCTTGAGCCGCAGCGCCTGGAGGTTGATAACAATCAGCAAATGCTGTATGGCACTCAAGCCGAGATAAGTGTTGCTTACAAAATCTCCAATCTCCTTGATCTGGGAGTAAAAATCGGCAATTACCTCTATCACCGCGATGGCGACTTATACGACTCAAAATGGGGTTATTATCCACATTACAGCTTTGCCGATCTCAATGACGAAAGCCTGAAGATCAACGGTCAACATAATCTTATCGGATTTGGTTTGCTATTTAATCCCAACCAGAAAACAACCTTTGGAATTTACGGTGAAATGATGAATGGCAAAAGTGACGAAGCAACAACCTCGATTGATTCTTCCGATTCCTGGTCGGAGAAAGATACCGATACCCGTTATTACAGTTTATCCAATTACGACCTGCTCAGCGATCAATCCTACGAAACTAATGCTAAACGCCCTGCCTGGACAATATCTTTCGAAAGGCAATTATCTAACAAATTGACTTTTCGTACCTTTTTCCGACAGTCCAGCCGCAATCTCGACATCAACTTTTCCACTTCCAGCGAGGATACTTCTTTTGGCGATCGGACCTATGACACCTATGACAACGGCGATTACCATTTCCAGCGCTTAATTTCACACGCTGCCAATCGCCAGCATTTCTCCGGCGATGGTACCGAAAAAAGCTCCAACTGGCGCTGGTTCGCCTCCCTGATTTATCACACCGAAAAAGACTGGACCCTGTTTTCGGGAATTCAAATCAATAGATATTCCACTGAAAAACAGTACCGGGAAAATTCCGATTACTATGCGGCTTCCGATTATGATTATCAAGTATATGATCAACATACTCGGCAAAACCTGAGTTCGCATTTAAGATATTACGAATATACCTACGAATTGGAACAATATTCGGCAATTATTCCCATCGGAATCAAAGCCCGGGTCGTCAAAGGATTTTACCTCATCATTGGAGCCGAACTAGGCTACTATTTAACTGATGATGAAGCCCGCGGACAGTTACTCTACCCAGAAATAGTCTCAAAAAGATGGGAAAACGGCGTCATTGTTGTTAATGATCCCCAAACCGATCGCTATGAGGAATATAGCTCCAATCCAGCCAAAGATTTGACCCGTAGTGCTAATGTCAATCTCGGGATTGCCTACAAGCATTCTTCCGGTATCAACTTGTTTGTACGCTCGAATGGCAACATCCTGGAAACCAGCGGCTGGGACCTCGGCTTTGAATATAAATGGTAATTACTAGAATGTATTATGGATCGCGACAGCTGATCAGCAAATTATTACTACTAAAATAGATGTTTGACCTTATAAGGAGATTGGATGATGAGGGGACATTTTAATGCAATATTACTAATAGCCTCAATTTTTCTTTTTTCCTGTCAGGGTGAAAACAATAATTCTTCGGGTAATTTCTCCATCTATTTTCTGAAAAATTCCGATTTAACATATCAGGATGTTTATGAATCGGATATAAATGATTTAGAATTACAGAGCAATGTGTGGCTATCTTCAGATGATATTACTCGGTACGATTTCTCGACCCACTATATTTATCTAAATAAAAGTAAGGCTGAATTCTTTAAGGATTATTTAGATGGCGGAGCAATCTTCTATAATTTTATTACAAAGCCGTTCATAGTAATTGCCGGAGATGAAAGGATATATCTGGGATCTCTGATAAGTTCGATTAGTTCTATGACAATTGCCGGTCCAGGTATCAGTGATTGTGACGTTTTTTATTACCCTGAAGATATTATCCCGATTGAATGCGGAATCAGGGAAAGCGATCCAAGAAGTGATATCCGCATAAAAGATGCCCTTATTAATGATGATTTATATCATGGAGGGATATCGGTTGAACTAACGAATATCAGTATTTTGGAAAACAGTGATACTTCCACTATTCAATATACCTACACCTTAAAAAACAACGATGCGGATGATCTATATATTTTTGATCCGGACCTGGTTGGAACTCACATATTTCACTATTACTCGAATGGTATTGTATTTTGGAACGATTCGACATATAATGGAATATGGGCTCGCTATAAAATGACGGATAACGCTGATTGGTCAACAGCCTGGTATAGTCAATTAAATAGTAATGAATCAATGACGAGAACTGTCGTATTAAAAGGTTATCCTGAAATACCACGCTTAAAATATAAATGTTACCTCCATTTTGGAACCCCGATTCGAATTGAAGAATCTCAAAGAACCATAAATAACATTCGGATCTGGCTTGGTAGTATCCAGCCCGATTACCTTGAATTTGATTTTACGGAATAAAACTTGGTCTAACAACCGCATTCAGATAATGAGGAAAGATATTCGATGAATTCAGATTTTAACGGTTTAAAAAGCACTATAAAAATTCAAAAAAATAACATTTCCACTTCTTGTACCTAATGCGCTGCAAGTAATGCTACATTTATAATAAAATGAAGAACAAACAATACATAATTTTCATTCTGCTATTCTCATTTATATTTATTTCAGCTTTGATTAAATGCGATGACAACTCAATCATAAAACCAGATAATTACGAAGATTTTTACCTCGAGTATAATGTTTCCGGTGGCATTGCCGGTATGAACAATAGTCTTGAAATTTTTAACAATCATGATGTGACTTATATAGGTTATTACTATAGGATCAAAAATACTATTAGCCAGGAAAGGTTATACGAAATATTTAATCTTCTAAACGACAATGATTATTTTAGTTTGGATTCACAGTATGTATCACAAAAAATAATGGATGACATATATATAACCGTTACTTATCGATCAGCCACAATATCAAAAAAAGTCTTTGCATCTGCATGTTATTATTCTGATTCTAACTTTGATTGGAAGGTTAAATTATCCAATATCTGGAATTATTTTGAAGAATATGTTTCGACTCTAACAAGTGATGTCAATTCCGGAAAAGTTACGATTTATTCAAAGTCAATGTTGGAGGAATGGCCATTTAGCGAAAAAATCAGTCTGTCAGATAATCTATGTAAGAGTGTTGGTGTTGATGAGGAAATTTATAATTATCTCAAGAGCTTTGATCAACAAAATATTAATGTTACATTTTTCGAAGGTGATTACATATATCATCTAAATGGAAGTGGTGGCTATGGCTTATCATTTTCAGAGTTAGATACTTTTTATATTTCGATCCATGTTCGAAATCATGGTATTCAATGGATAATAGGAACAAAGTTATCGAAGATACCGGAAGATGGAATAATTATTACAGGATCGGATTATACCTGGCTGAAGAATGTTCTTAAAGAAACGAACTATCCAAGGTACTTTATCGATAATGAGGTAGAATCCGGCGAAACCGTATATGAAGTACGGCTCGTTCATGGAAATTATTTTGAATAATTAGCATAGTGATTAGTTGTTAAGCATGGCTGAGCATTAAATAGAAGTGATATGAAGCAATCCATTATTTTATTATTGTACCTGACACTCTTATTCTCCCGGTGTTCCGATCACCAATCCCCAACTAAATCCGATAATCAGCAGGAATTCGGTTCGGGCGACGAGTACGATGTCTATTATACGCTTTTAATCAAACATAAAACATCTGAAGAAAATACAGAAAAATACGTTCTCGCAGATTCGACGATTGATGGTAATATACTGCATTCGATTGATTATCTTAAAGAAAGCATGCCGTCGTTGGAAGATGAAATCCTGAACGATTTTATGCGGATAAACCAGGAGCGAATACAACTAAAAAATATTCCCGATACTGAAGATTGGTGCTTCCTCATCGCCTATGATAATGCTCGCAATTGGGACGATATTTATCCCGCTGCCGATGCCCTGCTGCACATTTCGCGGGTCGGCTTTAATTCCCAAAAAGACCAGGCGCTGGTCTATATCTCATTCTATTACGCCCCGTTAGCCGGTTCGGGGAATTTGATCCTGCTGGTAAAAGATAGCGGCTGGATTGTCGTACAAAGTTTAATGCTCTGGATTTCATAAAATTTTCTTAGACTCATTTTGCACTATCCTATTCAGCAATAGTATAAAGTGATTGACTTTGATTCTTTCACCACCTAACCGGATTATATCAACACCAAATATTCTTATTGATATTTTAGCTGATAAGCTGGATTTTATGACATGATAGATCTTAGTTACATAAAGGACTTACATTATATCACTCATATTGAAACAATACCCTCGATTCTCAAGCATGGGATCCTGTCTCATAAACGAGCAGAATCAATCGCTCATCGGTCTATAGCGGATTTACTCATTCAACAACGACGGGAAAATAAACAGATTCCCGGTGGAATGAAGCTACACCATTATGTAAATCTATATTTTGATTCACATAATCCGATGCTTAGCAAAATAAGAAAACGTAATCACGAGATAGCAATTTTAGAAATCTTAAAAACGATTTTACTAGTGAAGGATGTGATTATTTGCGATCGAAACGCATCTAGCGATTATGCGGCTTTTTATCCGGTTGAAATTGCGCTGAATAAATTGAATTTTCAGATGATTTACGGCAGATATTGGACAAAACATATGGATTCAATTTTATTGATGGAACATAAATCTATTAAATGTGCTGAAGCACTAATACCAAACTATGTTCCACCCGCATATTTATCCGGAATTATTGTATACGATGATTCCGTTAAAACCAGGCTTGAATCTATGAGAATTCCGTTGCAAATTACAATTGATAGCGGTATGTTTTTTTAGGTCAATGATTACTCAAATCAAAATAGGAAATATCCTCGAGTCAAATGCTCAAACGCTGGTTAACACAGTTAACTGTGTCGGCATCATGGGCAAAGGAATTGCAGCAGATTTTAAAAAACGTTTTCCTGATATGTTTGCCGATTATAAAAGTCGTTGTGATGACGGTTTATTACGACCGGGAGAGCCATATATCTATAAATCAACCATAAAACCCTGGATTATCAATTTCCCGACTAAAGACCACTGGCGCTCGGTTTCCAAACTAAAGGATATTGAAAAAGGAGTTGATCTAATTCTGAATAAGTACAAAGAATGGGGTGTTAATTCATTGGCAGTACCTCCTTTGGGTTGTGGGAGTGGTCAGCTGGATTGGCGTGATGTCGGTCCATTGCTTTATCGTAAATTTCAGGATATTGATATTCCTGTAGAATTGTATGCCAGTCATCATATTCCAAAAGAACAACTAACAAAAGAGTTCTTATTGGCTTTCAAATCAGAACAAACCGGAAATGGTTTTCGCAAATCAGAACAAACATTTCAACCTGAGTGGCTGGTTCTGATAGAAATTCTATATCAGATCGGAAAGAATCCCTATCACCGTCCAATCGGGAGAGTATTTTTTCAGAAAATCGGTTATATTGTCACTGCCCAAAGCGTCAATACCGGTTTCCAATATTCAGAAGGCAGTTACGGTCCTTTTTCAACCGACTTTAAACATGCCATCTCGATCATGTCCAATAATAATTTGTTGATTGAAAAAAATGATGGTCAGGGATTCCAGTATCTACCCGGTGAAGCCTATCCAAGAATGAGGGAAAAGCACAAGGACCTCCTTAATCAACATAAAAAGGTAATTGACAGAACGGCTGATCTATTTATGCGGATGGATACACATCAGGCAGAGATCGTATCCACAATTCTATTCTCTTCTCGTAAACTAAAAGAGGATACTGGCCGTATTGAAATAAGCGAGAAAGAAATTTATAATCGAGTATTGGAGTGGAAGAAAAAGCGACGTCCACCTTTAAAAGAGGAAGATGTCGCCAGTGCAATCCGAAACCTGGTCATGTTGCGCTGGTTGAATGCCAAATTCAGTCAGGATTTACCGGTTATTGAGACATTTTAATTTTAAATAAATATAAAAAAATAGAATAGCTGGGTAATAAGAAAGACTGTCCTGCTCCGGATATCATAAATTTTTATGTCTACCTCGGAGTTGGATAGGTAGATAGAAAATAAAGAAGGAAAAATGTCTTAACCAGGATTAATGGGATTAAAGGATGGACAGGATTAGAATCGTTAGAATCAGTAAGTTATCTTCTTTAATCATGGTAATCCGTAAATCCGATGAATCGTGTTGCTGACAATGTATGGTCTAAGATATTTACTCAGAGATACTTTTCCGAATTAGATAATAGTTTATTTTCAAAATTTCTGTTTATTGTTGGTCGAGACACGGGCGATTTAGCAAATGCAAAATACACAGTGTAGATATCTCGTATCGGAATAAATAAATACCCGTAGATCTGACTATATCGAACAATGCATCAAAAAACTGTTGCATTGTAAATTTTCGCATTTTAATTTCACTTCGAAAATAGGGGCAGAAGCGGTAAGTCTAAGCCGCCCGGTTTTCACTTACCAGTATTTGACAGGAAGACAACTCATTTGCTTACCGGAAAGGAAAAGCAATGACTGAGAATGCTTCTGCCACATTGGTTCGTTTGAGAAAATCCAACCAGGGAACGGAAGGTCTGTTTATCTGTAGCCGTTTCAACTGCTATAGTTTGGAACTCCCCCGGCGGAAGGGTAGTAGTGTTAATATCCGGCAGGTCTGGCTAATGCGTTAATTGGCGGGCCTGCCGGGTTATTCTATTGCTCTTTGAAAATAAGAACAGAATAAGGATTAGAACAAATTCCAATTTTCAGATTCTTTCGGCAGGCACTTTTATCTGAGAAAGACTCATACAACGGAAGTTTCCTATCC
>CAZJIU010000072.1:9390-11090 GCA_964546145.1 uncultured bacterium
AGTTTCCTATCCCGGAATAGAACGTTGTATTAAAACAATGGAACGTTCCTATCCCGGAATAGAACGTTGTATTAAAATAATGGATGCTTCCTATTCTGGAATGGAAATTTCTATTGAACTAATAGGATACTCATAATACAAGTCCTGAGTATTATTCACTCTTTATTAGAGTTCCGAAGGGAAGCAGAATTTGATAAAGTTATAAACAACGAGGTAGTTATGGCAATAAAAGAAATCAATAAAAAATTTCAAAAATTAGTACTTGCCGGCGGAATTCTGATTATCCTTATTTTTCTGGCATTATCTTTAGGATTATCCATTCGGCATAAGAATCTTCTGATCAATCAATTGAATTCCAGCGCCGAGGGGATGTTCGATAGCATTCTTTTTACGAGACGCTGGAATGCGGACTATAGCGGGGTATATGTTCTCAAAGATAAAGGCGTAACTTCCAATCCATTTTTAGAGAATCCGGATATTCGGACTATTGACGGGAAAGTATATACTTTGCGAAATCCCGCAATGATGACCCGCGAAATATCCGAATACGCCAGAGATTCGGATGAATTCACTTATCACATTACCAGTTTGAAATTGACTAACCCGGCCAACGAACCGGATGAATGGGAACGTCAGGCACTCCAGGCATTTGAACGGGAAATTGATAAAGTGACCAAACTGGATACTTTGCAGGGGCGTAAAGTATTTCGTCTGATGCGACCTTTAAAATATGAAACCGGATGTACAGGATGTCATTCCAAACAGGGTTATCAGCTTGGTGATATTCGGGGCGGTATCAGTGTCGCGATACCTTTTGATAAAATATCGGCGGAATTGAAGTTAAATCAATGGATAATGATCGTGTTATCCGTTTTGATTATTCTTGTGTTAAGTCTTGTACTGTACTTTTTTGTCTGGCGGTTGGTTAATCAGTTGATCGTATTGAATGAGCAAAAGAATGAATTTCTGGGGATCGCTGCGCATGATCTGCGGAATCCGCTGGGAGTCATCATGGGATATAGCCAGTTACTGCTGGAGGGTCTGTTTGGATTTTTGGATGAAAAACAAACCAAATTCGTCTCTGCTATCCGGAAAAGCAGTAACACCATGCATAACCTGATCAACGATCTGCTGGATACTTCAAAAATCGAATCCGGGAAGCTGGGACTGAATGTGCAGGAAACCGATTTGATATCCCTGTGCAGAGAAAATGTCGAATTAAACAGCGCTATGGCGAAAAAAAAGCGTATTCAACTCCACTTCGAGTACGATGAGAATATTCCGAAAGTGATGCTTGATCCCGATAAAATAGACCAGGTATTGAATAATTTGATAACCAATGCAATTAAGTTTTCATATCCCGATACTACTATCAGGGTTAGTCTTTCTAAAAATGAACATAATGTCTTAATCGAGGTGCAAGACGAGGGGCAGGGAGTACCGGAAAATGAATTGGATACCATATTCAAATCCTTTAGTAAAAGTAGTGTCCGCAGCACCGGGGGAGAAAAGAGTACCGGGCTTGGTCTGGCAATCGTCCGCAAAATTGTCGAAGGACATCACGGATCTATCCGGGTCGAGAGCGAGGTCGGCAAAGGCTCAATATTTTATGTATATTTGCCAATCGAGAAAAACAATGACTGCACCTGGATTGAAAAAATTACCGGGAATTGCGAAAAGGATTGATTATTTAAGCGGGT
>CAZJIU010000073.1:0-11074 GCA_964546145.1 uncultured bacterium
TTTTAATTGAAAAGAATTTTTACGCTGACAATCCTGGTGATTTCTCTTGCGCTGGATTGCGCATTGGCGGCGAGTATCTCGGGCTGGGTTCTGTCTCAAATGGATAAGAGGAGCCTTGATGCGGCATTAGTGATATTAGTAATGCCCAGTACTAATACCATCATCAGAACGGCAGTATCTGACACGAATGGATCTTTCCTGATTGACGACATAGCACCGGGGATTTATAACCTCGAAGTCGTTAAAGACAGTTATTATAAAAATGCGCTTTTCGATTTACATCTTGAATCTGATAGTAAATATGAACTGACGGTGAGATTACTCAAGCAGGATAAAGGGGCGCCGGGAGAGTACTGTTTTATGCTGGGCAGCATCGAGGTTTATCCCCAGATGAGAAATTTAATTCCCGATAATCCGGTAACTACTTACACGATCAGTTCGGGTGAAATTGAGCATATGCAAGCTACCAGCTTAGGTGATGTCCTGTTTTTGGTTCCCGGCATCGAGCAAACGAATAATCCCGGGCTGGCAGATCCTTTACATGTTGGAATTCGTACGAACACTGTCAGTGGTGTCTATGGCGAACTGGGATCATTTGGCAGTACAGTAATTGTTGATGGTAATAAATTGACTAATGATGCAAATGCTAACCGCTATACCAAAGAAACTGGCCGAGGCGGCATTGATTTACGCACCATTCCGGCTGATAATATTCATTCGGTCGAGGTTATTTCGGGTATTCCATCGGTGGAATATGGTAATTTTACCAACGGGATTATTAAAGTGAATTTGAAGCATGGCAATTTATTCCCCAAGCTCCGGGTAAAAATGAATCCGGATACCAAATCGGCGAGTTTGAGCAATGGTCACCGGATTGGTCAGGGGGTACTGGATTATTTTCTGGATTATGCCTATTGTGAGCGTAATCCACGCAAGGCTGAGGATGAATATCAGCGATTGTATTTGAACAGCGCTTACGCCATCGAATCGAAGGATCGAAATCGAGATGCCAAGATCCGGTCAACTTTTACCAAGTATTTTGATAACGAACAGCCTACCGATATTCTGCGAATGCGAAATTATGACCGCGGCTATAAAACCTCTCTCTCGCTTGACCTGTCTTTAAAAACTGATTCCGATAAAATTTATCAAGGATTTTTTAGTGTTGATCTGAACCGTAAGAATAGTTATAAGGAAAGATGGGTTGCAGAACAGGTGGTAAAACCGGATAGTGTTTATCCGGGTTATATTGGTAAGGTGGATGAAATCGGAATGGAATGGGCGATTGAAAGCAAACTATCCCGAAAAAAGATATTGAAGACCGGGCGATTTACAAGCGAGCTGCTAACTGGATTAGAATGGCAACTGAATATGAATTACGGCAAAGGCTTAATGATTGACGAAGAATGGCCATATTATGGATTTAGCTCCGGGATGCAGTCTTATTCCTTTGATTTATTACCCAAATTACAGCAGTGGAGTATATTTGTTGAAGATAATTTTACCGGCAAGTTGTTAAAAAGAAAATGCCAATTAATTCTGGGCCTCCGCTATGATGCCTTTAATCCAATTGGAATCAGTTTCAAAGAGTGGGAAGAGCGGCGATCATTAATTACAACCCAACATGGTGATTTTTTATCTCCGCGAGCCAATCTCCATTATTTTATCAATGATGATGTGCGCCTGCGATTTGGTGCCGGGCGCAGTGTGAAAGCGGTATCTCTCGGCTATGTCTATATCCCGCCGGCTTATAATCGAGTTGCCGGAGATATTTTTGAAGTGCAATCTCAGGATAATCCAGATTTACAGGCTTATGGTCTGACTAAGTACGAGATTTCATTGGATTGGAAGTTAATGCAATTGTTTGGTTTCTCATTAACCGGCTATCAAATGGGGACAAAAGATATGCCAATTCATATTTTTTATCCCTGGGGATATTCGATCAATCCTGATACCCTGACTGCTAACTCTTATGGGATTAACGAGAATAGAGGTTGGAGTAAGACGAGCGGGATAGAGTTGATCATGAATATGAAGCGCCTTTATAATTTTCAGTATTGTATGAGTGTGACTTATCGGTTCAATGAATATGGTCTCCGAGGTCGGATTTATGACAACCTGCCGGAAGAGTGGGAGGAGATTTGGTATCCACCAAGTAGCACCTGGAGTGAGAAGGTTATTATTAACTATCAATTCAATTACATTAGCAATCGGCTGGGTGTCTGGATGACTCTCGAAGCCCAGCATGTTCCGCTGGATCATCGCCAGACCATTTTTCATTCCAAATCTATAATTAAAAATATTGACGGATGGGATTATCGGTTTTATCAGGGAATGGTTTATTGGTATGATAATGAATTATACGATATGGGTGGTCGCTGGTTGGCCAATTTTCGAATTACCAAAGCGCTTTCACAAGTGGCGGAAATATCAATTTATATCAATAATTTTTTGGATGACCGAGCAGTCTGGAAGGATTTTAAAGATACCTATTTAGAGTTGAATCCAGAAATTTTTTACGGGCTGGAGTTTAGTGCTCAATGGTAAATAAATTTCACCTACTGGTTCTAATCTTTGCGGTTTTTGGGAGTAGTTGTTTTCGCTCCCAACCGGAGCTGTTAGACGGCACTCTCGATCTGAATTTAAGAGTCGTTTTCCAGGATCCGGTTTATGATAAAATAAATTACCTTTCCTCCTTTCCAATTAACCTGATTTCCCTGGAATATGCCTTGGAATCCTATGTGGGGATTACCGATACCGCTGGATATGTAACTTTTGAAAATCTTATCTGGACACCCTATAAGACCAGCGGGATTCAGGAGGTCTGGATAGCGGATTATCAGGATACGCTGACCTTATACCTGGGTGAATCCTTAATGGATATTGAGGAAATCAGTCAAAGTGATACGGCAGTTTGGGTTTATGCTCAGATTTCGACTAATCCGGGGATTAAGATCAATGAAATATTTTATGCCTGTTTTGCGGGTCCTATTCCTTTTTATTTTTATGATCAGTATGTGGAGTTGGTCAATTCCGGTTCAGATACCCTCTATCTTGATGGAATGATTATTTGTCGGGTTGGTCCGACAATGAATATCCAGGCAATATTTCAATTTCCCGGTACGCCTCTGACTGGTTGCGAACATCCCATACTACCCGGGCAGATAGTACTCGTAGCCGGTGATGCTTATGATCACTACTCGATTGATTTATCGCATGCGGATTGGGAGTTCTATAATAGTGATGAATACAACGGTTTTGATAACCCCGAAGTACCTAATTTGGTTAACCTCGAAGTCGGTGCAAAAGCGGATTTTGGAATTAATTTAAAAGCAGACTTAGTAATCATAGCCGACGGTAGCGATGTAGAGTATACTGATGGAATTGAGCTTAATACGATTGTTGATGGAGTTGAATATACAGATAATCTAGCATTAATTAAAAGATGTGATCCTAGAATTGACAAAGGGCGGGCTGGAGTAGGTATTACCCCATATTCCGGTCAATCCATTGAACGAGTGAGACCGGGATTCGATACCGACAATTCATCTGTTGATTTTATCATTCTGTCTCGACCAACACCTGGATATCAGCATGGTGATCAAGTACAATTGGCGGTCAATTAATTGAGGATAATGAGACCGAGCAATTTTTCACCAATAAAGAAATTGATACTCCTACTATTTTTAGTAGAAGTGCTGATTGGGGCTGACCAGCCATCCGTTTTCTATATGAATCAGCCACGAAATAATTCGCCTGATTGGCTTGGATTATTCTTATATGATCTAGGTCATAATCCGGCGTTTTTCAAGTTGGCCAATTCGGCGGATTTTTCCCTTTACTCTTTTGGATTGGATTATTGGAATAATGCCTATCGTCGGCACTTCGATTCGGAGCAGGTTCGAAATTATGATTTATGCTTTTATAATGTCAAAACCTTAAATGAAAAAGCAACTATAGCCAGCTATGCTGGTTATGCTCGGATGGATTTTTACTCACAGCAGCAATCACTCGAAAAGAATTTCTACGATCACTATTTCGCTTTGGTAGATACGACTACTGGCAATATTAGCTATAAAAGGCCGCACTTGGGCTTTTTATATAATTATTCTCTGAATGCTAAGATTCTGGCTGGTTTTGAAATAAACTACGGGGTGGAGCAGGGGCTGAAGGATGTCTATACCCAATGTGAGACTATTTTGCGGGATATAGGTCTTAAAGCTGGAATTGGTTTGGATTTATCGGCGATTGCCTCTCATTTTGGAATTTACGGCCGGATTTTCAATCGGCAGGGTAAATACGAAGCCGTTCAGGAGCAGATTGCTCCTCAGGTTTTTACTTATTTTGGTTATCATGCTGTTAAAAGAGAAAACGCTACCGATTTGATCAGAAAGAATGATTCCTATCAGGGGTATGAGGTGGATTTGAACCTGATGCGGGCTAATTTCATCTGGTCTGATCTGACGCTGTTGCTGAGTGGCGCCTGGATTGGCGCAGAAAATGAAGTAACTGTGGGCAGTATTGCTCGGCCTTATCCTCGCGGTTACGGGGTCGGCTCGGAGAAAAAAGCAATTGCAGTTGCTCAGTATTTTCCACCCAATAAGCGGTTGGGATTTCGGCTGTCATATACTTACCAAAATTTGGCAGATTGGGCAAAATCCGGACTTTATAATGTTTTGATTCTGGATAATAAAGTACAATGCCATCAGTGGGATATATTGCTGAGGCATCGGCTGAATTCAGCTTTCGATATTATATTCGGCGGGGGCTACGAAATTACTTTTAATGACTATCGGGAGTATATAGTTAATTTTATCTACGATAAGAACCAGAGCCGAACCGAATCCTTTATCAAATTGCATACTCGCCCAAATTCGATAATCTCGATTGATATCGGAGGTTCATACTCAAATTACATTCCTGATTTTCATTGGAATACCAAGCGTTTTCAGGTATTTGGTTTTCAAACCGTTGTTGAAAGATTGACCACATTTGGTTTCCTGGGTTTTAGTCTAAATTGCGGAATTTCTACACCGCAAGAGACTACCCGACATAATTTTATTATTGGGATAGGTTTATATTTGAAAAAAAATTATTAATTTTAACTGCAGTTAGTGTTTATCTGGAAAAATTTATTTATTGGGGAGTGTGGTAAAATATTTGTTGTTTAAAATTTTCTTTTCAGTCTTGATCATTGCCATTACCTATGGGCAAGATTGGGAGGTAGTAAAACAGGCTAATATTACTGCTCTCAATGTCAGAAAATTTAAGATGTTCGATCAGAGCAACGGAGCAATAATTGGGGGGACTGAATTTTTGAAAACAACTGACGGCGGTCTAACCTGGACAATAGTATATCAGAATCCTGAAGTTGCCTGGAACAGTGGGACTATTTTTGATGAGTCAGTCGCTTACACCGGAAGCACAAAGGGATATATTTATAAGACAGTTAATGGTGGAGCTGATTGGACGATGGTCGGGGATACGGCAAGTTTTAGCGCGGAAAATATTAATGATATTGAAGCCGTAACAGCCGATACAGTCTATGCTGTTACTAATAAAGGCAGTGTCTTGAAAACTACAGACGGCGGTCAGGCCTGGATCAGAGTTGCTCAATTTACGGGTAAGGTTCTGATGAATGTCGCTTTTGCCTCGACCAATGTTGGTGTGGTGGCCTCAAGTTCCAGCACGGCAGTTCTGTCATGGTATACTGTAGATGGTGGCAACACCTGGATTGAGGTTAGTCTTGCTGGACTTTTTCCAAATACCTGTACTCCAAAAAATCTATTTTCTCTTGCTGCTTACGGACCGGGAAATTTCTTATTTGGGGGATCATATAAATGTAAGTTTTTCTCGTCGGATAGTGGTAAGACATACACTCGAATAGGCGATTCCTCAACCGTAGCAGTCAGTCTCAGAACTACCCAATTAATTAATTCCAGTACGATGATAACTTGCGGAGATAACGGACTGGTTCAGTTATCAACCGATGGCGGCGCCAGCTGGTCTGATCGTTCTATTCCCTGTAGTCAATCAATTAATCGCAGCGCCTATTTTCTTAGTTCTGAGATTGGTATTGTCCTTTCGCAATACTATGGGCAATGGTTCAGAACCGTTAATGGAGGGATTACCTGGATTCCGATTAATTCCTGGCCCTGGGTTGAATTTTCAAATATAGTCAGCATTTCTGATGACAAATTTATTGTAACCGGGGCAGATGGTGGAGAAATAGCCGTCAGTACTAACAAAGGCGTTAGCTGGAATTATCCGGATAATTCTTTAGTTGTTCTTCAAGGTGGTATTACCGAGTGTAAATTCATCAATCGGGATGTTGGTTATATCGCAACCAATGCTGGCGAGCTGTATAAAACGACTAATGGCGGTTTGGAATGGTCGTTTATCTCATCACCTTTTTATGAAAATGCGTATAGTTTTTACTCCTTTAATTTCATCAATGAAGACACCCTGTTTGTCGGATCGAAAAAAGGTTCCTTGATTTATTCTTATGATGGTGGAGCAAGCTGGACTGAAGCCGTATGTGGGAGCAATTTTATTTATGACATCTGGCCGTTTTCGGGAAATAAGATTATTGTTGCTGAAGGTGTCGGAACGTTTGGCGTATTTGATATTGCCGCCAATACCTTTATTGGAAAAGCTTATGGTACAGGCAGTCAAAATGCAATTGCAGTGAGAGATAATGTTGTCATTGTGGTATCCAAACCAAATATATTCCGGACAACATTAGACCAACTCGACACCCTGACAGCCGTATACACCAGTGATAATAGTTCACAAGATGAATTTTTGGATGTTGAATTTTTTAATGACTCGCTAGTTTATGCAGTTGGCGAAGGGGGCATAATCCTCGAATCTTCTGATACTGGTTTAACTTGGACCAAGGAAGATTCGATAACGAGTTCGACTTACCGATCGATTTATGCAGGTGAGAAATCGCTATGGGTAGCTGGAGATAATGGCATAATTGTAAAACTGGATTTAGGCTATCCGGAAATGACAATTACCGAAGCGATAGTTGATGCAAATGCCGATTTTATTCCGGACCGACTAGATCAAACAGTTACAGTTAAAGGATTTGTTTCGACTCCTAATTTTTCTTCCGCTGGGATGGGTTACGGACTGCAGGATCAGTCAGCTGGCATTTATCTATCCACCTCTTCAGCTTTGGCTACTTTGAATCCTGGTGATGAAGTTGAGGTCGGCGGTACCATTAAACAGGTCAATGGGCTTTCTGAAATTTCGCCTATCAATGATGAAGATATAACCATACTCAGTACTGGAAATCAGTTAGATACTCTTTTAATTACAATCGCGGATATCGGTGAATCTTTCGAGAACCGATTGGTAATAATCAAGGATGTCAGGTTAATCGAGGGCAATACCTGGCCGGTGGAGGGAAGTGATAAAAACCTGACTATTACCGATAGTACTGATACATTGGTAATGAGAATTGATCAGGATACTGATCTGGATGGTTGGGCTGAATCCCCGACATTGACTTTTGATGTAATAGGTATTATAACTCAATCGACAACAAAGATACCAGCCGATGACGGCTACCAGATTATGCCCAGATTCCGGACAGATATTCACAAAATTGGTGACGATGCAGTTGAGCCTGAAGCTAGACCGAGAACATTTGCGCTTTATCAAAATTATCCGAATCCTTTTAATCCGACAACGACGATCTCCTTCGATCTGCCGGAAGATGTCAGAGTCAAACTGGTCGTTTTTAATATGCTTGGTCAACAAGTAGCCATTCTAAAAAATGAACCAATGTCAGCCAGTTCCTATAATATCAATTTCAATGCTTCGAGCCTGGCCAGCGGCCTCTATTTTTATCGGATTCAAGCCGGTGAGCATCAATCTTGGAAAAAGATGATGATTTTGAAATAGTGAGTGCAAATAATGAGCTAGCCCACTCGGAGAATTCACATGAATATAGAGGAGATCAGATGGAAGTATGCCAAGACATTACGTACCATCGCCGACCTTCGCATAGAAGCGATCGTGGAGGCCTTTGCCCGGATACCGCGCGAGGATTTTCTTGATCCTCCACCTTGGCAAATAGGTCACGCACAAACTTTAGACCCCGGGATTCCCTACCGTATTACGCAGGGAGCTGGAATCGAGGATATTTACCAAGACGTTGTCGTGGCTATTGATCCGGTACGCCAGATCAACAACGGCCAGCCCTCGGTTCATGCGCGATGGTTAGAGGCGGTATCGCCGCAACCCGGGGAATCAGTCTTGCATATTGGATGTGGTGCAGGTTATTACACGGCGATATTGGCTGAACTTGTCGGACCTTCTGGACGGGTCGTTGCCTATGAAATTGAAGCAGACTTGGCCGCACGCGCCAAAGCTTGCTTACGAGCATGGCCACAAGTTCGGGTTGAATATGGGAACGGTAGCCAATTAGATGCTTCTTACGATGTGATCTACGTTAGCGCTGGCGCCACGCATGCCCCGAAAGAATGGCTCACCTCTCTGACCGAAAAGGGAAGAATGCTTCTTCCTCTTACCGTCCATCTTCCGTTATTCCCAGAAGGGGGTGGTGTTGGTTTTGTTATCTGTGCTACACGAATAGGTAAGCGGTGGCCTGTGCGCATAGTGGCAGGAGTCGGAATTTACGATTGTGCAGGTATGCGTGACCCAATGGCTGAGTCGCAGCTACGCAAGTTCTTGAGCCCGGAGGCCGCTGCAAGAATACATACTCTGTCAATTGAACCGCACTCCCTAGGTGACCAGTGTTTAGTCCACCACGATGGATTTTGCCTTCAAACTTAGGATCCCGGATAGTATTGCGTAGCATGTTGGATTAATCAGCACGGCAAATCAAGCCTTTTAAGTATCGTCCTTCCGGGAAATTAAGGGCGACCGGGTGGTCGGCTGCCTGGGAGAGATAGCCAATAATTTTAGCTAAGCGCCCGGCATCCAATGCCGCATCGGCTACAATTTTTTGGAATAATGCCGCGGTCATTTGCCCGGAGCAAGTGAAGGTAAATAGAATCCCACCGGGGCGCAGAAGTTTGAAGGCGAGCAGGTTAATATCTTTATAGCCGCGACTTGCTTTGCGTAACTGACTTTGCGATTCGGCGAATTTTGGGGGATCGAGAACAATCAAGTCGAAAGTACGACGGCTGTCGCGGAATTGCCGTAGAACTTGAAATACATCATCTTTAATATTAATTACTCTGGCGAGTTTCAGATCATTCACGGTTATATTCTTACTCAAGAGATCAAGAGCATCGGCGGAGGTTTCGATATTGGTTACCTGTTTGGCACCGGCTGCGAGCGCATAAATACCAAATCCTCCGGTATAAGCAAAACAATTCAATATTTCCACTCCATGAGCGAATTCCGAAAACCGCTTGCGGTTTTCCCGTTGATCCAAATAAAATCCGGTCTTTTGACCGTTTTTAATATCCACCAGAAACCGCATTCCATTTTCTTTGATTTCCACCAATTGCGGTGGTTCTTTACCAAATAGCACTCCGGTCCTGAGTGGCAATCCCTCTTTTTGGCGTACTTTAAAATCTGAACGCTCATAGATGCCACAGGCAGGAACAAACTCAAGTAAAAGAGGTATAATCGTTGTTTTCCAATATTCTATTCCGGTAGATAAAAATTGGCAGACCAGAAATTCGCCATATTTATCAACGATTAACCCCGGTAAGCCATCTGATTCGGCATTGACCAACCTTAGGGCATTGGTATCTGGATTGGTGAGTAATTGCTGTCGCAGAGCAATTGCCTGGTGCAGTCTAATGCGAAAGAACTGTTCGTCAATCACTTCTTGAGAGTCAAATGACCACATTCGGATTGCGATTTGAGATTGGGGCGACCATGCGCCGCTTCCCAAATTTCTGCCATCGAATGCCTGGATTGTCACAGTTGCTCCCGATTGTGGATTACCGCTGATTTTTTCGATGGCTCCGGAAAAAAGCCAGGGGTGATGCTGGAGGAGTGATTTTTCACGAGATTTTTTTATAAGAACGATTTTCATAAATATTTCCAATATCCGGGAGCTTTTACCAGATTAAAATAAATTAGAAGTCAGGATAATCCAAAGATAAAAAATGATTAGGCAGGGCATCATCCTGGTAGAAAAATTAGTCCAATTGTTATGATTTGGAGATTAGCTATTGTCTAACTATATTTCTTTGATTAAGTAGGTGGTTTGTGAAAAAAGCAATAAAGACAACGTTATGGATCCTAGTGGCGGTGTTTTTTTTCGGCAGTAGTGTTGCTTTTATTGTTTTTCATTCATCCATCTGGAAAAATACATTACGGAGTTTTGTACAAAACCAGTTAAAGGAACGCTACCAGCTTGACCTGGCAATCGGCAAGATAAATGGCAGTTTATTTGGCAATCTGGAGTTTGTTGACCTGAGCTTAAGAACGTTCGGAGGATACGATATTTTTAAGGTTCGCGAGGCCAATCTGCGGTATGGAATTATCCCGCTTATATTTAATCGTGGTGAGATAAACCTTATTGGGATTGATAGTCTGAGGATCTCCTATCCTAGCAGCATTGATTCACTCCGATCCTACTTCGGGCGACACGCTACATCGAATTCTTTTCTTCGTCTGAATCTTAAAAAAGTACTGATAACCAATCTGCTTGTAAATAATAGTGATTCTGATCCGGTCCCCTATCTTGCGGGTAAAAGGATTGAGGGGGCCTGCAGACTGCTTTCCGATTCCGTTTTGGTCAAAGTTGACCATGCTGACCTGACTATTCCTTCCTTGCCTGAGAATTTTACGGTTGACAACACCTCGTTTTCGATGATTGCTGATTCGATTATTATTCAGAGCTGCCAGATTAATAACCGGTCTACGGAACTGAACATCAACGGATTTGTCAATCTCGATTCGGCATTTCAATTTGATCTAAAATATCAGCTAAATAATCTTATGCTGCGGGATCGTTTCCCGGCTTATGCGGGTCTTTTTACCAGTGCCGATTTCCTGAATATTAGCGGTCGGATTTACAACCAGGAGCACCATTTTTTTACCGATCTTGAATTTACCGGTGAGTGCCGAGGAAACC
>CAZJIU010000074.1:0-11066 GCA_964546145.1 uncultured bacterium
ACCGTTGGGGAAATTGAAAATGAAACCTTTAATGCCGCAGCTGCCACATTCACGGTGCATGGGGTCAATGTTCATCCGGGTTATGCCAAAGGGAAAATGATCAATGCTGTTCGAATTACAGCAGAGATAATCAAGCAGCTGGAAAAGGACCCCGCCCCAGAGAATACCGAGAAAAGAGAAGGATATTTACATCCCTATGTAATTGAAGGTGGAGTTGAAAAATCTACCATCAAAATCCTGATTCGCGATTTTGTGCAGCAGGGTATGGATGAAAAAGCCCGGCGACTTAATCAGGTTCGGGATTCAGTTGCTGCTAATTATCCACTGGCGAAAATCGAGTTGGAGATCAAAGAGTCCTACCAGAATATGAAAGTGAAATTGGATGAAGAACCAAAGGTGGTCGAATATGCCCTGGAAGCTGTCAAACGAGCTGGGATTGAACCGCACCTGCAGTTGATTCGCGGTGGTACCGACGGAGCCAAGCTCTGTTTTATGGGTTTATTGACGCCGAATATTTTTACGGGTGGCCATAATTTTCATAGTAAATTGGAGTGGATCGCTTTTCAAGATATGGAAAAAGCGGTTAATACCCTGGTTCAATTGGTTCAGATTTGGGTTGAGAAGAGTCTTTGACCTTGACAGCTAGATGGTGAAATAACCTGATAATAAATATATAAAGGATGAAAAATGGATTTAGCAAAATTAAAATCATTAGTAATGTTGTTAGTACTGTTTTTGATTGTAGCAGTCCAAATCAATTGTGGAGAGAAAGTGAGTAAGTCCAAGATGAGCCTCGATTATGTCAAAGGTGAGCTGGCTAAGCTGGCGCCGGTTGAGTTAAAATGTGATCTCTCAAATCTGGGAGTCAGCGATCAGAAGGTATTGACTCGCCTGATCGAAGCCGGGCGAATTATTGATGAACTTTTTCTGCGGCAGGTTAGTACAGAAAATGTAGAATTACGGGATCGTTTACAGAATTCAACTAATCCTAAGGATTCCTGCTATCGGGAGCTTTTTAATGTTATGTTTGGGCCATGGAATCGGCTCGAAGCAGACCGGCCATTTTTAGGTACAAAGGCCAAACCGCTCGGGGCTGGTTATTATCCTGAGGATATGACGAGAGAGGAGTATCTTGAGGCAATTCGTGAAGATCCGGCAAAAAAGGAAGCATTCGAAAATGCTTTTACAGTATTGAGAAGGGATTCCCAGGGGAAATTGATAGCTGTTCCTTATCATAATGAATATGTCGGATTGGTTGAGGGAGTCAATCGTTTATTGAATGAAGCCGCCGAACTTACCGAAGATCCGACTCTGAAAAATTATCTAAAATTGCGTGCCCGGGACTTAATGACGGATGATTACTACGAAAGTGATTTAGCCTGGCTGGATTTAGCCGGTGATCTCGAAGTAGTGATTGGACCTTATGAAGTATATGAGGATCAGCTGTTCAGTTATAAAGCTGCCTATGAGGCTTTTATTTGTGTGGTGGATCATCAAGAAAGTCAGAAATTGAAAAAAGTTGCCGGTTATTTAAATGATTTGGAGGCATATCTGCCGATTCCGGATCAGTATAAAAATTTCAATCGCGGCAGTTCCTCTCCGATTAAAGTTGTTAATGAGGTATTTGCAGCAGGTGATACCAAGGCGGGGATTCAAACGACAGCTTTTAATCTGCCCAACGATGAACGGGTTCGGGAGGCCAAAGGATCGAAGAAAGTGCTCCTAAAAAATGTGGCTCAGGCTAAATACGAGAAATGCTGGATTCCAATTGTCAATGCGATCCTGGCTCCTGAGCCTTTGCAAAAAGTCTCTTTTGAAGCTTATTTTAATCATGTGCTAATGCATGAAATTTGTCATGGCTTGGGACCGGGAATGCTTACCTTAGAAGATGGTACCAAAACTACAGTTAGTCATGAGTTGAAAGAACTCTATCCGGTCATTGAGGAGTGTAAAGCCGATGTCTTGGGACAGTATACCTATCTTTATCTGATTGAGAAAGGCGTTTTTCCGGGTAGTACGAGAGAGTCAGCCTTAGCTAGCTATTTGGGTGGCATGTATCGCTCAATCCGATTCGGGATTGATTCAGCCCACGGCGGTGGAGTTGCGATTCAGTTTAATTATTATTTTAAACAGGGAGCTTTTTATCAGGATAGAGATGGTAAATTAAACCTGGATGAAGAAAAATTAGTCCAAGCGATCAGAGATTTGGCGCATGAATTGTTAATCATTCAAGCACATGGTGATTATGCTGCTGCTCAAGCATTGGTACAACAATATCGGATTATGACTCCATTGGTGAATGATTATATCATTCAATTAAAAAATGTGCCAGTAGATATCCGTCCATCTTTTCCTGCCGCAGGTTAATTGATTACTAAAAATAAAAAAAGGGTCACTATTAATTCAGTGACCCTTGATCTATCTTGATAAGGGGGGTTTTTGAGGTACCCTCCCCGGATGTTAATGAGGGGATTTTATGAGGGATATTACGGCACATCCAGGGAGGGGGAGGGGATATAGGTTTTGCTCAATCCTTATCATCATTTCAAATATCAAAAACATGAAATTTAACTACAATTATTATGCCAATCAATCTCTTTGTCAAAATTTTCTATCAATTAGATTACATTGTGATATTAGAAGTTACAACCTATTCTGAAAAAAGTTGATGGAGCACGGGTGAGCAATTTTTAAATCTCTGATCTCAAATAACTTAATTCTGCCCTATTTAACAATTTTTTTATATATTTGTTTCATAGAAATTCAAATGGAGATAACTGGTGAGAAAAGTACTTGTCGTAGACGATGAAGTGGAAATATTGGATATGGTGAAAAACCTTTTGGAAGTGCATGATATCGCGGTTGAAACTCTCTCAGAAGCGAGTAAGGTTCTCGATACCACTCTGAAATTTGAGCCTGATCTGATTATTCTGGATATTAATTTACCTGATGGAAATGGAATCGAACTGCTTAAAATTCTAAAAGAGAAGCCGCTGACCTCCTTCATTCCAGTTATTCTGCTGACCGGACAATCTGCCATTGATTCTCAAATTACGGGATTAATGTCAGGTGCCGATGATTATGTAACCAAACCATTTGATTTAAACCTGCTGTATGCCCGGGTTGTGAGTGTTCTGCGCCATTCACTTTCTCACACTCGGCTCAAGTATGATCAGCGAAATCTATTAAACTATCTGGTCAGCCACTATTCTAAAAGAGATTATACAATTTTTACGAAATTGGGCCAGGATTATCCCGATTGTCCCAAATATTGGCAGGGATTTATACCAGATTTGATAATCGAAAAAGGAACGAAATATCGCTGCTTCAACTTTGAGACCACTCAATCAATTGTCGAGGAAAATTTCCTCGAAAGACTCAAGGCTATGGCTGAAATTGCTAGTAGTTGGCGATATCCAATTGAATTGAATATAATTGTGCGGACTAAAGAGAATTTGAAGCTTGCCGATAAAATAATTGAAGAGAACCGACTGCCGATTAATGTTAGGTATTTCAAAAAGCTCTCTTAATTCGCTTCAGCATTAATTCCACCATTCATAGAATTTGCTTGAATAATTGCTAGAGATGTATTAAAATGGGAACGTATGATACAAGAAACGTTTCCATTGAGTAATAAGGAACTGCCGCTAAAGGTTCGGCCGATCCTCGAACACGCCCGCTTCCGAATTATGCAAAGTGGAATTCGAACCTTTACGATTGAAAAATTAGCCCGCGATTTGAAAATCAGTAAAAAGACTATTTACAAAATATTTCCGTCTAAAGAAGAATTTGTCGAGGCGGTCCTGCTTTATCACTTTGAAGAACTATTTTCCAAAGTGCGACAATTGCCCGATCACCCTGAGGATCCCCTGAGACATATATCGCTAACGCTCAACATTATCTTACAGCAAACATCACTTATGACTGCTTCTACAATGTACGAGGTCAAACTTTATTATCCACAGGTGTGGCAGCAGATTGAAGATTTCCAATCGGGAGTCTTGAAGAATTTGCTTAATGGTTTTAAGAAAGCTCGTCAGATGGGATTAATCCGCAAAGATCTCAAATTGGATTTCATCACCGGTTTGATTATGCAGATTGTCCAATCGGTATTTCAGCCTGAATTTTTTATTAATTATTCCTACACAATTCCGGAGATGGTGCGCATGTTTATTGATCTGATTATGAACGGAATGATGGAAAGTGGTTATCCTTTTGACATCCGGAATATCGCAGGAGACAGCAATCAGCGATGAAACAATGGATTGATCGTGTGCTAAAATATCCGCGGAGTGTAATCGCCTTTATCATTCTGGTGACAATTGTCCTCGGTTCGAATATTCCTAAATTGCGACTGGATCCCGATGTCAAAGCCATGCTCCCGCCGGACTTCGATCTAATTGTTTCAATGGATAAGATGGATGAGCTTTTCGGAGGCTCGGAATTGGTCATCATGGCTTTGACTGGTGATGACATTTTTAGTCAGCAAACGCTGAAAAAGGTCGCCAAGATTACATCTGAAATTGAGGCTTTTCCATTTGTCGAGAAAGTAGTCTCATTGACAAATGCTGAGGATATAATCGGCAGCGAGGATGGTTTTGAAGTCAGTGAGATAATAAAAGAATTTCCCCAGAGTCAAGCGGAAGTAGAACAAATTAAGCAGCGTCTGCAACGTAATGAATTGCTTTATGGTAACATTGTTTCGCGGGATTTTAAAAGTACTGCCTTGATTATCATGCTTGCGAATTCCAATAAGTCCAATAACGACGAAGAAATTTACCAGGCTTTAACCGAATTAAAACAGCGTTATGAGAATCCGGAGATTATTCACCTGGCTGGTTATTCGTTGACTCGTCAGGCATTGTCAGTGGTGATGCGGCGGGACATACTAATCCTATTCCCCTATGGAGTAGTTTTAATGATCTTTTTCCTGGTTTTTAGTTTCCGCAGTTGGATTGGGGCATTTTTACCTTTTGTGATTCTCATCCTGATTGCGATAAATACCTTAGGATTAATGGGGCTTCTTGGATTAAAATTTACCATCATCGGGTTGATAATTCCGGTGATGTTGATTGCGGTAACCAGTAGTTATAGTATTCATATTATTTCTCACTATTTTGAAGAATATGCCATTGAATCGGAAAGCAGGAGTAAGGATGAGATAATTCGATCATCCCTTGGATTATTAAGAACCCCGGTATTTTTGTCTGCATTGACCACCCTAATAGGTTTTCTGAGTCTGCAGTCGCATGTGCTGCCACCGATCCGGGAATTAGCCCTTCTGGTTTCATTTGGAATTGTGGTTGCCTTTATCCTGAGTATGACTTTTTTACCGGCGGCTTTGAAAATTTTACCTTTTTCGATTCACCTGCAAAAAGGACGTGCGTCACGGCGATTCAATGTATTTCTGGACAGATGGGGTAAATTTTTTGTCCATAA
Source organism: uncultured bacterium (assembly GCA_964546145.1). Classification (GTDB taxonomy): domain Bacteria; phylum Fidelibacterota; class UBA2242; order UBA2242; family UBA2242; genus CAZAKO01. The sequence continues at coordinate 5,440 of CAZJIU010000074.1, forward strand.
TAAAACCATGTTTCTGGTTATAATAGTCGGTGCAGTGATTTTAATTTCTACCGGGATTCCCAGAGTCAGGGTTGACACCAATCCAATTTGTTTCTGGGAAAAGCAATCGGAAATCCGCCAGAGTAACGATTTCATTGATTATCATTTTGGCGGTTCTTCACAATTATCTGTCTGGGCCAAAGGGGATATCAAATCACCAGAGTTTTTAGGGAAGATGGAGCAACTTTCGGATTATCTGAAAACCAAGCCCCAGGTAACCCAGGTTGTCTCAATTGTCGATCAGTTGAAATTGATGAATCAAGCCTTTCATGGTGACAGTGCGGAATATTACTGTATTCCGGAGACGCGTGAGCAAGTGGCGCAATATCTCTTTTTGTATACTCTGAGTGGTGACCCGGAGGATTTGGATCAGTTTGTTGATTATGATTACCAGCAGGCGCAGATTCAAGCCCGGGTGATCGAAATGGGTTCGACGGCATCCTATAAGCTCTATCGTGACTGTAAGGATTTTATTAATAAAAATCTGAGTCGGGAGGAATTTCCTGAGGTCACCGGCTTGACGGCTTTAATCGGCGTATTAGCGAAGATGGTGGTAAACGGGCAAATTCGCAGTCTGATTGCTTCGATCATCCTGGTCTGCCTGGTGACGGCTTTGATTTTTCGGTCGCTAGCGGCAGGTCTGCTTTCCATCCTGCCGTTGACCGGGGCAATTCTGATTATTTTTGGATTAATGGGTTATCTCCATATAAACCTCGATATGGCGACAGTTATGCTGTCCAGCATTTTGATTGGGGTAGGAGTTGACTACATGGTTCACTTTCTGTTTCGCTATCGATTGGAAGTCAGAAGTGGTTACAGTTGGACAAATGCAGTGCCCCGCACCCTGCGTACCAGCGGGAAGGGAATTTTATATAATGGAATTTCAGTCGTGATTGGATTTTGTGTATTGCTGTTTTCGGGATTTTTACCGATTTACTTTTTCGGTTTTTTAATTGTTTTTTCGATTATCGCCTGTTTACTGGGAGCGCTGACGGTCTTGCCTTCCATATTAATTATTGCCAAACCCAAATTTATTTCTAAGAAAAACGGGAGAGCTAATGAGTGAGAGAATAGATAAAAAGGTGTCGAGGATTGTATTTCTTGCTTCGGGACTAATTATTCTGTATTGGGTGATCAAAGGATTAATCTGGTTATATCACTGGTTCATCGGGCTGCCGCCATATAGTTCCGGATGGTGGACATCGCTGGGGCAATTTTGTCTAAATAATCTCAGCATCATTATCGTAGTATATCTGATTATCTGTCTGCAAATAGCCGGGATTGCCGAATTTCGATTTAAAAAGAATTTTCTAAAGGCGTTTTTGCTGGGAATCATCATCACTCCGCCATTAATGATGGTTGTCTGGGGAAGGCGAACAAAGTAATCAAATTTGGATTTATCATTAGCAAGTGATGAAAATTATGGATAGTGACAAGAGGACATCCTGGATTGACGTGGTGATGAATTACCCCCGATTGATAATCGGTAGTTGTTTGTTGATAACGCTGCTGATGGGTTGGAATATTCCCAAGATTGTTATTGATTCGGATATCAAGTCCATGTTGCCGGAGGACCAGGAGATTATCGTCACGACTAACAAGCTAGAGGAGATTTTTGGCGGATCGGAAATTGTTATTCTATCAGTCAAATCCAATGATATTTTTAGTAAAGGTACTTTAACCAAATTACAAAGCTTGACTGATGAAGTTGAGTCATTACCAATCGTTGACCGGGTGCTGTCCCTAACTAATGCCTTTGAATTGCAGAGTATTGCTGACGGTTTTGAAGTGCGTGATCTGATCGAACAACTCCCGGAGACCGAGGAGGAACGTGAAGCTTTGCGCCAAAGAATAATGAACGATGAAATGCTCTACGGAAATATCGTTTCTAAAGATTTTCAGTATACCGCGATTATTGCCATTTTGTCCGTTACCAAAGGTCAGAGTGACGATAAGATAACATATGATACATTCAATGCGCTGAAACAGAAGTACTCGGGACCTGAAAAGATTTACGTTGCCGGACTGCCGCTAACCCGCAAAGCGATAACTATGACCATGCAGAGTGATATGAAAGCTTTGTTCCCTTTTGGTATCGCCCTGATGATCTTTTTGCTGGTTTTCAGCTTCCGCAGTTGGGTAGGTGCATTTTTACCGTTTATCGTCGTTATTATGAGTATTGTTAATACCCTTGGATTGATGGCATTACTGCATATTAAATTTACTTTTATCTCAGTTATGCTGCCGGTAATGTTAATTGCGATTGCAAACGATTATAGTATCCACATTATCGCTTATTATTATGAGGAATGCGGCTCTCTTAAAGGGATTCAGAAAAGTGCGATTATCCGTCAGACAATGCAGCATTTGAAAACCCCGGTTTTTCTGGCGGGTATTACGACCATTATGGGATTTCTCAGTTTGCAAACCCATGTTCTTACCCCAGCCCGTCAAATGGGTCTGCTATCTTCTTTTGGTATTACGGTAGCGTTGCTTTTGAGTGTGACCTTTGTACCGGCAGTTTTAATGCTGCTTGATGTGCCCATGATTTTGCAGCGAGGTACCAATAATCTGCGAATGAATCGTTGGTTAACGAGTTGGGGTCAATTTTTTATTAAGAATCGGAAAGTGTTTTTGTTTGGCAGTCTGGTATTTGTGATTGTAGTCGCCACCGGTATTCCGCGAATCATTGTTGATACAAATCCAATGCACTATTATCGAAAAAATGCCGAGATTCGAGTCAGCAACAACAGTATTGATAAAAATTTCGGTGGTTCCACGCAGCTGAGTGTTCTGGTAGAAGGTGATATTAAAGATCCGCTAATTCTGCACAAGATGGATGAATTAACGACTTATTTGGAGAAGGAACCAACAATTACCCGTACTATCTCTATCGTTGATTATATCAAGAAAATGAATCAGGCGTTTAATGGCGACAGTGCTCAATATTATGCCATTCCGGATACCAGGAATGCAGTTGCCCAATATCTGCTTTTATTTTCAATTTCCGGTGATGAGAGTGATCTCAGTCAGGTAGTTAATTACGATTATACTCAGGCCCAAATTATGACGCGCGTGAATGAGACCAGCTCGGTTTCGTTGCATAAACTGCTAATGGATACCCGTGATTATATCAAATCCCAAGGCGAAGAGGCAACTTTTCCTACAGTTACCGGCTTTGTGGCGGTCATCGGCGAATTAGTAAATATGGTAGTCCAGGGGCAGATGCGCAGCCTGGTGATGTCGCTGGTTCTGGTCAGTCTGGTTTGCATGATTATTTTTCGGTCGGTAGTAGCCGGATTATTGTCAATTGTGCCGTTGTCGGCGGCGATCCTGATTGTATTCGGATTGATGGGCTATTCGGGTATCGAGCTCAATGTCGCAACAGCGATGCTGTCCAGCATTATGATTGGCGTTGGAGTAGATTACACAATTCATTTTTTGTATCGCTTTCGCTTCGAGGTTCAACAAGGTTTAAATGCCAAGGAAGCGGTTATCCGCACGCTAACCACCAGTGGCAAAGGGATTATCTACAACGCCCTTTCGGTAATTATTGGATTTACGGTTTTATTACTATCGGGATTCTTACCAATTTACTTCTTTGGTTTTCTGATTGTCTTTTCTATTTCTGCCTGTTTAATTGGAGCCTTAACCATCATGCCAGCGCTGATGGTAATTATCCGACCGAAGTTTATATTTGATAAAAGGAGATAAACCGCAAAGCACGCAAAGATCGTAGTAGTATTTTTAGCGAACTTTGCGGTAAAAAAAGGAGAGTGTCATGAAAAGATTAATTTCAATGTTGATGATACCGCTTGTTGTTGGTCTCTTTTCCTCGATAAGTCTTGCCCAATTAACTGGACGGGACATCATGGAGAAAGTCAGTGAGCGCGGCAACGTCAAGACCGAATTTGGCAAATCGAAAATGACATTGATTAACAACAAGGGCAAAACCCGTGAACGGGAGGTAATCCGCTATCAAAAATCCTACAATGGAAAAGATGGGATTGATACCAAAGCCCTGATATTCTTTGAGTATCCGGCTGATATTCGGGGCACCGGGCTCCTGCTCTGGAGTTATCAGGCGACTGATAAAGATGATGATCGCTGGTTATATTTGCCAGCCTTGAAAAAAATCCGCCGCATTGCCGGTGAAAGCAAGAATGAATATTTCATGGGGACCGACTTTACCTATGACGATATGGGCGACCGCAACATTGATGAGGACACGCACAAATTACTGGGTCGGGAAAAAATTGATGGAGTTGAGTGCTACAAAGTGGAATCGGTGCCGGTCGGCAAGGACGATCAATATGCGAAAAAAATTACCTGGGTCATTCCGGAAAAATGGGTTTTCCAGAAGGTGGAATTCTATGATAAAAACGGAAAGTTACAAAAAGTCCTGACCGCTTCGGATGTCCGCGAAGTGAACGGCATCTGGACCCCCTTTGTTCTGTTTATGGATAATTTGAGTAAGACGCATCAGACCAGGATCGAAATCCAGGAGGTTAAATACAACGGCGAGCTGAATGACCAGATCTTTACTCAAACTACCTTACAGCGGGGGAATGTACAATGAGATCGGTTAAAATATTCGGGATGTTTATCATGCTCTGCGGGATAATCCGCCTGGGTTATGCCGAGGTACAATTTCACGGCTATGTGATGAATCACAGCGCCATCCGCGATCAGTCGCCTTATGATGCCCTGCTGCTGCGCAATCGTCTGCGGCTCAATTCCGAACTGACGGGCGACAACGTCTACGCCTATGCCTCGGTGGATTTTCTCAATGATGCTGTCGTTGGCGATTCTACGGCATTGAATCTGCGGGAAGCATACCTGGATGTTTACAGCTCCTGGGTGGATTTCAGAGTCGGCAAACAGCAGGTCGTCTGGGGTAAGGCTGATGGTTATTTCATTAATGATATTGTCAATCCACTCGACCTGTCGCTGTTTTTGTTACAGGATTTCGATGATATTCGCATGGCGACGACTATGTTGAATACCAAGATCCATCATGGCAATAATTCGCTGGAGGTCCTGGTAATTCCGGAATTTAAACCGATGAAGATTAATTACAGCGGAAATTGGGGATTCAACCGACCGGATTCTTTCAACATAGCGGCTGCCAATCTCAATATCCCGATCGTCTATAATACGGACGAACTGCCCAAGAGCTCCCTGAGGAATCTTGAGTACGGATTAAAATTAAATACTTTTCTACTGGGGACTGATATTTCCCTGATCTATTTGAAAGCCCGCGAAGATAAGCCGGTAATGCAAAAAGAGATTGAATTTATTACTATGCCAGTTGTCGGATTAGTTCCAACCGGGGTTCAGGTTACTCCTACCCATCCCTGGTTTACCTTTTACGGGCTGAATTTTTCCCGACCGTTTGGCGCTTTTGTGTTTCGCGGCGAAGGTGGCTATTATCCTAAACGATATTTTGATTTTATCCCACCCGATTTCAGTCAACTTAACTCCGGTCTATTAAAAGAAAAACCATTCTTGCAGGGCATGCTCGGCATGGATTATCAGCTGACCAGTCAAATTGACCTGAGTGTTCAGGGCATTCAGGAACGAGTTCT
>CAZJIU010000075.1:0-10874 GCA_964546145.1 uncultured bacterium
GATTTTTTTATTCCATTCAAGTGTTTCCGATGCGTTGGTTGGCGACTTTTCACAACATGCAAATCGGGTAAGTACGAAGGTAATACCAACCAGGATAACGAGCAAAACCTGACTCAGAATTAATTTGAATGTTTTCATCTCGCCTCATCTTTTTAAAATAAATCTGAATATTAAAACGATTAATTATAAAAAACGTAACTAAGAATTACAAACTCTTTTCCTATCTGTTAAACTCGACTTAAGAACCTAAGGAGGGTTACTCTTGCTTCGCAGAAGTGGAATTTGTAAGTTAACACCCAGTTAATCGAAAAGGAGATCTGCATGCGTCCCATCCAAAAATTCACCGTATCGCCGGTACTGCCGGATAAATTAAAACGTCTGAAAGACATTGCTTATAATTTATGGTGGACATGGGATGCAGAGGCTCGCGAAATCTTTCGTCGGCTGGATCTCGATTTATGGGAAGAAGTTCGTCATAATCCTGTCTTAGTTTTGGCCAAAATTGGTCAGGAGATATTAGAAAAACGGGTCAAAGACGAAAGTTATTTATATCAGTTAGATAAAGTTCGTGAAAACTTTGACTATATGCTCCAGAAGCCGTCCTGGTTTCAAGCGGTTCATAAAAGCGATATTCCGTTGAATGTGGCCTATTTCTCAATGGAATATGGCATTACCGAGAGTTTAGCCGTCTATTCCGGAGGACTGGGTATTTTATCTGGTGATCATTTGAAATCTTCATCAGATTTGGGTATCCCGCTTACCGCGGTTGGGTTATCCTATCAAAATGGCTATTTTCAGCAGAGTATCAACATTGATGATTGGCAGGAGGAGAAGGTCGCTGCAAATGACTTTTATAATATGCCGATGAATATTGTCAAGGATGGTGAAGGCAATCGGATCATGATTAACCTACCGTTCCCCGGACGAACAATTTTTGCCCAAATCTGGCGCGCCGATGTTGGTCGGATTCCACTTTATCTGTTAGATACAAATATTGATGAGAATAGCCCTGAAGATCGAAAAATCACCGCTGAACTTTATGGTGGCGATCGTGAAATGCGGATTAAACAGGAAATTCTGTTGGGTATGGGTGGCATTCGAGCCCTGAAAGCAATCAATGCTCCAATCGGTGTTTATCATCTTAACGAGGGTCATTCGGCTTTTTCCAATCTTGAACGAATCAAGAATTTGGTTCAGGATTACCAATTAAATTTTTATGAAGCGCTTGAGGTTGTCAAATCCAGTTCCATTTTTACAACCCATACTCCTGTCCAGGCAGGTATTGACATCTTTTCACCGGAGCTTATTGAAAAATATTTTAAAGACTATTGTAAAGACATTGGAATTACAATAAATGAGTTACTGGCTCTGGGACGGAAAAATGCGAATGATTTGAAAGAAGAATTTTCCATGGCGATTCTCGCCATTAAGTTTTCCTTCAATACGAATGCAGTCAGTAAGTTACACGCGAACGTTTCCCGGAATATGTGGAAATCGCTGTGGCCTGAAGTGTTGACCGATGAGGTCCCAATTTCTAGTATAACAAACGGTATTCATCAAGCTTCATGGGTATCGCGCGAGATGGCCGATTTATATTACCGTTACCTTGGTCCTGAATGGTTTTATGAACCGACGGGAAAAGATGTTTGGAAAAATATTTATCAGATTCCGGATAGTGAGTTGTGGCGAACTCATTCGATTCGCCGGGAGCGGTTAGTTGCATTTGTTCGTCGCAGCCTTATTAAACAGTATCAAGACTTGGGTAAGCCTGCGCATGAGATCGAGCGTGTCAAAAATGTGCTTAACTCTGATGCCCTCACGATTGGAATTGCCCGCCGGTTTGCAACTTACAAGCGCGCCTCATTACTTTTTTCTGATCCTGACCGACTTGCCGAGATTTTGTCAAATAAGCAATATCCGGTTCAAATAATTATTGCCGGAAAAGCCCATCCTCAGGACATCGAAGGTAAGAAAATTATCCAGCGAATTATGAAACTCTCGCATGAAGAGCGATTTTATCACTCAGTTGTGTTTCTCGAAAATTATGATATTAATCTGGCTCGTTATCTGGTTCAAGGGTGCGATCTGTGGCTAAATAATCCCCGGCGAGGGTTGGAAGCATGTGGAACCAGCGGCATGAAGGCGGCAATTAATGGCTGTTTAAACTTCAGTACTTTGGATGGCTGGTGGGATGAAGTTTATCAGCCGGGAATTGGTTGGTGTATTGGCGATCGGGAAACTTATGATGATGCAGAGTACTGGGATCAGCTGGAAATTAATATTATTTACAATGTTCTCGAAAAAGAAATTATTCCTACTTTCTACTACCGGGATAATGACCGACTGCCGCGTGACTGGGTCAAGCGTATGAAGGCTTCAATCGTCGAAATCTGCCAGTTTTATAATACTAATCGGATGCTAAGTGATTACACTAATGAACTCTATCTTCCTTCGGCTAATCGAACGCAAAAAATGCAGGACGACTCATTTAAATTGTCAAAGGAGTTAGCGAAATGGAAAAAACGGATCAGGGAGAATTGGAAATCAATTCGCTTTTTGAAGGTCGAAACCAGCTCGACCGAGGAACTATCAGTAAAAAACACCTTAAGTATTTCAACTGAAGTTTTTCTGGATGGGATTACTCAACATGATATTGAGTTACAAATCTATTATGGCAGAGTGAACAGCGAGGGTATGATTGTTAACGGCAAGTTGGTAAGTATGCAACATGAAAGTGATTCGGGAGCTAATAAATATCGTTATACTGGTGTTATCAATAGTTGGGATAGTGGTTTAAACGGATTTACTATTCGAATAATTCCCAAACATGAGGGATTAATTCATCCCTTTGAGGAGGGATTAATTCGTTGGTTTGAAGAATAAAACGGTCTATATTACATTGCAAATCCAAAAGTCACGAGCAGAATTAGATGGAAATTATTAATGATCAAGAGGCAATTAAGCGTCTTAAAGTTGCTCGCCGAATTGCCGTCCTTACAGGTGCAGGAATTTCAGTAGAAAGCGGCATTCCACCTTTTCGAGGGGAAGAGGGGCTTTGGACAAAACTATCACCTTTGGAATTAGCTAGTTTTGAAGCATTTTATACAAATCCTGCCCGAGTCTCCGAGTGGTACCAACACCGGCGAAACATTATCGAAAAATCAAGCCCTAATCCTGGACATCTGGCTATAAAGAAGCTGGAGGAAATTGTCCCGGATTTTAAACTCATTACTCAAAATGTGGATGGTTTACATCAACGGGCTGGCAGTACCGATGTGATTGAGCTCCACGGCAATATCATGGAGAATTATTGCGTTTGCTGTAACCAGCATTACTCTACCTCCGAATTTGATGAAGTTTTCCGTCATAATTCTAATCATATACCTCACTGCTATTGTGGTGGTCTGATTCGTCCGAATGTCGTCTGGTTTGGTGAACCTATTCCCGCAGAAAATTATGAGAAGGCTTACCATGCAGCCATCCAATCGGAAGTATTTATTACTGTTGGAACCTCGGCTCAGGTGACACCAGCTGCAGATCTTCCGCGTTATGCCAAAAGGAATAATTCCTATTTGATCGAGATTAATCCCAATCACACAGCGATAAGTGATATAGTTGATTTAAATCTAAGGGGTACTTCGGGAACAATTTTGCCAATGTTCGTTAAAGATTATCAGGAAATTTTAAGCGCAGATTAAGTTACGATTCGCAGAATGGCATATTAAATCGAGTAGCTACCTTTGAAAAAATATCTTAGTATTATATCTGTAACTCTTTTGGGATTTATGCTTTTTATTGAGCAGTGTGCCTATTTTAATACCTTTTACAATGCCCAACAATATTTTAAACAAGGTCAGCAGGCAATCGAAGAAAATCAGCAAGCTACGGTACCATTAAATATCCAAAAAATGTTCAATAGTGCCATTGAGAAAGCCAATAAAGTGCTGCTCAATTATCCCGAAAGTCGTTGGGTTGATGATGCGCTCTATCTGATTGCCATGTCACACTATTATAAGATGGATTATTTGAGTGCACAAAAAACCTTTGAAGAATTTTTTACCAAATATCCTGATAGTCCTTTAAGGGCTGAAGCAGAGATCTGGTATGGCAGATGCCTTTGGAAATCGGGTCAGCGAGAATTAGCATTGTATCAGCTAAATCGCACGGCTAAGATCGTTGATAATGATCGAATGAAGGCCGAAATCTACTCCGCTATTGCGGAGTTATACAAATCCTCTGGGCAGTTAGATTCTGCTAAGCATTATTTTAAATTAACCTCGAAATTCGGATTGGATTTACCAATTGCAGCCAAAGCTCAATATACCGTTGCCGAAATCAATTTACTGCAAGGAAATACCGAACTGGCAATCAAGAATTTGGAAGATATTTCCAAATATAGCGTGTCCCCTGAATTAAAAGACCAAATCCAAATTCTTTTAGCCCGGATATATCGGGAGTCTCATCGATATGAAGAGGCGCGCGAGCTAATCAATACCAAATTAAATGACGAAAAAAATGAAAGTATCTGGGGCGATCTAGAATATGAGTTGGGATTACTCTACTTGGATGAAAAGGACTATGAGGCGGCTCATCAACGCTTCATTCAAATAACGGAAAAATACCCCAATCAGCCAGTTTCAGCCTCGGCTTATTATCAGGCCGGTAACCTGGATATGGTTTATTTTCATGACTATGATCGGGCACAAAAGAACTTTACGAGAGTAAGTCAAATAGATAAAAGTTCTATGTATGCTTTTGATGCAAATAATAGAGTTGTGGAAATTAACCGCTATTTTTCAATTAAAAAACTGCTTGATAAAACTCAAGATGAAGTTCGCCCCATCATTGAATCACTACAAAGTGTCGAATCGAACACTCAGCTTGATAGTTCAGAGAATATTACTATGGAAGAGACTAAGATTAAAGTTGAAAAACCATCTACTGATAACCAGAAAGTTGTTGACACTACAGCGGTATTTACGAACTATTATAAACAACTTTATGAAATTGGTGAAATCTACTACTTTAATTTTGATCTCCTCGATTCCGCCTTATCTTGTTATCAGAAAATATGGAACTCTCCTTATTTCAATTCCTATCGTGAACAGGCGTTATATGCAATGTATTATCTTTATGCTGTGGAAGGAGATTCCGGTTTAGCGAATAGTTGGCTGGATACCTTGCGGGTAAAATATCCTGATTCTCCTTATCTGACATATATTGAAAAGAAGGAGATAACTCTTCCCGATGAGGAACTGTACGCCCGCCGATTGTTCTGGGATGCGGAAAAATGGTTTAACCTAAATCCCGACTCGTCAATTAGTATATTTGTTAAAATTACGGATTGTTATCCCCAGACTTATTATGCTGAAAAGAGTGTTTTTAATATTGCCTGGATCTATCAAAATAAATGTTACGATCTGGAAAATGCATTAAATTGGTATAAATATTATATCGAAATTTACCCTAAAGGGGAAAATATCTCGCAAGCCCAAGCAAATTATAATACTTTGAATAATATAGTTATTGCACTAAATACCCCTCCTGATTCTACGGAAAAAGAGATTCCAAAAGAAGCAGAAGAGCTCCACCCAAAAAATCAAAAGCTAATAGAGGACAGACCGGCAAAATAAAATTCGCCTAGTATTACGAATACGATGAAACATTATACTACTGGAGTTGTTCAGTCCAATCAACAAGTTGCCAAAGAAATCTTTCTGGCTAAAATTCATACTCCAATAATTGCGCGGAATTGTTCTCCTGCTCAATTTGTCAATTTCTATTTTCCCGATTCTATGAAGCTTTTTCCGCGACCGTTTAGTATTGCCGGGAAAGAAGGAGAAAATATTCTATTATTGTATAAAATAGTCGGATCCCAAACTGCCCTGATGAGTCAGTGGTCAAAGGGTATTGAATTGAAGTTATTAGGTCCTTTAGGTAATACCTTTAATATCACTAAGTGGCAATACACTAATTACATTCTGCTTGCAGGCGGTGTTGGTGCAGCACCATTATTATTTTTACGTGATGAACTGAGCGCAGAGGGTATAAAACCCTATTTTTTTATCGGTGCCAAGACCAATTCAGAACTGCCGCTAAACCAAGATGAAAAATCGCGTTTGCTTCTATCTACCGACGATGGATCAGCAGGATTTCAAGGAACAGTTACTGAACATTTTATCCATCTTCTTAATCAATTTTCTGCTGCATCCGTAGTCTATGCTTGCGGTCCGGAAGCCATGCTGAAAGCATTGAAACAATACAATTTACCAGAATATTTTGATGTATTTGTATCGCTGGAAAAGGTGATGGCTTGCGGATTGGGTTTATGTCAGGGATGTGTGGTCAGAATGAATAGTCCGAATGGAGAGAAATGTTATTCTTTAGTATGTAAAGATGGTCCGGTGTTTAATTTGAAAGACGTGCAATTAGATGATTGATTTATCTGTAGATTTAGGTAAAGGGTTGTTATTAAAAAATCCAATATTGGCTGCTTCAGGAACGTTTGGATACGGGGATGAAATTGCTGATTTGGTAGAAATCAAGCAGTTTGGCGGAATTATCACCAAATCGCTAAGCTGGCAACCACGAGTCGGTAATCCACCACCTAGAATCGTCGAAACCAGTTCGGGTATGATCAATTCAATTGGTTTAGCAAATATTGGCTTGGATGCATTTTTAAAAGAAAAGGCGCCTTTTCTGAGCCGGCTCAAGTGTAAAGTAATCGTAAATATTGCTGCCAGCAGTAAGAGTGAATTTATCGAAGTAATACGGCTTCTTGATCGGGAAGAGTGGATTGCCGGTTATGAGATAAATGTTTCCTGCCCGAATGTTGAAGAAGGGGGCATTGCTTTTGGGACAAATCCCGAAATCCTTTATCGCCTGAGTGCCGAGTTACGCCAAAAAACAGATCGGTTTTTAATTATCAAACTTACGCCCAATGTCACTGATATTGCGCTACTTGCTGTCGCCGTTCAGCAAAGCGGCGCTAATGCCATATCAATGATTAACACCCTTTATGGTGCCGCCATTGATATATATACTTTTAAACCAAAAATAAGCACGATAATTGGCGGACTCTCAGGCCCGGCAATCAAACCGGTGGCTCTGGCGCTCCTGATTAAAGCTCGGAAAGCAGTAGATATTCCGATTATCGGGATCGGAGGGATCAGTTGTGGTGCCGATGTGATTGAATTTATGCTGGCTGGTGCATCTGCCATTCAACTGGGTAGTGTAAATTTTTTCAATCCGCTGGTAATTTGTGAGATTCTCGATTTTCTCCAACAATATTCGGCAAAGCAAAAAATAACATCTATTCGTGATTTAGTTGGTAAGGCACAATTGTGAAGAAAATTTTGGTAATTGGGATAATTTCTTTTTTAGTAATGTGTACTTCTGCACCTCGTTATCATTATAATGAGCCGGCAACTTCCAAAACTGGCTATAAAGGAACACCCATGTTAATTCCAGGAGTGCAAAATACCGCGATTTTAAATGCCTCTTACTATGGTCATCAAGATGGATTCGATGGGGGAAAAACTGCAAATGGTGAAATTTTTAATAAAAATGATATGACAGCCGCCCATAAAACTCTGCCGTTTGGAACGATTTTAAAAGTTACCTATCCCGTGACTGGAAAATCGGTTACGGTGCGGATTAATGACCGTGGTCCTTTTACTCTAGGACGCGACATTGATTTATCATATGGAGCTGCCAAGCAAATAGGATTGGTCGGAGCGGGGGTTGGAAAAGTTAAAGTAACCTTAATTAAATGGGGAAGTGAATAGACGGAAATTCATGAATAAAGAAAAAAGTCTTTCAAATTTTGCTTCGCGAATGTTTATCAACCTGTTAGGAATTCCGGCAATTATCCTGTTGGCTCGAGCCGGTGGATTGCCTTATACGGTATTCTTTGGATTAGTGGCTGTATTAGGTCAGATTGAATTTTATAATTTAATCAAGCAGAAGGGATTCCAACCCTGGATCAATGTAGGTGTGATAAGTGGCATTGTCTGGATTTTGATTGCATATCTTTCACAAGGTCTACTCTGTCCCTTGTTATTACTGTTTTTATTGGGCTTTTTATTAATTGTGCTATTCCACCCGGTCACCAATGCTATAGTTAATGTAGCTGTAACATTTTTAGGATTTTTATATCTGCCATTTTTAATCTCAATCTTAATTATTCTGCGGGAGATGCCTAAAAGATATGATGGGAATTATCTTGATGGCTATTTCCTCGTGGTTTTAGTTTTTAGTTCCATTTGGATCTGCGATGCACTGGCTTATGTTTTTGGGAAATGGCTCGGTAAGAGGCATAAAATTGCTCCAAAAATTAGTCCTGGTAAATCCTGGGCTGGATGTATTGCCGGATTATGCGGAGCTTTGTTGACGATAATCCTGTTTTATTACCTGGATTGGAAACCGGAAAATCTGGGACTGAGAGATTTATTGATAATTGGTTTAATTACCGGGATTATCGGCCAGGCGGGAGATTTTGTTGAATCAGCATTTAAGCGAGATGTAGGTGTAAAGGATTCGAGTTCCTTACTTTTAGGTCACGGTGGCATTTTGGATCGCTTTGATTCTTTTTTAATTGCACCGGGATTTGTCTATTTGTACTTACTAATTATCCTATAAATAAATGTGTGGAACTGATTTCATTACAATTGATTATTGAACAAGGAGTGTAATGTCAAATAACAATAACGATTCGCTAATTAAAAAATTAGAACTTTTAAGTGACGACCTTGATGATGACAAAAAACCGGTGGCGATTATTTTAGCGGCTGGTCATGGTAAGCGGATTAAATCTGAACGCTCGAAGATGCTTCATGAAATCTGGGGTGTACCAACAGTAGTGCGGGTAGCCGAAGCAGCGCGGGAGGGTCTTAATTCCGATAATCAGGTTATTGTCGTGGGAATTAAAGCCATTCAGGTAGCTGAGACAGTTAGACAAGCCCCCAAGCGGATTTTTGTACTTCAAAAAGAACAAAAAGGAACTGGCGACGCTGCCTGTGAAGCACTAAAGGCTCTGGAATCATCTGATAATATCGAAGATTTATACATTTTCCCCGGCGATATGGGACTGATTACGGCTGAAGTAATTGAACTTTTTAAAAAAGGATTTGAGATTTCCAACTGCGGTATGAAAATTCTTACCGGTATCTATCAAGGTGATCCGGTTAATAATACCTATGGGCGGATTATTCGTGTTCCCGTAAAAGATATGGAAGACCGCAACTCCGGGGAGGATTTTGGGAAAGTTATTGAGATCAAAGAGCATAAGGATATTTTAGCAATTCCCGATGGGTATAGCTATGTAGCCGAATATAATGGACAAAAATACTCTTTCTCCAAGGATCAATTGTTAGGAATTAAGGAGTATAATACCAGTATTTATGCAGTCAAGCATCAATATCTTAAAAAATATATTACTGCTTTGACCGCAGATAACGTTCAAGGTGAACTTTATCTGACTGATATTATCTCTATTTTTAATCAAAACAAAATCGCAGTTGGTGCCGATCCAGTCAGTGACGATAGTGCGGTTATTGGATTCAATGTCAAGAGCGTTTTAAAGGAGATGGAATCTATTTATCGCCAGAAAGTCTATTTAAAATTGCGGGATATTATCGTCATTGAGGATGAGGATGATTTTTTTATTGCCGATGAAGTTGTCGAACAGGTTCTTGAATTGGATAAACAATTTCCTTCTCTGGATATTTTTCTTCAAAAAGGTGTTCATCTCTCGAAAGGGGTTAAACTGAGCCGCGGTGTCAGTATCTGGACAAACACAAATATTAGAGGAAATGTGGAAATTGGTGAAGGCACCGTTATTCAGGATAATGTTTCCATCCGTACCTATCCGTCTCAAACTTTGATTATTGGGAAAAACTGCATCATTATGCGGGGCGATATACTCAAAGGCAATTTGAAAGTTGGTGATAATACCAGAATTGAGTCCGGTGTCAATATTACCGGCAGCGATGAATATCCAGCCATCATTGGCAGTAATGTAATTATCAAAGGCACATCGTATATCTTCGGTTCGATAATCGAAGATGATATCTTTATCGAGCATTCCATTCTAAAATGCAAGAAGGTTGAGCGCACAATCAAAAAGGACGGCTCGATCCAACCGATTCGCTGGGTTATGCCCCAACCCCAGGGATTAGACATTATCAAAGATCTATAATCTTTAAGCTAAGGGACTACACTCCGTAATCTTATATATTATCTTATTCACTTTTATCTAAAATCCTTGATTTCTAAGCTGAAATAGCCTATTATATACATACTTGTGTGCGTATGGAGAAAGTTAAAAATGGATATTCCCTGCATTTCTCCAAAAAATTTTAAATTAAAATTTGGTATTTTTCCCTTTGAGGAATTTCAATGGATTATAAATCCTGGTTCAACATTCCCATTAACAATTAAATGTGATAAAAAGGAAGCGGCAAAATTTTTTTTTAATATTTTAGAAATGGTTGAATATACTTCCAGTAAAGAACAAGTTAATAGTTTGGAACCAATTATAGTTGAAAATAATATTCATTGTTTAGAGATTGATTCATATAAAAAAACAATAAAAAATTTAATTACTGAGAATCAGGAATTTAAATTACATCCAACAATAAAAAATCTTCTACTTGATGAAAATTACTCAGATTATACTGAATTCTCTAACCATGATTCTGAAAACTATAAAAAATATATATACCAATTAATATCGAGTATTGTGCTAACATATTTTCACAGTAAATATCAGTCAGAACATATTTCTCAATTAAAAGAAATATATAACGATATTAACTACTAGGATTCTTTGCAAAACCGCTTACTGAAGATCATAGATATAGCTAAATTCTGGT
>CAZJIU010000076.1:0-10678 GCA_964546145.1 uncultured bacterium
TATTTAGAAATTTTATTGACATATCGTTCATCTTGATAACACCATCTTTCTTATCTGAACAGAATTACCATAGGTCATTCTATATAAATAAATTCCACTCGATACGTCTCTTCCTTTCATGTCTTTTCCATCCCATTTGATGTAATAACTACCTGCCGTTTTTTCTTCATTGATAAGCGTAATGACCTTCTGTCCCAGGACATTGTATATTTCCAGTTTAACCTGCGATTTTTCCGGTAGCGCGAAGCGGATAGTCGTTTCTGGATTGAAGGGATTCGGATAGTTTTGAGCAAGCAAAAAAACTTCTGGAAGATTCTGCTGCGAGTTATTCGAAGAAGCGTAAGCCCGCCCTTCGAGTTCCCGCCCGGTAATCCTTGCATTGCCCGTTTTATCAGCCAGGTAGACGTTGACCCAGTCGGGTCGTTGCGGTAACTCTTCACTCTGGATGATTTTTTTCCACCGTTCGTCAGTTAAACGGTCCCAGTTCTCGGTAATGGTTTCATAATAGCTCATCACCGGTCCTACATAAGCCATCGGTTGATAATAATCCGAAGGCGAGTTGGTAAGAAAGATTCCCAGATCTACCTCTCCAACCCCGACATGCAGAACTCTCCCAACAATATTTCCCGCCTCGTCTGTGGGTTGAGTATGAACATCCGCAATAACATAATCATATTTAACGGCATCGTAAGAATCATAAAAGAGATCGGCAAACCAGCCAGTAAAGGGTGGTTCTCCACTTCCCCCACTGACAAATAGCATTCTTTGTAGAAATGATTGTTCCGATTCGTTAAAAAGCTCCTGATTGAGTTCCTTTTCGGCTAATATTGCTAGGGTATCCATAATACACGCGAGTCGCTGAAAGTAGGGCAATTGGAAGAAGTCATAGGCATTTTGGGCAAATTCGCCAACTTTTTGGTAAAATTGTGGATAGGGTTCGATGTAACTGTGTGGAAAAGAGCACGCAGTTCCGCCAGTGTAGGATTGCTTGGCATAGAGTAGATTATCATGCCGCAACTGCGACCAGGAAGCCAGCTGAGTATTGAGTTTTTCCTGGTGCCAGGCGACGGTTTTCATGAAGAACGGAAGATTACTATTCTCGGCTGGCGGATTTAATAACCGAATAGCATTGAGCCAGGTATTATAGAGTGACTGATTCCAGAAATCATATTCATAGGAATTTACGAGATAGCGGAGTGCCTCAAGTTGGGTCGCGTAATGATATTGTTCGATTTCATTTTTCAAGAGGTAACCGGCATCGTCATTGCCTAAAGCGAACATGGCATCCAGCGGATCGGGCATCGGTCGCCAGATTTTTTCGCCTTGATAGATGATTCGATCATAGACAACATTCGAAAAGATGTAGGAATCAACGATGAATCGCTGACCCATCAAGCGGTACGATACTGGCAGGGTATCCGGAACCGCGCTGAAAGGATTCATAATTAAGAAGCAGGAGAGAATTTTCTGCTGACAATCGGGGGATTCGTAGAGGATCTGCTTTAATTGATGGTAGATGTTCTGATTCAGAAGTTCATCGGCGCGCTCGATATTTTGCGCCTTAGTAATATCGGCTAGTTCTGTCGGTGTTAGGTTGTCGCTTACACCAACCAAAAATTCGATCGTTTGGTCAATTTCTTTCAGAGGTTCTCGAACCGCAGCAATATTCAGGAGTTCATTTAAAAGCACGGCGTCAATTGTCATCCGCTGGATTTCTTCCTCGGGCCAGGGCTCCTCATAGGGATTATCGGCTGGCGGGGTAAGCAGAAAATCAATCCGTCCCAGCCACATCATCGTTTTGAAGTAATTTTCGAGGGTAACAAACTGCTTGCCGTTCCAGAATTCATGAGTATAGTGTCCTCGGGGCGTAAATTGACTGAAATCGAAATTGCGCGATCTGCTGGTAAAAAGAGACATACCTGTGTATGTTTCCGCTTGAATTGCGTCCCATACCACCTTTACATCTGCGTCACTAACGATATTAGCTGCAAGCTGCTCACCCTGAATCAGCGATCGGGCTATTGTAAGGTATAAGTCAACATCTTTTAATGAATTAATCATTTGCGGATTTTCCTGATAGGTGTTCCATAGGACAGAGTACGAGCTGTTCAGAGCGTCGAGAATTTGGATTAGTTTTGGTTGGAGTTGGGAAATTTCCAATTCCATGAGAATTTTATCATAGGAAATATGCAGGGCGTGGAGGATAATATCAGTTGTGGCAAATAATGGTAAATCATTACCGTAAATGTTATGCAGTGCTTGTCCGAAGCAAGGATATTTCAGACGTTCGGTAATAACGAAATGGTGAGTCTTTAATAGCTCCAGTTCGTCGTCTGTCAACTGGTAAGCATCCTGAATTGAATCCAAAAATGCGAATTTATCTAATTGAGTATCGTTACGTTCAGTGTAGCGAATGGAGCTAGGTGCGTGATTAGCTAAAAAATCACTGGTTGAAAGGTTTTCAATTGATTGAAGAAAATGACTGTAGACATCCGGATCGAGGTTAGTTTGGGCCGTTATGGATTGAAAATAAAGGATTACTAAGAGTACAGTTGCGAGATGTAACAAGTACTTCATAATTACTCCTTAGAAAATATAATTGTCGTTATTTTAATAATCAATTTTAGAAAGGGCAATAGTAATGCCAGATTATTTGCCGATAATATACAATCTATTTGCTGATTCGAGAGTCTCTCGGTATGGATGACTATAATTAAAGATAAAACCGAATTATTTTTCTAATTATCTGAGAGTTACCCTCAGCTTTTTGATATTCAAACCGGTTTGTTGGTTTTTTTCATCATCAAGCCAATTCACAACTTGATCCGGAATTTTATAAGTTAATTAATTAAAATCTTGAATTTCGATCTTGATGTGATTTAATAAATCCATTAGTTTAATTACAATTTGTTTTGATTAATTGAAAGGAAACAAATGAGCCTAAAACGCTGTGCCTGGCCAACGAATGATCCGTTGATGATCGAATATCATGATCGTGAATGGGGTGTGCCGCTGCATGACGACCGGAAATTTTTCGAGTTTATTGTGCTGGATTCGTTTCAGGCCGGATTGAGTTGGGCTACGATTTTGCGAAAGCGGGAGAATTTTCGACTGGCCTTCGATGATTTTAATCCGGCACTGATTGCCGAGTATCAGGCTGAAAAGATTGATGATTTGCTGAATAATCCCGGCATTATTCGGAATCGAGCCAAGATAAACGCAACAGTAAAAAATGCCCGTGCTTTTCTGAAAATCCAAAAGGAGTTCGGCACCTTTGATCGTTACATCTGGCAGTTTGTTGGCGGTAAGCCCATCATCAATCGATGGATATCCATCGCCGAACTGCCGGTAAAATCACCAGAGGCTGAAATAATGAGTGGAGACTTAATCAGCAGAGGTTTTAGTTTTGTCGGACCGACTACCTGTTACGCCTTTATGCAGGCAGCGGGTTTGGTGAATGATCACGAAGTCGGCTGCTTCCGCTATGACGAAATCAATAGAATGAAGTAATTAGAATGAAGAATCGATAGCTAAATTTAGGCGAACGTTTTGAGCGGACTCTGGATTTCGCTATGGATGGTGATAGGAAAGGCATAAATTTCAATAATAATTGTATGATGAGAAAAAGTACGATAATTAGTGACAACTGAAATGATGTGTTAAGGAGCAAGTCAATGGAAAATTTTTATGAATTAGTGACTACTGCAACGGGCGTTAGCCGGGCTTTGCAGATCAAATTATTCAGTACCTTACTAATTATTTTTATTTTGTGGATTATAAGAATAGCCATCGGACGACTGGTTTACCACAAATATGAAGATGTCAAAACCCGCTATGTATGGATGAAAACCGTAACTTATATTACGGTAATACTGGGTATAATTATGATCACCAGTGTCTGGTTCCGGGGCTTCAAGTCACTCGGAACCTATCTCGGGATATTATCTGCTGGTCTGGCAATCGCTCTAAAAGATCCGTTGACCAATATCGCCGGCTGGATATTTTTAATATTCCGCCGTTCGTTTAGTGTTGGAGACCGGATTCAAATCGGAGATAAAGCCGGTGATGTAATTGATATTCGCATGTTCCAGTTTATTATACTGGAAATTGGCAATTGGGTGGATGCCGATCAAAGCACCGGTCGAGTGATTTATATCCCCAATGGTCTTTTGTTTACCTTACCCCTGGCAAATTATAGTAAGGGATTTCAGTACATTTGGAATGAACTGAATGTGCTGCTTACCTTTGAGAGCAATTGGCAAAAAGCCAAGGAGATACTGGGTGATATTGCCAACAAGCACGCCGAGAATTTAAGCAAAGCTGCCGAACGTAAGGTCAAAGAGGCGAGTAAAAAATATATGATTTTCTATAAAAGCCTCACCCCCACGGTCTATACGTCAGTCAAGGACTCCGGGGTGCGATTGACAATCCGCTACCTGTGCGAACCGCGTAACCGACGAGGCACCGAACAGGCGATCTGGGAGGAGATACTGACCGAATTTGGCAAGTGCAAGAATATTAATTTTGCCTATCCGACGGTGCGCTATTATGATAATAAGACCGAAGGGAAAGTTTAAGGTGAAGCGACTTGGCTTAAGTTAGCAATTTGAGCAAGTCTGATATATTAAAAATTTGATACATTCATGACCGTTACTGTCAAACCAGTTCATTATCATCGGGATTTGCACCGCTTTGTCAACTTTCCGTTTTGCCTATACCGTAAGAATCCCTATTGGGTTCCACCACTGAAACGGGAGGTGTCGGCAACTTTTGACCGGAAGCGGAATCCGGCTTTCGAAACCTGTGATGTGGAATTATGGCTGGCTTTTAAAAATGAAAAAGTTGTTGGGCGGATCACGGGGATAATCAATCACCATCATAATCAGTTTACCGGGAAGCGCCAGGCACGTTTTGGCTGGGTGGATTTTCTTGACGATTTAGCTATATCTAAAGAATTATTCTCAACCGTCGAAAGCTGGGCCCGTGAGCGGGGTGCCGAGTCGCTGCACGGTCCGTTGGGCTTTAATGATCTTGATTCGGCGGGAATGCTGATCGAGGGTTTTGCAGAGTTAGGAACGATGGCAACTATTTACAATTTTCCCTATTATCCCGAGCATTTGGAAAAATTGGGCTTTACCAAGGAGGTTGACTGGCTTGAGTACCGCATTTCTGCACCCGATGAATTCCCTGCCCGAATTGCCAATTTTGCACAACGGGTTGCCCGCCAGCGAAAATTGCATTTTGTAGAAATCCGCAGCCGGGCTGATCTAAGGCAATATGCCAGGCAAGTTTTTAATCTGTTTCAGGATACTTATCAACGACTTTATGGTTTTGTTCCCTTAAGCGAAAAGCAGGTAATTGCTGTTATCAAAAAATACTTCAGTTTTATTAATCCTGAATATATAACTCTTGTAGCAGATCGGCAAAACCGACTGGTTGCTTTTGCCATCACGATTCCGTCTTTGTCAAGGGCTCTCCAGAAAGCTCGTGGTAAATTGTTACCCCTGGGCTGGTGGCATTTAAGCCGGGCACTTAAACAGTGTGAGATAGTTGATTTTTATCTGATTGGGGTCAAATCGGAATTGCAGGGGACCGGGGTGCCAGCCCTGATTTTGCATAGACTCGGACGGACCTTTCTTGAAAAAGGGATTAAAGGTGCCGAATCCAATCCCGAGCTCGAGAACAATACCAAGGTTCAAACGCAGTGGAAGTTCTTTGAGCGCCGTCAGCATAAACGTCGCAGGTGTTATCTTAAAGTTCTCGCCTGAATAAACAATCCCCAAGAAATTTGGGGCTAATAACTGCCATCATAATTAGTTGTCTGAGCAACGCGATTTTGGTATATTTGACCCCTGTTGTTTGGTTTAAGGTTGGACTGAGTTTGAATGCAAGAAAATAATCATATCTTGGCTGATGAGAGAGTAGGTCGCCTGCTGGTTAGTCTGTCCACGCCGGCGATGATTGGTATGTTCGTCATGGCTCTGTATAATGTCGTTGATACGATTTTTGTGGGGCGGGGCGTTGGTACCCTGGCAATTGCCGGAATTGCGATTGTGTTTCCAATTCAGATGGTGGTGATGGCAGTTGCCCAGATGCTGGGCATTGGCGGAGCGGCGATGATTTCGATCGCGCTGGGTGCCGGTGATTATCCCAAGGCATCAAAAACTTATGGTAATGTCCTTCTGCTGGTGGTTGGATTTGGCATCGTCATAGCTACGCTGGGCAATATTTTCATTGATGAGCTGCTGCGAATATTTGGAGCATCTGACACCATTTTGCCCTATTCCAAGGACTATGCTTCTATTATTCTATATGGAACAGTCTTCTTTTCCTTTGCGATGACCAGCAATAGCATTGTGCGGTCTGAAGGTCGAGCAACTGTGGCGATGACCTCGATGCTGGTGTCGGCGATTCTGAATATCATTCTCGATCCAATTTTTATTTTCGGGTTTGGTTGGGGGATTAAGGGCGCTGCTGGGGCAACCGTGATTTCCCAATTCGCTTCGGTTATCTACCTGGTGATCTATTTTTCTTCGGGTAAGAGTAGCCTGAAAATTCACCGCAAGGATTTGCTCTTGGAGACAAAAATCGTTACCGAAATCCTGGCAATCGGCTCTGCTTCCTTCCTGCGCCAAATTTCTACCAGTATTATGGTTATCTTTATGAACCACACTCTGAGAATCTATGGTGGTGATCTGGCTATTGCAATTTTTAGCATTATGCACCGCATTCTAATGTTTATCTCCATGCCAATCTTTGGCATTGCTCAGGGACTACAGCCAATTACCGGTTTTAATTATGGCGCCAAACGCTATGAAAAGGCAAAGCGAGTTTTGCATCTTTCGATTCAGGCAACAACCATAATCGGGGTTACCGGAGCGGTGATTATTGCCCTGTTTCCGCGAATTCTGCTGTCAATTTTTACCACCGATCAAAACCTGATCTCGATTGGTGGCCGTGCCCTCCGGATTTTTATTATTTGCTTGCCGTTTACCGGATTCCAGGTAGTGGGGACGACACTTTTTCAGGCGATCGGCAAAGCCCGGCAGGCGCTTGGACTGACTGTCGGTCGGCAGGTGGTGTTAATAGCACTGGTATTTATTTTATCGCATTGGTTTCAGCTGGATGGCATCTGGGTGGCTTTTCCCCTTTCAGATTTTCTCTTTTTCTTTGTCGTTCTGGCATTGTATCTCCCTCAATTGCGTGAGTTCGACAATCAAATAGCGGCACTTGAGGAATAGTACAATTCCGAAATCCTTGACAATCTGAATGCCTGTCTCTATTTTTTAAATGAGATGCCGTAGATAATTGGAATGACCAGAATGACCCATCCATATGTTTATAATTGACTATTTTAAATCTAAATCTGTTAAGGTTTTTCTACTAATCCGGGGAGCGGACTTCCTTGGAGACGGAAAAATAAGTGACTAACATGAATTCAATTGCTACGAATCCCAATCCGGGTGCTTACGGAGCCCTGAGACCTGAGCATTCCCGTTATGAGAGTGCCCGGATTGCCATCTTGCCCATTCCTTATGATGGTACCTCTACCTGGATTAAAGGAGCCGATAAGGGTCCCGCAGCGTTGTTGGCCGCATCCGCTAATATGGAATTGTACGATATTGAGACGGACAGTGAAGTATATCAACAGGGTATTGTGACTCTCGCGCCAGTTGAATGTCCTGCCGAACCGGAGAAGATGGTGGCAACTGTTCGCAATCAGGCGCAAAAAGTCCTGAAAGATGGCAAATTCCTGGTTGGAATTGGCGGTGAACATTCGGTTACAGTTGGGCTGGTTCAGGCTGCCGTGGGAAAATTCAACAGGGTCTCAGTCCTGCAGCTGGATGCCCACCTGGATTTGCGGCCGGAATATGAGCACAGCCGTTACAATCATGCCTGCGTCATGGCACGGGTGCAGGAACTCTGCCCAATCGTCCAGATAGGAATCCGGAGTATGGACAGCTCCGAAAAAAAACATCTTGATTCCAATCGGGTCCTTTTTGCCCAGCAATTTTTGCATCATCCTGATCCTATTGGCTGGATTAATGACCGGTTGACGGAAAATGTCTATCTTACCATTGATCTGGATGTATTCGATCCTTCGATAATGCCCGCTACCGGTACTCCCGAGCCGGGTGGATTGGGTTGGTATGATGTAGTTAAGATTATTCAAGGAGTCGTTGCCCGGAAGAATATCGTTGCGGTGGATGTGGTCGAGCTCTGCCCCGGTCCTTCCAATAAAGCGCCGGATTTTCTGGCAGCTAAATTAATCTATCGTACTTTGAGTATGATCTTTTCCAAGGAGAAGAGACAATGAAAAAGCAAGATTACTTAAAAGAGGTCGTCGAACATGTTGATGTTAAATCTTTCGATAGCCGACCGATTATTGAAGCTTACCGCAAGATGGCATTTCAAGCCCGCAATCTGGCACGAGCGACCGATATTTATAATCGAATGCTGAAGGATAAGGATTGTCACATCATCCTGACCCTGGCGGGATCGCTGTTCAGTGCCGGATTGAAAAATATCGTGGCCGATATGATTGACAATAATATGGTTGATACAATTGTTTCCACCGGCGCGATTATCGTAGATCAGGATTTCCTCGAGGCGCTGGGCTTCAAGCATTACATCGGAACACCCTTTGTCAATGACGCTGAGCTGCGCGAATTGATGATTGATCGGATTTACGATACCTACATTGATGAAGAGGAACTGCGGGTTTGTGATATGACAGTGGCAGAAATTGCCGAAAAACTTGAACCGCGACCGTATTCTTCCCGTGAGTTCATCTATGAGATGGGCAAATACCTGAATGAGAAAGGAGTAAAGTCCGCTAAGTCGGTAATCTATTCGGCATTCAGGAGGGGAGTGCCAATCTTCGTCCCGGCTTTTTCCGATTGCTCGGCTGGCTTTGGTTTGATTCATCACCAGTGGCATAAAAAGGAAAAATATGTCAGCATTGACTCAGCCCGGGATTTCCTGGAACTGACCCAAATCAAACTGGCATGCAAAGAAACCGGCATTTTCATGATTGGCGGCGGGGTACCCAAGAATTTTACCCAGGATGTGGTCGTGGCAACCGATGTTCTGGGTGAGGAAAAGCCGATGCATAAGTATGCCATTCAGCTGACGGTTGCCGACGAACGTGATGGGGCCCTCTCGGGCTCGACTTTGAAGGAAGCCAGCTCCTGGGGTAAGGTGGATACATCCTATGAACAGATGGTCTTTGGCGAATCTACAGTGACGATGCCATTGTTAGTAAGTGCTGCCTATCATCAGGGTTATTGGAAAGAACGCCAACCGGCGAACTTTCAAAAACTTTTTTTAAAATAAAGCGACTATTTCCATTTAATATTCTCTTTGCGAATCTTGGTGTGCTTAGCCGTTTTTATTTTTTTAACCCCAAAAACATAAAGATGTCGCAAAGTATGTAAATGTTGCTATTCTTTTTAGATGGATTGGATTTTATAATTAATTTTAGACTTTTTCAACCGGCACTGGCAGTCCCGATTCCTGGAGCAATTCGGCAATGCGCTGCTCCAGGCAGGCGGTAAACTTGGTCACTGAGTCCTGGGGCGAGGTTTCATCGAGGCAGGAGGTAATATTTAGCGGTTTGCCGATATTGATGACCATTTTGCGGAAGGGATTCAAGCCCTCGGCGCCGTGTATTCCAATTGGGGTTATCGGTACGATCAGACCGTGTTCATGATAGAGTTCCCAGGCGATTTTACCGAAGGTGGGATTAAAGCGCGGCATATAGGAGTGGTACTGACTGGGCTCCTTATTCACGATATTTTTCTGTCCAATATGCTTTAAGATATTATAAGTAATTTGAAATGTGAGAACAGCGCGACCTTTCAGCAGGTATTTTTTCACCAGATTAATTGCACCCCGGATATTGTGCGCAAGAGTCGCCAGATTTCCCTTATAATCCTTGTTGATTGGGATCATCTCCTGTTCCCGCATCGTTTTGGCCAGGAAATGGGCAAAGCGTTTGGCGATGGGATACATGAATTTGAACAACCGTGCTCCCAGTGCCGGTTCGATGTGATCCTGCATGAAAATATTCTCTTCAAACAGATAATGAGCAGCCAAACAGTGCAGCTTCCGCTCGTAGGCGGTAATTACCGCGGCGATATCCCGACCGATGCCGGGATGATTGGCAACAATCAGATTCGGTCCTTCACGAACGATATTTTTCAAGCCGAGGTAATTGACATAGTGGTCAAAGGGAATAAAAAATGGTTTTAGAACCCGCTTGGCGCGATTATATCTCTGTTTAGCAATAACCGATGAAACTGATTGATTCATATCCTTTACGATAATCTTATAACTTTTAAATATAGTACAGACTGGCTATAAATGCAATAAAGGTTGCCAGCGCCGTTAAAATTTCCCGCCGCCGATGTCATCTATTTTTTTAAAGAGTATTGTGATTTAGGTAAATTGTCAATATTTTTCAGTTGAATTGTTATGCTGACAAATCGTACGGATGGGGATTAATCATGAAAACCTTGATAGTTTATGCCAGTAAGCACGGATGTGCCAGAAAGGCTGCGGAGAAGATTCGGGCGGCTCTTGGCGACGAAACTGAGATTACGGATGTTCGGCAGAGTGCCCGGTTTAAGCTAGACCAATTTGAGCGGGTAATTATCGGCGGCTCGATTCATATCGG
>CAZJIU010000077.1:0-10233 GCA_964546145.1 uncultured bacterium
GCCGCATCGAGTTTGTCCTTGGCGGCTTGCATCGGATCGGGCGAGGCATCCCAGGGAAAATCAACAGTTCCTGCCGGTCCAAATGGATCACCACCATTGCCACAGAAGGTATGCCAGTAGGCGATGGCGAAACGAAAATGATCCTTCATTGGCTTACCAGCGACTACCTTATTTTCATCGTAATATTTGAACGCTAAGGGATTACGCGAGTCTGGTCCTTCAAACGGGATCTTCCCGATTCCTTTAAAGAATTCTTTTCTTCCAATCGTGACAGGGTTTGACATAACACTTTCTCCTTCTTGTTTATTTTTTATTTGGTATCTTAAACTTACCCTTGTTAAAAACCGTGCCGAATTTAATAATTATTGCCCTTACTTTCACTATTAAATTTTAAAACAGTAGATTCCCTCTACCCACCCAAAAATTGGGCGCTCGAATAATTCATTTTAAGCTCCACCGGGATCAGCAATATGGCAATATTTCAAGTTTTATTAGCGAATAATGACAAATTTCCGAAACACCGACTCGCCCTCGGGCGTCTCAACATAGAGAATATAGATCCCGCTGACTACTATCTGCCGTGATGAGGTCATCGAATCCCATAACTCATCACCCGAACCATCAGTGTGCTTTTTCGACCAAATCAAATCTCCCCGCTCAGTATAAACTTTCAAATCACATACCGGTGGCAAGCCGTAAAAAGCAATCCGGTCATACTGTGATTCATCACCGAATTGAAACATCCGGGCACGAATATCATACGGATTCGGTACGACCCGAACCAAATCCAGCCAAGTGCCACCCGATAGACCATACTTGCAAACATAACTGACATCATTGTAGAGGATGGCGTCGGCTACAATATAGGTTTTCGCCGGATTCCACGTTCCTTTTGATACTACTAATTTCCAGCTTCTGGTGTCAACAACTGGTGGATTAGTCTCACCGGTACTATCACAGATACAAAGGTAGTTTGAACCACCATATGATACAATTTCACGATCATAATATTTCGATGTAGCCGCCCATTCCTCCTTGGGTATATTCAACTCCCAATATGTTGTATCCACATCCGGGGTTGCTTTCGCATCCTTGGTCACAGCTGGGCGCCGCAAATAAGCAGGATCAGTAGTAATTGTCCAGAACATACTGCTGTACAGTGGCACTCCCGGTTGAATATCATTTTGGCTGCCATCATCCTTGGATTGAATGTAATAATAATAGTCAAATCCACGTACCGCCGAAATATCATCATATTCATGGACAATCCCAGTCGAATGATCACATTCAAAAATCTTTTTATAGACGGATTTTGGATCTATGACGTTGCCCTCGGAACGATAAATCACATACCCATCAAAATGGGGGTCCGAGGTGGCATTACTCGACCAGGATAGTCTTATCCGGTCACCTCCCGAAACTACTGTAAAAATATCCGGTGGTGGGGGCGGTTGCGGAATCGTATAGCCCGAATTGTAGTTATCAATTGCCCGTTCAAAGGTCTGCTGCAGCGAATCCCGGCAGGTTAACACCCAGGCTTCTTTATATTCTGTATGATCAGGAGCACTGGATTTATCCGGCATAATCAGTGCAGGGCTACCAGTACTATTGTAATACTGCAACCAATTACCACCGACCTCCCGATTCTTCTCCCGACTGAGACCGGCAACACCACCCACAAATACAAAATGAAGACTATCCCCAGGATCAAGAGTATATGGTCCAAAACTTTGCAGAGCCGTCACGCCACCAGTTGAATAGTTAGAGTTAATGTATAAATCTGCCGCCTGCCCTGAAGCTGCAATCTCCTCGACAAGAGTGGGACTCGCATGTTTCATCGTCATTAAAGTATACCTTTTTCCCATGCGATCCGCATCGTACCGTGAAGTAGCTCGTGTAAGTTCATCGGAATCAGTATTAAAATGATGAGTGGTGGAAGGTTGCAACCGATTATCAGTCGGATTATCAGGTCCAGTATCGGCATGGATGACGGCATGCCCGACATACCGGGCGGCAGCCATGATGCCATCTTCATTTTGATTAGGACAGCCCCAGTCATCGTCAATATTCGTAAAGGGACGCGCCGAATGAGGCGCATACCAGGCATAATGACCTCTGATACCATTACCATCGGTTCCGGTTACCTCATGTACGACATTCCGACCCCAGCCGGTGTTGTCAATGCCCCAACCCTGAGCTTCACCCGAAGCATTCTCCCACAGCGATTCACCCGACAGAGCATAGCGATAAGTTAGCATGAACATAAAATCTTTTAGTTGCTGTTGATATACGGTACTATCATTGTCAATAATACCAGTATTTTTCAAAATAAAATCATATATATAATAATTATTATGATATTGCTGGGTAAAAACATAAACCTTCTTAGTAATCGTAACACCCATAGCAGAATGATTTTTTACTAATAACATCCGGTCAGCAACCAAATTTGGATCCAGTTCATCTATCGTATCATACAAAGGAGAAGTGCGGTCGGGCACATCGTCCACTACCACCAAGGGATGACTAAATCGCCCGACAAGCTTGAACTCAACCGCATCATAAATGGGGCGATCTTCATATTCCCCCGGCTTTGGTCCAGAATTAATGACATAATGTTCAAAATTCTGATTGATATGAGCATCATGAAAATCAACACAGCCTAAGAACATACCTCTGGCCCGCATGGAGGTCTGCACCAACCCGTATTCTCCCGGCCAGCAGAATCGAATTGACCGCGGATCGTCACCTCCGGTTTCGGTTTCCGATGCGTGTTCCGAAAAATAGGTATGCAGAGAATTAACCCGCAACCACTTCAACTTACCATCATAGTTTAAATAAGTGCCTCCCTGAGCATATAAAAGTACGTTACCGGAGAGTAAAAAACTGATGAAGATAAAGACCAGTCTGCGATATTTATTTAAATCCATATTCCTTCTCCCTTTCAATTATCTAAAATCGTAGGACACCCGAATCCCAAAAAAGACCTGCCGTGGATCCAGGAAGGTAAAAGAGTCGAAGTTTGGCATGTCAATATAAGCCTTGTCCTCTAAGATTTTGTCAATTCTTTTTTTATCTACCTGCTGCCAGCCATTATCCACATATTCCCAATAATCTCTGGTTTCCTGATAATAATAGATCACTCCCTCTTCACCGGGAGAATCAAGACCCCCACGCGATTCCATCGGCTGGTATGCCACCCCTTTTTTACGATAACTTCCGACCCGGTCGCCGCCGGGGATATTATCATAAGCATTACTCTTTGGCAAATGCAGACTCTGATAATAGAGTTCCCGGTCACTGTCCTTGCCGCCAAAATTCGCAAGGGACATCCGTTTATAGTTGGTCAGGTTGTCTATATCCATATAAAATAACACCCTAAGATTCTGGATATTAAAAACCTTGCTCAAACGTAACACAGCGTTGAACTCATCGGTTTCCTGGACATTAAACTCAACTGATGAATATTGTTTGGGATTCCAGGTTACCCATTCGCCAGATCGCCAATCCAACAGTAGATTTGCCTTGTATCCTCCAAGGGGATAGATACCCTTCATTGCCGGTCCAAAGTCTTCCGGTACGTGAAGTGACAGATCAAAACGAGCGTATGGTCGGGGAATTGGTCGCTCCTGATAGAGGTTGACCGTATTTTCATCGTACTCCTTTTGCCGCGAAGGATCCTGGTAAACCTCTTCCCGCCCAAAGTGACCTGAGGTCGAGACCTGATAGGTATAATTACCAAAGAAGGTCCACCAGCGCCCCTTACTCTTGCGTAGCGAGATTTCCAGACCGCGAATATCTTCATAACTGTTACTGGTAGTCCTGGTATAGGCGATCCCCCCAACTGAAACATACTGGGTATTATTCTGCTGGTCAAAAATATCATGGTAGAAAGCTGCGATTTGTAACAATAGATTATTAAAGAGTAAATGATCGTAACCTAATTCATAGGAAATAGTTTTGGCCAGAATCAGATTCGGATCACCATAGGTTTTCAAAATACGATCACTCGTCCGACCAATCCGGAACATGGTTTCATAGGAAGGCATTTGTTTGAAATGACCATAATTAAAGTAGAACTTCGAGTTTTCGGTTATTGGATGGGCAATCCCCAGACGGGGACTTAACTGCAATTGCGGCTTGGATTTCTGCGTCGGATATTCTTGATCCTCGCTATAATTCGAAGTAAAGAAATCTTCATCATAAGGATTAACATTCCACCAATCGGTGTTCGAATTGCTGTAATCCAACCTCAAGCCGAGGTTCACAACCAGTTCCCTTGTTTCAAGTTTATCCTGAACATATAGGGCACTCCGAATCGGTTTGGCTTTAAATTGGACGTGATCGCCCCACTTATCATTCTTATAGTTTTGCATAAAACCATAATCGAAATCAATGTCATTATAGATAAACTCAATTCCGGTTTTAAACAGATTATTGAAGTTCACCTGACTGGATAAATCCATTTTCAGAATATTAGCAGTTGCCAAAGTATTATCCCGGCGTTTACAGGTAAATCCGCCAAATGCCATTTTGCCATAGATACCCATTTCAAATTCATAATCATATCCAAAGGGGGCCTCGTCAACTTTATAACCCGGCAATATTTCGTATTTCGTCGTATCACGGGCAGCTGGCGGATGGGTATAATAATCCCGCCGGAAATGCTCATAGGAAATCTCATAATAGGTTTTTGAGCTGAGTGCATGGGTTAATTTCGCCGCCATAGACTTATGGCCAATATCAGCTAGGCTATACTCACCAGTACCAAAGAGGATACCAAGGTCTTCGCCCATTTGACCGGCTATTTCGTTTGGATAACGAACATAGTAATATGACCAATTTTGCTGCATGGTATACTGCTTCCCAACCAAACCGGTTAGCATTAGCTTCATATTCGACGAAATATCAGAGGTGACTTTCAATGACCAATCATAATCCACATAATCATCGCGGGTCAAGGGTACCAGTAACATTTCGCGGTGTCTCCGGTAGGTAGTGAAGAACCGCAGGTTGCCAAACTTTTCACTTATGATCGGAACAGGTCCTCCAAATCCTGCATCAACATCATAATCGGGATCATACTCGGGCTGCTTGCGCGTCTGCCACATGAATAACCGCTGGGCTGCAAGCGGTGAGAGATCATTAGTAGGATCATTATCAGTCATTAATTTCTGAGAGATGGCATTCCAACCTTCGAAATCCGGATACTGATTCTGCATATAATTATCCCAGTAAGTACGAATCCCATCGCCATTATAATCGGTAAAATCTTCCCCGCTATCCCACTGTCCATTACCATTAACATCGGTAAATGGTTCACCATTCGCCGTCCCGGTCCAGCAAACCGCATCATCATAAAATGGCCGGAGAAATCCCGAAATCGGATCAAAGGGTGAAATGCCAAAGTGTTTTGGGGTATAGGGACTATATTTCACCTCTAAATTCCCGTAATAACCAGTTTTACTGCCTTCGCGAGTGACCACATTAACAATTCCCGAACGAACCTGCCCGTATTCGGCATTAAAACCACCCCGTTCGACAGAAATCTCCTGGATGGCACTCAAAGCAATACTGGAAACGGGTTTATTATTGCGGGGATCACGCAGGGTGACGCCGTCCATTAAAAACAGTGCTTCATCAGAACCACCACCACGAATTTCCAAACCTCCCCGGATACCCGCCTGTAATCCAACAAGACCATTAACGTTCGATACCGGTAACGCCTGGGTCTCTTCAGCAGTAATCGCAACCACGCTGGTAGCAACATCAGGTTTAATCACTTTACGTCGCGCAACAACGCTGACAACTTCACCTTGGATTACCTCGCGCTCAAGTGCAAAATCCACCCGGGCAGTTTGATCAATAAGAACCTCCACCCCGGTTTTGATAGTCCTGGAATACCCTATCACCGAAACCTCGACATCATAGGTGCCCGGAGTAACTTGTAAAATAGTATATTGCCCTTCATTATTGGTAGCAGCACCAATATCCGTCCCAACCACGATCACGTTAGCCCCAGGTAATGGCACACCACTCTTATAATCAGTTACGATCCCGGCAATTTTACCGGTAGTCCCTGACCAGGCGGTCATCGTTAAAAAAAGTACAAACAAAAATACAGTTAGGCTTATATTTGATCGCCTCATAAAACTTCCTCCCCCTCAAATAATCTTGTCATTGCCCATTTTAGCTGCTCCCTATAATCATTCTCTGAGTCATTCCAGGGCAACTGATTGATTACTTTACAAATTTCTGCCATAATAAGGTGCTCCTTGTCCGCCCACATCAATTCGAACCAAACTCCAGTTCTCTCCACCTTGAGCTACATATATGTAGTCACCATTACCCCAAACCAGGTTATGAGCTGCTGGCGGTAGAATTCCTTTATAAAATATGTCTTGCTCATTAGATTCGACATTATACGTAATGAGTGGCGAAGAATTATCTGTCCCAATGAACAAGATTCCATCATCTGAAAAAGTAAAATCATAGACTTGTGTGCCAGCTTCAAAATCCATTTCTGATAAGTCCAGAACCAGCTCTCGGGCACTCAGGCTGCCGTCGGCGTTCTGAATTTTATGCCGCCAGATTGCAACGGCAGGATTACTTTCATCCGGCGCCGCAGGTTTTACAAGAAGATAGACATACTGATCGTAAACCCGAACGCAGGAAATTGTATCCGCTGTGTATAATCCGAGTTTACCAAAAGTAGTATCAGGCTTAATAGTTATCAAATCAGTTTCTTCACCACCAGCATAAAAATTACCATACTCATCAAAATCGCCATAAGACACAGCTTCACCTACGTTCGCCCATTCGGTCTCTTCTCCGGTTGCCAGATCCATGGCGTATATACGGCGATAGGCCATAAGCATAACCAGCTTTCCACCCGGACCTACTCTTGAGTCAGTTACCACCCGACTGGATGAACCAAGGAGAGTTGTCGTTCCGTCGGGTTGAATCTTGTAAACATCCCGCGGCGACTGGGTAAAATACACATTTTCATCGGCATCAACGGCAACCGAACCAATTTTATCGGTTTCTACTAATTGTCCGTAGGCAGCATAAACCGGTTCAACTTTATAAGGTCCATACTCACCAATCTCGATTGCCTCGAGAGTGGCTACCCTTACGGTCAGAGAATCTCCCGTTTGATTAGGTCGGCGGATAGTGATAGCCGTTGTTGTACTGTTGACTACTTCTGCCGGAACGGTATTGAAATAGACGAAATTTTTTTCAGGTGAAGCATCAAAATTCTCACCTAGAATCTTGAGATAATTATATCCAGCAGGTGCAACAGAACTGGGCTCCAATCCACTGATTACCGGAGGAGTGGTCGCCGCATGTTTGTGATTGTACATGGCGGTTGGACCATCATACTCACACCTGAAATGGATTGCGATTAATGCAATCAAGAACAGGTAAACGTTTATCATGCCTTTAGATCTCATGAAGATTTCTCCTTGTTTTTCATTCCAAACCTCTGGCACTTGCTGTTTTTCTGCAAAATCAAAAAACTCAATAGTATCAAGCTATTTCTGGTCAAGATTTACTCAATTCAAACTAGCTTGCTTGCAGGTTCATCCTATTTCAAATTTATCAATCTATTATTCAAGGTCAATAAAAGATTCCACGGCAGAATATACATCCGTATTTATTATAGCAATTTTAGTCAAGAGCCAGAATTCAATCCCCATCATTACCTTAAAAACCACAGCTCCGGCAAAACTTGAAACCCTAAACATCCCACTTAGTGCCGAATGTGAATAAAATAGAAACTTTTTATCCGCTTTGATAACTCACTACGGTCTGGATAAAAGCTGTGATATTCTCAGACTTAACATTTGGCGGCATTCCCCCACCGCAAGACATGATGATTCTGGATTTGTCCTCTAATGAAGCTAATAAATCGGTTGTAGCCCGAATTACCTCATCTGGTGTCCCAGCCGCCAGCACGTCACGTGGCGGAATATTGCCCAATAAAGTAACCTGGTTTTTAGTCAGCTGCTTCAATTCATTTAAGGAAATATCAAAACCCATATTAAACAGATTGACGCCAATTTCTGGTAAAAACGGTGCAGAAATTTTACACGCAGCATCATTGTGTAAAAATTTCACTGATACATCAGCATCAAATAATTGCTTAAAGTAAGGTAATGCGAAACGGCAAAATTCCGGCTCGCCAATAAATCCGATAATATCATCCAGCAGGAAAATGCCATCAATGGTCGCAAAAGTTTCCCGCTGCAGGCGCAGCCAATCTTTCAAATATGCCGTAATTTTACCCAACAATAATTCGATCTTTTCCGGCTCGATCATCAAAGCCGTCAGAAATTCGGTAGTGCCCATAAGATAGCTGGCGATGTTCAGGGGACCGCGTGCCACAGCGAAACGGATTTTGTGACCGGCAGCTTCGATTTGCGGCTGAGCCAGCTTCAGCCGATTCAAAACGAAAGGTAAAAATCCATCGGTTTGCGGATTTGGTTGAGGGAGGGAATCAATTTCAGCAGTGGATTTGATCACCGGGTGAGCATGCGGAAACTCGTTCAAAGGAAAGGTGCAGCGGACGCCAAAAGCCGACGGTTCGGTGCACATCCCAAATTCCGACCAGAAACCGGGCAGAAACATGACCTGCGGGAAATCCCGAATTGCCTTGAAATTAGCCTTAAGCCATACCTCATCATTCGAAAAATAATCGAGAATATTACGGCCATACCAATTCGGCAGCCAGGGACTATCAATAATAAACCCGACAGGCAACGGCTTAAAAATTTCCCCCGCAATTACTTTTTTAAGTATCTCCCACTGCTGGTCGGTCATGTTATCCCCCTAAAAATGTTTTGTCTAACCTATTCCTCACCTAATAAAAATGAACGTTTTTTCAATAAATCGGGATGAAATTGGACATTCCTATTTTAACAATATCATCTTATATGATTTGGTAAAATCTCCTGCCGTGATCCGATAGAAATAAATTCCCGAACCCAGTTCCCGAGCATCAAACTGAGCCGTATACTTGCCGGCCGACATTTGCCGCTCGACCAACGACCTGACCTCCCGACCCATAAGATCATATACTTTTAGCTGCACATAACTTTCTACAGGTAATGAAAAATCAATTGCCGTAATGGGATTAAAAGGATTGGGATAATTCTGACATAGATTAAAAGCAGTCGGAAGATTGCCGGTTTGCTCGATTACTCCACTCACATAGATGAACTTGCCCACAGCAAAAGGACCAAGTGTTGTGATGCCTCCTCTTGAAACGCTATAAGGTAATTCGTCAAACTGGTATGTGTAATCTCCCGAACCGGCTTCGGTAGTATCCTGCAGGTTAAAAATTTGAGCACATCCCACCCGATCTGACCTGAAATCTGAGTTCTCTGACGAGGTCATCCAACCAAGCTGAATGGTATAATTACCGCCGCCCTCGGTCTCTTCACTAATATCCCATTTAATCTTTACCCGTCCACCGCCTGGTGCATCTTCATTATCAACGGTGGCACTGACTCCAAGGACATCGTCAGTGCCGGAATTCGTAATCCAAACCGGAGAAAAAAAGCTTGCCCCAATGGGGAAAAGGGTCTGGGCTGAACCGACAACATTCAATTTCAAGGTACCGCCATCACTTGTTACAACAAACGTTGCTACGGTATTATAGGTTGCCGAATTGGCCGTCAGGGTATTTGTCCCTAATTTCAATTTGCCGGCGAGGTCCAAAATCCCGGAAATCGTGCGTGAAGCATGGAGCGTAACGCCTCTCGTGTTTACTATAAAAAGATTACTAGGGCCGTCAGCTGCCGGGAATTCAACATCGCTCGTCGTTTGAGCGGATGAACCCGAATACTTAAGTGAGCCAGCCGATCCATACTTCAGAGTCTTGCCACCAAGGGCTAACAATCCATCGCCCAACTCCAGGGTACCATTCACTACGACTGAGTTCGAAAGTGTTACGCCAGCCTCGTTGGCAATGATCAAACCATTAATGGTGTCCGGCATCGAATTGCCGGTCACTTGAGCTGCCGTACCGTTAAAACCATAACTCGCAGCTTCGCTGTAAGTCTTTGTTCCGGTACAGGCAATTGAACCATCAACGCCACTGGCATGGGCGGTTTGCAGGGTTGCATCCGCTTTTAAATTAAATCCACCGGCACCTGCTAGGACATTTAATCCAATATCTAATATCGCTCCGCTGTCAACCTCAACCGGGAAACCACCGCTTTCGAAAGT
>CAZJIU010000078.1:0-10124 GCA_964546145.1 uncultured bacterium
TCTTCGTTGAAAGGATTGCCAGTATGTCCGGTCACACAGTGCCACTCAATGCCAGGATGATTTAGAGTATCCAGCAGTGACCAGAGGTCCCGGTTCTTGACTGGTTTTTTATTGGATGTCTTCCAATTTTTTAGTTTCCAGTTAGGTAACCATTCGGTAATGCCTTTACGGACATATTCGCTGTCCGTGTAGATTGTGGCAGCTTCACCCGGTTTGATTAATTTAAGGGCTTCGATTACCGCCGTTAATTCCATTCGGTTGTTCGTTGTTTGAGCAACAAAACCACCCCACTTCCGATGGGGTTTATCGTGAATTAACCAGATGACTGCCCAGCCTCCCGGTCCGGGATTTCCTGAACAGGCACCGTCAGTGTAAAAAGTATTTAACAATATTCTGCTCTCTTTAATATGAGTTCAATATTGGCTAATATTTTTCAATTTTCGATAAAATTTGGTTGCGGAAATAGAGATAAGTATCGCTGGTTTTGTCCATTTGATAAATCCAGAGCTCGTAGCGCTGATTATTGACTGTGTCCAAACTTTTTTGATAAAACGGTTCACCGAGGACTCGTCCGATTTCTTCCTGGGTCATTCCGATTTGCAGGGTAAAACCGGCAGGTTTGGCGGGGCTGCGGGTAGCTTCGATTGATGCTTTTAATTTCTCCAAAGCCGCCTGCTCGCGCAGATAGGCGATACCCTGTTCGAGCGTTTCAATTGGTTCCTTGGTAATTGATAAAATTTCGGGTCGGACCGCGGTAGCTTTACGGAGTGATTCTAAGGCAAATGTAACATTTTTTTGATCTACCGATAGATTAGCGTCTTCAATATAACCAGCGGCAATCTTCAGAGTCCAGGGATCAACCCGCTCGCGAATTGCCGGGTTTTTCTTCAGCGCCTGATCAAAAAAATAGAGTGCTTTCTCCCAGTTTCTGTATTCAACGAAGATAACCCCCCGATGAAAAAAGATTTCACTCCAGTACTGATCGCATAGACCAGTACTATTCGGTAGATTTAATGCTCTGATATTAATTAGCATCTGTTCCGCCTGATCTACCAGATTATTTTGCAATAACGAATCCATACTGGCAATAAACCACTGAGTGATTTTAGCATAATTTTGATTGATTGAATCGGCTAGTTCAGGGTATCCTGCTTGCGAAGCCGACTTGAGATACTGAGCGGCTTTGGAGTAATCTTCAGCCGCAATGAACTGTTTTGCCAGGTTTACTTCCTGATAAGGTATTTGTGCCGCCGAGCGGGCGATTAACCATTCGGCTTTGAATTTTCTCGGATGTTTAGGATTTTGCTGAATAAAACTCTCGAAGTTGGCTTTGGCGGCAATGAAATCGCCACTCCGATATAAATTTTTGGCAACGTCACCATGGGTCGAATTTCCACCAGTAATGCCGTTAAAAGTGAGCGAGATTGCCAGACTGCTAAAATCGAGATTATTAATCGGACTGATGTTATCAGGATCAGGGAAATCATCAAAATGGGCGAAATAATACTTGATTTCAATTCCATAACCTTCTTTGAGTTTCTTACCGGCATGCGCTAAAATTTTCGTTCCCAGCGCGATTGAATAGGTATACCCCTCCTGACTCAGATAGCGCGGTCCCTGGCGGGTCTTGTAAGCAGAAATAAATGCCCGACCATAGTTAAATTGGAGATAACTGTATATTCGTGGTGACCACTGAAATAGGAGTGATTGATTGATATTTCCCTCGATTAGCCGAGGGGAAAGGTAGAGCCGATAATCATAATCTGGCGGATTCTGTGGCCATTCACTGGGTAATCCCTGCCGATACATTGAGTAGCTATATTTGAATCCCAGTCCGGTTTGAAAATCCACAAAGTTTTGACGAAATAGTAGATTTGGTAGATTATATTTCAGCAGATCAACCTCTAAATTAGTCAGTACTCGTTTGAAACTCATTTCGTAGCCGCTCAACGCGGTTTCGGTTGAATCGAAACTGAGTGCATTATCGGGAAGAAGCAGTACTCCGGCTTTCGCATCGAAAAGGGTCATTCGGAAAGGTTCACGAAACTCGATGGGACTGCGGAAAAAGTCGGCAACCTTATAAAAAACGGACTGGGAATAGAGCTTAACTTGAAGAAAAAGGCCGGCAATTACTATGATTCTTCCAAAATTCATTGTTTTAAAATAAAAAGTATCAGATTCAAAAGTAAGCAAAAATTACACTGAATATGTTTAAATTAATCTTAGCTTGGTAAAATCAATCAAGCTGTTCGAACTTCGAAACAATCTATTGCCAAGCAGGTTAAACCAAATATGAACTTACTTTTTATAAAATCGGCACTGATAAAAACCGTATCTTTTGGATTTATCATCCTTAATCTGTCATCAATTGCCGGGGGTGTTGACCTGTACGGCAAATTTACTCTCGTACGGCTGAAATATGGCGGTGGTGGTGACTGGTACAGTAATCCCGGTTCTTTACCTAATCTGCTGAATTTTGTGGCTGAGGCAGCTCCGCTGGATATCTACCGGGAAGAAGCTCGCGTTTCGATAATGGATAAGCAGTTATTTTCTTATCCTTACCTTTATATGAATGGGCACGGGAATGTTCGCTTCACTGATGATGAAGTTCTGCGTTTGCGCAAATATCTGCAATCAGGTGGTTTTTTACATGCCGATGATAATTACGGCATGGATCTCTCTTTTAGACGGGAGATGAAGCGCGTTTTTCCGAACAATGAGCTGGTAGAGTTACCTTTCAATCATCCGATCTATCACTGCTATTATGACTTTCCAAATGGATTACCCAAGATTCACGAACATGATGGCAAGCCTGCTCAGGGATTAGGCATTTTTTATCAGGGGTGTCTGGTGGTGTTTTACACTTATCAATGTGATCTGGGTGATGGCTGGGAGGATCCAGAAGTTCATCATGATCCGCCCGAAAAGCATCTGGCTGCATTAAAAATGGGTACTAATATTATCATCTATTCGCTAATTCAATGAATATTGCAACTAAAACTAATTACTCACTTATTTCCGGTAAGCTTGACCGGCTCAGGCAAAAGTGGAGTTGGTACATTGCCCTCGATGGATTAGCGAAAAGTCTTGTGCTTTTAGCTTTTGCAGCATTTGTGCTGATCGGGCTGGAAGGATTCCGCTTTTTCTCATCAATCGTGCGGCGCGAAATGCTGTTTTTCTTTATCGGATTTGGGGGTCTGTTTTTATTGGTGCCACTTATTCTGGCGCTGATGGTGCGCTATAAAAAAATCGCCAGTTATTCCGACAACCGACTCGCGGTTTCAGTTGGCAAGCATTTTCCCGCAATAGGTGATAAGCTGCTCAATGCAATTCAGCTTAATATACTGGCAAGTTCACTCGATCAATCCTACTCACAGGAACTGGCAGAATACTCGATTCGCCGTCTAGCGGAGGAGATTCAACCCTATCAGTTTGAAGAGATTATTCCCTGGCACAAATTGAGAAAGTCAGGTTTGATTTATGGCTTGCTGGTAGTGGGTTTGTTTATTGTGACCGCTTTTAATTTTCAGTTCTATAAACAAGCTGCGATCCGGCTGTTTCATCCGGGAATTGAGTATGTCATCCCGCAACCCTTTGCGATCCGCTCTTTGCATAGTACACAGTCTGTCTTGGGCGGCGATACCGTAAATGTTGATTTCCAATGTGTGGGTGATTATCCGCCAGCGATCAATTTTCAAGCCCGTTACCCCGAATTCCAGCAGAATGAAGTTCTAGCCGTTGATGACAGCGGCTATGCGGCATTTCAGTTAGCCGGGGTACGCAATACGATTGTTTACGAGGCCTTTGTCGAGAATAAGTCAATATTTAAGCCCTGGCGGCGGATTTCCAGCGGCAGCGATACTATTTTTGTCGCGGATCGCCCGGAAATATTGGCGGTCAAAACCAGAATCGAATATCCGGCTTATACAAATTTGCCGGCAGTTGAGCAGGAGTCTAATAGTACCGAATTTGCAGCTCTTCCCGGCAGCGACTGTCAAATCAGGATTTTAGCCAGTAAAAGCCTCAAACAGGCTCAGATTCATTTTGACTCAGGGGAAAAGTTGACTCTAAGCGTAAATGGAAAAATTGCCCAGGGAGACTTCAAAATTTTTAGAGGTGAAGAGTTCCGGATTAGAATCAGTGATCAAAAGGAAGTCATGAACCTTAATCCGATTAAGTATCGTATTCGGCTTATGTTGGATACCTATCCGACCTGTCAATTGATTTCGCCCGATGCTGATATTGATTTAAATGAAAGCATGACAATACCATTGGGAATCAGAATCAGTGATGATTTTGGTTTTAGTCGGGCGCTGATTTGCTATCATTTGAAAAAGCGTTATAATCCCGATGAAACTATCCGGGATTCGGTAGATTTTCCGCTGGTTAACCGGGACTTGACCCTGCAGGAATTGTATTATAGCTGGGGTGTCGGGAATTTAAACCTGTCACCGGAAGATCTGATCGAATTTTGGATCAAGGTATACGATAATGATATAGTCAATGGTCCCAAACCGGCAAGTTCGCGTTCATTACAGGCTCGATTTCCATCGCTGAATGATTTGTTTGCGCAGGTCAATGAAGAGCGCGACCTGGTTACTGCCGAAGGTGAAGAGATCCTCCAGGATCTAGAACATACCCGGGATGTATTAGAGGAAATTTCGCGGGAGTTGTTGAAAGACCGCAATCTCAGCTGGGAGCAGAAGAATCAGCTGCAAAAAGAAATTGAGAAAATCAAGGAATCAGGTGAAAAACTGGCCAAAGCCGCCGAGCAGCTGGATAATATGATTCAGCAAAGCCGGGAGAATCAGCTATTCGATGAAGAAACATTGCAAAAATATACCGACTTGCAGGAGGCATTCCAGCAGGTTATGACGCCGGAACTGCGCGAGGCAATGGAGAATCTGCAAAAGGCGCTGGAGAAAATGGAACCGGAAGAGATTCGCCAGGCACTTAATCATTTCCAGCTCACCCGTGACCAATTTTCGCGAGAGTTGGATCGGATGCTCCAACTGCTCGAACGGGTGAAGGTCGAACAGTCGGTCGCCGAATTGGTTAAACGTTTCGAAGATTTAGTGAAGCGGCAGCAAAGTATTAATACTGAACTTAAGCCCGAGCAGTTAAGCGAAGCCAAATATCAACAATTGGCCAGCGAAGAGAAAGCAATCGAGAAAGATACCGAAATTGCCCGTGATCTCATGGATATTACTAAATCCGATATGCAGCAATTTCCGCTAATGCCCGCCCAGCAGCTAGAGCGGATCATCCAGGAATTTGATGAATCATCTTTGCGTTCTGATTTGAAGCAGGCTCAGAAGATGATGAATACGATGAACCGGCAAAAATCCCGGGAAGCAGCCGGTTCGGCGCAGGCGCAAATGGAAAAATTTCTCGCCCAAATGCAGCAATTCAAGACGGAATTCAACCAGCAAGCGATGACTGAAGTGATGGGCGATTTCCGGGGTATCATTTATAAAACGCTGCAACTTTCGCAACATCAGGAAAAACTGAGTGAGGAGATTCAGCAGACGCCACGGCAAAGTGAGCGATTAATGGATGTGGCAGTCAACCAGCAGCAGCTACAACAGAATTTGGCAAGCTTAATTGAAGATCTGATAGCTTTATCGGGTAAAACCTTTGGTCTGTCACCGGGAGTTGGCAAAGGATTGGGGCAGGCATCGTCGGCAATGAATCGGGCGATTCAGGAAATGGAGGAGCGGAATACCACTACTGCAGCTCAAGCAGCCCGCCAGGCTACCGGCGCCATTAATCAGACGGCTTTGGAATTGATCAACTCAATGAATAATCTCCAGGCGAGCGGCTCGGCTTCCGGTTTTGAAGAATATTTAAAGCAGTTACAGCAAATGGCCGGGGCGCAGCAGGGAATCAATGATGACACTCAACTAATTTCTATCGGTCAAAATGGAGAGCAATTGGGTATCCGGAAACTGGCGGTTAGGCAGCAGCAGCTGCGCCAGTCGCTGGAACAATTACGGGATGAAATTGGTAAGGATTCAAAGCAGGGTGGCGATCTGAACGGAATTGCCCAGGATATGGACGAAGTTATCAAGGACTTACAACAGAATCGAATCCTGCGAGAAACACTCGAACGTCAGCAACGGATACTGACTCGCCTGTTGGATGCCCAGAAATCCTTACGCACTCAGGATTTTAAGAAGGAGCGGGTCAGCAAAACCGGTGAAGATTTTGTCCGCGAATCACCGGGTCGGCTGCCGGGTGATTTGGGCGAGAAACGCTCACTTCTCCAGGAGAATCTGGAAAAAGCTCTTAAGGAGGGTTACACTCTGGAAAATGAAGAGCTAATCCGTCAATATTTTGAATTATTGTCAAAGGAAGTTGAACGAAAATAAAATTGACTGAATTATGATTTATCCAATTAAAATTGGCAACCATATTCTGAGATTGATTCTGATAAT
Organism: uncultured bacterium; assembly: GCA_964546145.1. Classification (GTDB taxonomy): domain Bacteria; phylum Fidelibacterota; class UBA2242; order UBA2242; family UBA2242; genus CAZAKO01. Next base: position 6,438 of record CAZJIU010000078.1, read on the forward strand.
TTTGGTCTGCTTCCTGCCGTTTACTCTCTTTGGTCAACAGCGCTGGCAGTCAGCCGAAGTGATGCAGCGGGAAATGGAGAACCGCTTTCGGATTGCTCAACGGCTTGAAGGACAAGGGCAGCTGGATCAGGCTTTGAATATCTATCGTTCACTATTTGAGCAAGATACCCACAAGTCGCTTTATTATCAACGTTATTCGGCGCTTTTATTCCGACTTCAGAAATATACTGAGTTGGAACAGGTGATCACGAAATATTTGCAAGTTAATCCACGCGATGAACATGCGGTAGTTGACCTGGGTAAACTGTATTTCTCACGTGGGGATTCTACTCAAGCCGATCAATATTGGGCCGAGGTGATGGAACGATTCCAGTATTCCCAGAATTTTTTCCGGGCTCTCTACAATGGTTTAATCTCTTTACAACAATATGACCGGGCGGATGAAGTGATAAAAAAGGCTCGCAAATATTATAATCAGGAAAACCTTTTTGCTCAGGAGGTGGCTTATTATCAGATGCAGCGCGGTAATTATTTGGAAAGTGCCCACGAATACCTGCTATTTGCCAGAAGCGATCCACGCTATTATCTTCAAGTCAGTAGTCAGATTTTGCGCTTTCCCCATGACAGCAGTTTGTTTAAAGGATTGGATAGCTTGCTGCTTAAGGAACTGAGCCAGTTCCACACTTCCCGGGAATTACACCAGTTGCGGGCGGATGTTTTATTCAAATTTCAACAATATCCCGATGCTATTGCCGAGATCATGACCGTTGAATCATTAAATCAGTATCGTGGCAATAACATCCTCGATCTGGCAAATGATTTGCTCAATGAAAAACAATTTCCCCTGGCAGAAGAAACTTTTACCAGGATAATTGGCGACAACCGATTTAGCACTATTTTAGCGCAAGCCCTGTTGGGTTTGGCAGACGCTTTTGAAGAAGAGATTATGGCGGACCAGGAATTATCCCCATTTAATTATTTTTATCAGGACAATTTCTTTTTTATCCCAGATTATCTGACCGGGATTGATACCGAAGAGCAACGTTTGCAGCAATCCTTTGCAATTTATGACTCAGTCATCACTAATTTACCGCGCTCCAATTATACCGCTCAGGCTTTGTATCGGCTGGGGGAGTTGCGTTATCGAATTTTAAATGATCTGGATGGGGCGCAGAAGTTGTATGAGGATGCGATAAAGATTAGTTCGGATTGGAATACCCGCAGCTTGTGCCAGGTACGTCTGGCTGATCTAATGATTGCCAAAGGAGCGCTGCCCGAAGCTGAGAATTTTATCCGAAAAAATATGAAAGCAATGGAGGGTTCGACAGCGGAGAAGATGTTTGCCGCCCGACTGTTGTTAGTGGAGTATTTCCAGGACGAAATTGACTCGGTATTAGCATCCCGCAATGAATTATTGGGATTGCTCGGGATCAATGATCCACTATTTAACGATGTCATCGAATTCACGAATTTTATTGAGGATTATTTGGCAGGCGATTACTTAACTCCGGCAGCGCTAAAAGCTGATTATATCAGGGCCGAATTATATATCAGGCAGAATAAGCTTTCCCAGGCACGTGAAAAATTGGACTATATTGTATCAAATTATCCCTCCGAAAAACTGGCACTATCGGCGCGCTTCCGATTGTTGCAGATTGAGCTCTTTTTCCATCGCTATGAAATGGCTGAAAAAATTGTTAGGGAACTGATGGAATTGGAGGCATTGTATACCGATAATGCACTTTTTATGTTGGCTGATCTGGCCCAGAATCGTGATCATAATCCCGAATATGCGGCACAATGGTACGAGCTGATTCTGGAAAAGTATCCTAATTCGATCTATTGCGATTCGGCACGTAAGCGTTTACGGGAGATGCAAAGTGCAGTCATCAAAAAGAATTTATAAAATTCTGATAGGAAATTAATAATAATGAGATTTGTCCGCAGTCTGGTTCTGATTATAAGTATGACCTGTTACGCCCAAAAGTTATTGATTCCAATGGATCAGGTTCAGACAGATCACCTGAAAGCGTATGGAGTAACTTACTTGGTGCTCAAGCAAGATCAGCCGGTTGAGTGGTTATTGAATTACCGGGGTGGTTCTTTTTTAATGGATAGTCATCCGGCGATTGTTAAAGAGTTACGCCTGCGGGGAGTCCGTTTTGAAGAGGTATCCCCAGCTGACCTTTTGCAGCTCTTTGCTACCATTGATGAGAACAACATGGATATCGCACTGCTGGAGAAAGCCGCCAAAATAGCGGTTTATTCGCCACCTAACAAGCAGCCCTGGGATGATGCGGTTACCCTGGCATTGACCTATGCCGAGATAGATTATGATATTGTCTTTGATGAAGAAGTGCTATCGGGAAAGTTAACGGAATATGACTGGCTCCATCTACACCATGAAGATTTCACCGGGCAGTATGGTAAGTTTTATGCCAGTTATCGCACTCAGGAATGGTACATTATGGAGCAGACTCAATCAGAAGCATTAGCCCGACGTCTCGGATATCAGAAGGTATCCGAGGAGAAAAAGGCAGTCGCGCGCAAAATCCGCGAATATGTCAGGCAAGGGGGATTCTTATTTGCGATGTGCTCCGCGACGGATGCTCTGGATATCGCTTTGGCTGCCGAAGGTGTGGATATTGTCCCTTCGGTATTTGACGGCGATCCGGTGGATCCGCATTATGCGGAAAAACTTGATTTCAGCCAAACCTTTGCTTTTGAAAATTTCAAGCTCTATACCGATCCAATGCTCTATGAGTATTCCGATATTGATTATCCGCCAAGTTTTCAGGCGGTTGCACCCGGCGCTGAAGCAGATTACTTTACTCTGTTTGAATTTTCGGCCAAGTACGATCCGGTACCGACAATGCTGACGCAGAATCATGTGGGTGTAATCAAGGGTTTTATGGGGCAGACGACCGGTTTCAAAAGAGATAAAGTAAAAAAATTGGTCGTTATAATGGGCGAGGTCGAAGGTGGAGAGCAGGTCAAATATATTCACGGAAATTGCGGTGAAGGTACTTTTACATTCTTGGGCGGACACGATCCGGAAGATTACCGCCATTATGTAGGTGATCCACCGACTAAATTGGAATTGCATAAAAATTCACCTGGCTATCGGCTGATTTTGAATAATGTACTTTTTCCTTCGGCACGAAAAAAGGAACGCAAGACCTGATTAGGATTGGTATATGGATGGAGTAAATCCGCATAATATTTTAGAGGACAGCATTTTGCTTTTTAATGGGAGTTTATTTAAATTTGCATCGTATTGAGGTAATCATCGTATTAAAATAGGAGGGTGGAAAGGATGAAAAGATTGTGGATCTTATTGGTTGTGCTGAGTCTGGTGTTTGTGGTTTTCAATTGCCAGAAAAAAGCCCAAAAACCGGCAGTTGAGCAAAAGATTGAACAGCCAGCAATTGTGGACACTACAGTGGTTCCAGTAGATACAACTCAAGTTCAACAGTAAAATTATCTGAGGAGAGTTCAAATAGAAAATAAGGATTTCTATTTGAGACACTGTGGTGAAATTAAGGGCGTTATCAACATAACGCCCTTTTGCATTGAGTAATAGAAGGATCTAAACTATCAAGGTGACGAGATGGAGAATATTTCTATTCATACAAGCAGAAGAATCGAGATGATTGATATAACCCGGTTGGTTAATCAGGCAATTGG
>CAZJIU010000079.1:0-10054 GCA_964546145.1 uncultured bacterium
GTTGAATGCCCGAGCATAATTGTTCACGGACAGATTTAGGAGATTCATGTGATTCGGCAGTAAAGCTGGCGTTATTGCAATACAAACAGCCGTCGGTGCCGAGAGTGCCATCGCGGGTTGGGCAGGTAAAACCGGCATCCAGGGCGATTCGATAGACCCGTTCGCCGAAAGTCTGTTTCAGGTAGGTACTATAGCGGTATAAACGTTCTTCTATGGGGAAGGGAATTGCTGACATTGAAAAAGCCGGAATTACCTTGCAGGGATTATTTTTTTAGCGCAGCCGTAATTTCTTCAACGGCAGTTGGCAAGCCAATGGTTTTTTGTTCGCTGGTAGCCATATTTTTTAGCAGGAGATTGTTACTGGCAATTTCGTCATCGCCGATGATAATGACCCAGCCAGCCTGTTTCCGGCCTGCTTCCCGCAGTTGGGCTTTGAGCGAGCGGCGCAAAAGGTCGGATTCGACAGTCAGTCGTCCCTGCGATCGCAGGTCAGCGGCAATCTTAGAGGCAATCTTGCGGGCATTATCACCGAGGGCTATCATATAGATCAGATTGGTCTCTTTGGTCGGAATAGCCTGAAGTTCGTTTAGAATCATCAGCAGGCGCTCCATACCTGCGGCAACGCCGACGGCTGGTGTAGTTGGTCCTCCCAGATCTTCGACCAGATGGTCGTAACGACCGCCACCGCAAATAGCATCCTGCGAGCCAAGCAGGGGATTAGTGATTTCGAAAGTAGTCCGAGTGTAGTAATCCAAACCTCTTACTAATTTTTTGTCGACGACGTAAGGTACTCCGACGGCATCCAGAAGTGCCTTAACGGTTTCAAAATGCTGGATGTCGGCTTCATCAAGATTATCAAGAATTGAGGGAGCATAACGGTCGAGGAGTTGCTGGCATGTCTCGGATTTGCAATCGAATAGTCGGAGAATATTTCGTGTAAGCCGTTGTTGGCAGGTTGGGCAGAAATCGGCAATATGGGGAGCAAGTGCCGAATGCAATAACTTCAGGTATTTTTGGCGCCCCTGACGAGTGCCGATACTATTAATACGTAGTTTCAGGTTTTGAATTCCCAATTGGGTAAAAATACTGTAAACGATCTGAATTACTTCAGCGTCGGCTTCCGGGTAAGGTGAGCCGATAATTTCAAATCCGAATTGAGCAAATTGTCTCAAGCGACCTTTCTGCGGGCGCTCCTGACGAAAAAGCGAACCGAAATAATACACTTTTGTGACTGGATTAATTTGACTGAGATTATTCTGCAGGAAGGCGCGAATAACCGGCGCGGTTAATTCCGGTCTTAAGGTCAGACTGCTGCCGCCTTTATCAGAAAAAGTATACATCTCTTTGGTAACGACATCGGTTTCGGTACCGATACTCCGGCTGAAAAGTTCGGTGACTTCGAAAATCGGAGTCCTGATTTCCTGATAATTATTTCGTTCCAGGTTTTCGCTGATGAATTTTTCAAGGTACTGCCACTGGTAGATCTCTTCAGGCAGAATATCTCTGGTTCCTTTGATCCGCTGGTACACTTAGATCCTTTACTTTTTATTAGAGATGGTTTATGAGTTGAAAATAATACAGATAATTATCCAGTTGTATCGTATTTATAAAGAATCTCTGCTATTTGTTGAGGGGAATCGGCGGCAAGGAGTGCTTCCCGGCAGCCGGCATCATTCAGTATCCGGGAAAATTTACCAAGTAATTTAAGGTGCTTGGTCGGGAATTGCTCAGGTGTGAGCAGCAATACGAAAATATGGACGGGCAAGCTATCTATGGCGTTGAAGTCTATTCCCGTTTTGGAAATTCCGAATGAGACGAGCACTTCATCAGTGTCCGGATATTTGCCATGTGGCAAGGCAACGCCTTTTCCAACCCCGGTTGTCATCAGTTCTTCACGCTTGATAACGGCATTTTTAGCGGCTTCTAAATCGGACAATTTGCCATTTTTGACTAGGATCTCAACCAGTTGAGCAATAACCTCTGATTTTGTCTGGGCTTGAAGGGGATAGATGATCAGCTCAGGGGTCAATATTTTGGATAATTCAATCATTTAGTATTCAACTTTTTAACTTTAGTTAATTTACGTGTGTTAGAAATTTATACCAACTCCAAAATCAGGCAGCAGCGGCTTTTAAACAGGTATCAGGAGAGTAGGGGAAAATCGTCAAGTTGATCTAATCATGATGCGCATTACCGTTTTTTCCTGGGGCTTACTTTCCAGCAGGTATAATTTGCCATGATGATAATCTTGCACAATGCGCATCGTTAAGCTCAAACCGAGTCCCCAGCCGCGCTGTTTGGTGCTATAGCCAGGTCGGAATATATTTTTGCGATTTTTCAACAAGACGCCTTTTCCATTATCAGCGACGTCAATAGCGATCCATTGATTGTTTTTAAGCGGTTGGGCAGTGATTCGGATTTGGCCGTTTTTTTCGGGAACTGCCTCCAGGGCGTTTTTAATCAGATTTTCGATTGCCCAGGAAAACAGGTCTTTATTGATCCTTACTCGAAAATCGCTGGCTGGTTGAAATTCTATCTGCACGCCGGGTCTCAATTGTGGTAAGCGGCGCTGGTAATATTCTACAGCTTCTTTAATTACATTATTGAGCGAAGCAGTTTCCAGGTGGGGAGTCGAACCGATATGGGAGAAGCGATTGGTTACTTTTTCCAGACGCTTGATATCCTTAGTTATATCATCTATATGTTCATTTTCAGGGAATTGGCTTTTCAGCAGCTCGATCCAACCCATCAATGCCGTCAGCGGCGTGCCTAATTGATGCGCAGTCTCTTTTGCCAGTCCGACCCAGATACTGCGTTTTTCATTGCTGCGGATGACCTGGAAGGAAATATAGCCCAGGAAAATAAAGAGTGCTACCACTGATATTTCGATATAGGGCAACATGATCAAATGTTTGATCAGTTCCGTGTCGCCATAGTGGATATATCCTAAAGTATAATCGCCATATATTAGCGGAATCGGTTCGTTGGCGATGTCCATATTTTTCATCATCTTTTCCAGCTTCTGGCGGCTCTCGTCAGTCAGTTCACGGTCTTCGACCCCGACGCCGCGCCAGGCGGTGGGATTTTGATCCACGACTGAGGAGATGATCATTGGAATCGAGGATTTACGAATAATTTGGTCGAAAATGAAACTGAAATCCTCGCCAGTCTGCTCGGTGGCGGCTTGCGCATATACCTGAGCATAAAAACGTACCATGTTGGTCAAATCTACCCGCAGCTTGTTAACAATGTTTTGCGAGTATTTCAGGAGCGAAATGATGAGCACAATCGCCAGAATCAACAGCATCCGCTTTAAATTGCCGGAATGGCGATAAATAGGTATTTGCATGGCATCAACTCCAAAGATCCCGTTAAGGATTCAATGTTAAGTTTATTTTTTGTGCTTAAATAAATATCTTTTGATCCAGGGTATAATTCGATTTTGGTTTTGGTAGATTAATGCTATGGCTAATAAAATCCAGGCGCCAGAGGTAAAAATTGTCGAGATTCGGTTGGCATAAACATAACTTTTTGGCAGGAAACGAAAAGTGACCTCGTGATCGCCTGGAGGCATTACTATTCCTCGCAGGATATGATTTACCTGGTAGATGTGAGTTTTTTGGGAATCAATGATGGCATTCCATCCGATCGGGTAGTAAGCCTCGGAAAGAACCAAGAAGGCGGTATCTTCACAGGCAGCGGAGAGCTCGATTTTGTTGGGCGTGTAATTCCGAATATTAACTTGACCATTCTCGGAATAGCTGGTACCGTCAACGGTTTCTGACGTCAGGGCCATTATTGAGGGATCGAAATCGGGGCTGTTCAGGAACCGGACAACCTCTTTTTCATCGGGAAATCGTTTAATTGTCCTAACAAAATAGGCACGTGGCAAAGCATTACGGTTTTTATAAAGAATAGTCCGACGATTTTGATCGACATCCAGAATGGTAAGTGCTGGGTTGGTGAGCTGAGCCGGGGAGATGATGTATTTTGCGTTCAGCATGTTGACCACCTTCCAGTTGATTGGCTGACTCGGATTATCGGTATACAAGTTATTATCAATTATATCCTGAATTAATTGCGGTTTGATGGGCGAATAACCGCCGACAATTTGATGGCGGTAGGCTAGATCATCGTTCTGGAAAAGGTTGCCGACTCCAAGTACCCGGTGGTAGGAATCATCGGCCAACATTATTTTATCGAAATTGGTGAGTTTGAAGTAAGAACGTTCAATACTTTTTTGATTTACCAGGTGAGATTTATTTAAGGATCGCGCGGAGATACTTATCATGTCTACAGAAACAAGTAGAAGGATACCAATGATCAACAAATCCTTGCCGATTTTATGTTTAGAAAAAGGGTAGTACAAAATGACAAAGGCGCCGATGAATCCAAGCATTCGAATAGTGTCGGTCTGCATAAATTCTCGTCTTATCGTTTGCAACATTTCCAGCACCTGCGGATTGGAAATGACCTGTTTATCACTGGGAGAGGTAAAGGATAAAATGTTCGGTACCAGCAGTGGAATCAGTCCGACCAGGAAAAAGAATCCCGAGACGATTAGCACCGGACGGAGCAGTTTCTGCTGAGAATTGCCAATGATTGCTTTTAATCCAAACATTGATAGAAGAATGGTAATGAAGGTAATGAGAATCAGGATCATCATTGGGACGCGGAACTTACTGAAATAGGGCAAGTAGAGAAATAAGGTTTTGTAGAGTGGTGGAAAATGTCTCCCAAACGCAAGAAGTAGTGAAAATAAAAGTAGAATTGTCAGGCTGATGATGAAACCATTTTTCCGTTGCAACCAGATTCCCAGCACTGCCAGGATTACTATTATAATACCGATATACTCCGATGATTGAGTAAACGGCATGTCGCCCCAGTAGCCGGGAATCTCCCGACCGCGGAGTTGAGGATAGGTTTTTCCAGAATAGACTTCCTGAGAGGTTCCGCCATAAAACCGGGGGATTATCAGGGTCATCAGTTCCTTTGGTGAGAGTGACCAGCGGGTGGCATATTCGAAGGACACGCCGCTGCTTTTCACTTCTGTCTTACTTTCCTCGTCTTTCAGGCTTATTGCCTGTCCTCCCCGCGTAGAATACGGAGTGTATTCATTAGCAACGAACAGCGGCTGAGCCGACATCAGAACTGACACCCCCAATGCAATTATAAAAAGCCCGAGAGCCACACCAATATTCTTCTGCTGGGCTGATTTAATCCAGTCGATAATTTGCCAGATGCCAATTGTTAATATAAGTAACAGGGTATAGAAAATTATCTGATAGTGCTGGGTACGTAACTGCAGTGAAAAAAAGATGGTAAAGAGCAGCAGTGAAATTAGGTTTCTCTTGTTTACTAAGTACAGAAATCCAAATACCACCAGTGGCATGGCACAGACAGCTCGGACTTTGGCAAAATGACCAACGATGATTAATGCCTGATAATGGGGATAAAAAAGAAAAGCTATTATTCCGATTAAGGCATAATACCAGGGAAATTCCAGCATTTTGAAAATTAAGAACATCCCGATTGCTGCCAGAATGAACCAGCTTAGTCTCCAGTCAATAACTGCGCTGATTTTGCTGATTAGGGTGTCAATATTAACGGCACTCGCGGAAGATGCGTAATAAATCGGGACTCCACAAAATATTGCCGGGTTCCACAATGGTTTATTATGCGTAGTTTGCTGATAGTTTATTATATATTTGCTCTGAGCAATCGAGGATATTTTATCATTGCCTGACGGCTCTAAGCGATTGATCACATAAGGTTTGTAAAAAGATACTAAAATAATCAACAGGAGAAATGTCATAATCACAAGAGCGTTTTTCAATCCGATTTTATCTAAAATTCCTGACCTGACTATTTCACTTGTTTTTGGGTTTGTCTTATGCGGTTTGGCACTCATGATCTAACCTTACTTTTAGGTTTATTGTAATTTAAAATTTGAAATGTTCTTTTTCCAGGATGCTGGATTTCGCCATTTAATCCAGATTTGTTTAATGGCATCGAGCTCGACTCGTTCGAAGAAATTCCAGCGATAAAGCCCGATCGGGAAAATTATAATCAGAAGAAGCTTGCCCAGTACACGTACCAACAATAATTCATTTGCAATTAAAAAGCCTATTCCGATTAAAAAGCCTCCCAGACAAAGCATTTTATACAATTTGACAATTTCGTATGGAATTTGATATTGCTTTTGTGCTGCCTGATACATTACATAGAAAAAGATCATCTGGGTCAATAGCAGCGCCAGTGCCGTACCAGTTGTTTTAAAAAGTGCAACGAACAGAAAATTTAACCCAACGTTCCCCAATGCTATTATAGTTACTATCAATCCAATAATTTTCGTTTTCTTTTTAAGGTTCAAACCAATGGTCGCCAGGTCTTTTAGCATTCCAAATACTGTTGCAAAGCATAGAATAGGGATAAGTTGATAAGCTGGCCAATAAGCTTTATCCTTGGCGAATAACTTTACTACTTCCTGACCATATAGCGACAGCGCCAGTACAAAGAACATTGCTCCAAATGTCATATAGGTCATGACCTTCGCGTAAAATCGCTTGTTATTCGGATCCTCCATTTTTTGATAGATCAGTGGTGTAAGTGCTAAATTTACCGAACTAATAATTAACACATTCAAAGTATTGCTGATTTTAAATCCTAATGAATACACACCTACATCGGACAGCTGTCCCAGAATATTCAATACATAACGATCTGCGACAGTTAATAACACTCCTGCCAGAGATGATAATGCTAATGGGAAACTATACTTTAGCATTTCTTTTAATAGTGTAAAATCAAACTTCAATTCCGAATTCTGCCAGATAAACTGTCCCAGAAATAAGATATTTGCTACATACCCAAGTATTTGAGCGAGGTAAATACCCTCGACCTTCATTCCTAGTTTTAAAATAAAAAAGAGAGTAAGTATCAAGCCGACAATAAAATTAAAGATATGCGAAGTGGTGTAAAGAATAGCCTTACCCTGAACTCTTGCCAGAGTAATGGGAATTATTGTAATAATCTGCAAACCGGCGCTGACTAACATTAACTGAATTAGATTGATATATTTTGTATTATGAAACAGAAATTGGGCAAAAGCCTTAGCCCATGGTATAAATCCTATGAACATTAATCCTACTAAAAAGATCGAAAATGTCAGGGTCGTAAAGAAAATCGTCTTCTGACGATCACGGTATTCAGGATCCCAATACCAGCGGATAAGTGGTAAGTGCAGCGCCAGACTGAAAATCTGAATAAGTACCTGAGTCGTTACTTCTAATATTCCTAAAATTCCATATTCAGCCGGTGACAGGTGCGCAAGGTATATCGGTAAAAGGATGAATCCTGAAATGCGCAGAACTATGTTCCCTAAGCTATAAATTAAAGTATCTTTAATGCTTGTTTTAATTAAATCAATCATCAGAGTTATTGAGTAAATTTGCTCTTATTTCTAGAAAAAGCCGACCCCCAAAATGTCAGCCATTCCATGTCCCGGTGAAAGCAGGACATCAATATGCCACATAAGGCTTTAATCCGCCAAATAGGTAATATCGCCGGCCATTTTTTGCATGATTCCCTATAGTACTGTCGGGCTGTTTTCCAGTCTCTTACCATTAGCTTATATCGTCCACCTCGGATTAGGATGATTGTCAACATCTTTTCCCAGTAACGCCGCAATTCGGAAGGTAATATATTGACATTGCTCGCAATTTGGATTGGTAATGAATTTAATGTATTTAATAAAACGGGAATCATTATTTTCGTCAAAGGTACAATTTGTTGCCTGGTTAATTGGGAGGCATGCCGACGCCAAGTGGTTAGTGGTTTAGGAATAAAATGGAACGAACCAATTGTAGCAATTTTTAGCCAGGTTGGATAATCTACAGTTTGTAGTCTTGGGACTGATAAAAAACCACCTATCTTATGCATTGCCTGGATGCGTACTGAGGTTCCCTGCGCGGGAATAAAACATTGTTTCAACAAAAGATTATAGGCTTTACCGGGAGGATTATTATTAAGGACAGCAAATTCTTCTGTATTAGTCGGAATCTTCGGCGAAGTCCAGGTATAGCCCTTCTCTTCGACCCGCACCTGGCAAAAGGATAAAACTACTTCTGGATCCTGAAAAGATTCATAATGAACGGCAAGCAACTCTGGAGTGCAATAATCATCACCTTCTAAGATTGTGATAATTTCACCGGTCGCCAGGCTTAGCAACTTATTGTAATTAAATGCCAGATTAATCGAACCTTGATTTTCTTGATAATAATATCTAATCCTCTTATCTGACAAATACTGCTTAACCACCTCTCCGGTTTGGTCATTGGATCCGTCATCCAGTATTACTAATTCCCAGTTAGGATAAGTCTGTTTCAGCACGGATTCGATACATTGGGCGATAAAAGGCGCATGATTATATGTCAGGCTGAGTATAGAAAATTTCATTGGGATCAATCGTAGTTTTTTAAAGGTAGTAGTGTTATGGTAGAATAATTTTGAGTAAGGTTCATTGTGTTAATTTATTTTACCGGGACTACTTATTTTTTGGGCTAATATTATCCACTGAACCGTAATGAATTCGTTATAGGCAGATGGTTTGGCAATAATGAATGAAAGAATTCTGGCAATTGTTTTACCCCGCCATCTTTTCCAGCGGTTGCGGGAATTGGATTGGCACGATCGAATCTCAAATTTACTTTTAGTTAACAATTCAGTAATCGTAGATCGTGTGAAAAATCGTAAGTGGCCTTGATCCATTATACCAAAAGGCGTGTAATCCCAGCGTCCTTTGCAGGCAAGATCAAATAATACCCCCAAATTCCTTACATTAGGGATACTCATCAATAACATACCGTGCGGCTTTATTATCCGGGACACTTCGGATATTAACGACCATGGATCAACAGTATGTTCTAATATATCTGCCATTATTACCCAGTCAAATGATCCGGTATCTATTTTTGGCAGAATAGATTCCGCATTACCAATTAGTACCTTGGAAAGTCGGGTGTGGGCCATTTCCGCAATCTCCGGGACTATTTCTATCCCGATATATTCTTTGGGTGCTGTGGCCTTAATTATGTCTTCGCCTAATTTTCCAGAGGCACATCCAATATCTAAAATTCGTCCGGGATTGGATGGGATTAATGCCACTAAATCTGCATTGGTATTTGAAAAGTAAGTGGAATCGGTTTTTGAGCCATGAATTTTGATAATTTCGTCATCTGGCATTTAAGATTTCCTTCACCCTTTGCATTATTTGCTCTTCCCTCTGTGACAGGGTAAAATTGAGTATCGCTCTTTCTCTAATTTGTTCTGGAGACAGCTGAAAATTTTTCCGAGTTCTATCCAAATCCATATCTTCCCAATCATCGGGAGATACAACCACGCCTGTCGAGCCCGCAATTTCTGGTAAAGCTGTCTCTGAACTAATTATCGGTATGCATCCAAATAACATAGATTCTAATAATGATCTACCGAAGGTTTCCATTCGCGAGGGCTGGCAGTAGATGCTTGCTTCTTGATAAAACGGGATTAGTTCCGTCATCTTGAGCGGCGGTTCCAACTGACAATTTAGTGGCAGCGATTCGATTTTCGAATACATACATTCTGAGAAACCAATCCAGCGAAAATGATACTGGGGATTTCTTTGTGCGAGCTTCAGCCAGCGATCAAATCCTTTGACCAAATAACGTCTCTCACTATAAACCAGTCCAATCGTTAAAACTATTTTAGGATCTTTTATTAATGTTGAACTGGGCTCCAATGATGTTTGCTCGATACCTAAATATATCACTCGTGAGTTGAGTCGTCTGTCCCGTTTATAAAGTTCACGTTTTGTAAAGTGACTCTGGCACCAAATGTCAGTTGCCAGCCGGAAAGTCAGTTTGACTGCCAGGCGCCGTTGCCAGTGAATCCAGGCACCCCAATCAATTTCCGGCATAGCGATCACATCAAAACCACCCGCAATCGCGATAAAGGGCTTTTTCAAAAGTCGGGAAATAATAGCTGGCAATGTTGAATGATAGTCGGCGAACCAGGT
>CAZJIU010000080.1:0-2796 GCA_964546145.1 uncultured bacterium
TTGAATTCCGGCCCAAACCGGAAAAAGTTCGGTTTATCGCCGCTGTTAGTCAAACTATAAGAGATTTTGATAATTGAATCTTCGAGGGTAATTTTCTTTTCGATCCGAAAGCGCAGCCAGTTGACCCAGCCATCCCGGAAAAAGATTATCGAATGCTCCTGCTTATTCAGATAGTAATTATACTCACCCCCAATGAAGTCGCCATCTTCATAATATTCGCCATTCTGAAATTGCTCCAGAGTGACGCTGGCATTGATGATATGATCAACCAGATTCTTCCGCGGGTAAAGATCATATTTCAGATAATTTTCAAGACCTTCTTCTTTAACCGTGATGTTGTCGTGGATCGAGCCGCTGCCGGAATTTTTATTGGCAGTCAGAACCTTGCGATGATAGGATTCTTTATAACGTCTTAAGGTGTTAAGTACATTAAAGGCTTTCTTCAAGAGCGAAAATTCACTCATCATCGCCCCCCGATGCGGAGCAAAGGCAGTGAATATTTGATTGTGAGTTATTAGAACCTCGGGATCGCCATCGCCGTCAATATCCGTCTCTTCAACATAAAAAGCCGGTCGTTTTTGTAACTTATTGAGCATTTGCTCGCAACGCAGTAATTCCCCGTAAACTGCGTGGCGCAAGTGCGGCAAGTAGAGTCCGCCAAAAATGCCATGCCAGTAAGCGCAATTACACATCCCGCGCCAGAAGTGCTCACGAGCGCTCTTCAAATCCTTCTGCTGAGCTGCAGTTAAGGACGATTCCTCGATGCTATGATAGCGTTCCGAGAGGTGTAGCATTTTTTTCTGCATCCAGTTGGCTTCATCGTATTTAAATAGAAAATTGCGCCAGATGCCGCCTTTGATAAAGGGCTTGACCTCTTCGATCCGCTCCTGTTTTTCGAACTCCTGGACCAGATCGTCGAACTTTTCGCCTGCCTCCCAGGGCAGTGCCCACTCACTCATCTCGAAATAAGATGCCGTCGGCAGATAGATTCGACCTTTCGGTGAGTGAACCGCATAATAATCCGCAAATGTACAGGTCTTGATCCAGTCGCTGTTCTCATCCAGAATTGTCAAGAATTTGCGCAGCCAACCTTCTTCAAAAACGGTTATATAGGTTCCCGGCCAGACCCCGAATTTCTCACCGTCATCGGTCATTACAATTACATTATTACCATTATCCGTTGCAAATTGACGCAGATAATCTATCGTCACCTGGGGCTCTTTAAAGGGAATCGCATAACGTAATTTCTGATTAATCGGAAATATTGAAAGAGTGAACCCCTGCTCTTCGGTGATAAAATGTCCGGTCAGTTCATTCTCCATTTTCCCGGTACCGAGAAAATGATAATCATCCACCGTGACATATTTTATGCCAGCCTCGGCAATTGGCTTAGCCATGTACGGTTCCCAGACCCGCTCGGTCAGCCACAGTCCCTGCGCCCGATAGCCAAAGCGCTTTCTAATATAATCATTCATCATATTGATCTGGCCGACCTTATCGGCATCGGTGATCATCACCAGCACCGGTTCGAAAAATCCGCCGGACAGGATTTCGACATTACCGCGCTGCACCAATTTCGCAATCCGGTCCAGATATTCCGGATAATGAGCTTCAAGCCATTCCAGCAGGCAGCCGCTGAAGTGTAAAGTTATTGCTATTTTTGGAAACTCTTCGACAATCTCGATAAAGGGGAGATAACTATGCCGGTAAGCATCTTCGAAAACGAAATCAAAGTTGCCTACCGGCTGATGATCATGAATGCCGAAAATAAACTTGACTGTTTTCAAAAAACGCCTTTTATAACATTTATACCAACTTGAGAACGGTATCCACTACCCGCAGGCTATAAGCCCATTCATTGTCGTACCAGGAGACCACCTTGACAAAATTGCCATCGAGTACTTTAGTTAAGGCTGCATCAAAAACCGAAGAATGCGGATTACCGATAATGTCCGTGCTGACAATCGGATCCTCGCAGTATTCCAGAATGCCTTTCATCGGTCCTTCTGCGGCGGCTTTCATTGCCGCATTAATCTCGTCTATCGTCGCCGGTTTTTCTAATTTACAGGTCAGGTCAACCACCGATCCATCGGGAGTCGGAACGCGCATCGCAAATCCGTCTAACTTTTTATCCAGGGCTGGAATGACCAATCCAATGGCTTTGGCGGCGCCGGTTTTGGTCGGGATAATCGAAAGCGCCGCGGCCCGAGCCCGGCGCAAATCTTTGTGCGGAAAATCGAGAATAACCTGATCATTGGTATAGGAGTGGATCGTATTCATCAAACCGCACTTAATCCCAAAATTGTCATTCAAAACCTTGGCAATCGGCGCCAGACAGTTGGTCGTACAGGAAGCATTGGAAACTAAAACCGCTGATTTGGTCAACATTTCGTCATTGACTCCAAGTACTAAAGTCACATCCACATCCTCTTTGGCATTAGCGGGAACTGTCAGTACAACCTTCTTGGCTCCGGCCTGAATGTGTTTCTGCATGCCGTTACGATCGCGGAATTTGCCGGTTGCTTCCACAACAATCTCAACTCCCAATTTGCTCCAAGGCAAAGCAGCCGGGTCTTTCTGAGCATAAACTTCAATCTTTTTACCATCAACGACCAGGAAATTTCCATCCACAGCGATCGTGCCCGGGAATTTGCCATGAATCGAATCATACTTCAGCAGATGCGCCAATGTCTTAGCATCGGTTAAATCATTAATTGCCACAACTTCTAACTTTGGATTCGTGTAAGCCGCTTTAAATACTAATCGCCCAATGCGTCCAAATCCGTTAATTGCAAT
>CAZJIU010000080.1:2896-9929 GCA_964546145.1 uncultured bacterium
TCCCAGGAAAAATTCGTAGTTATCCCGAAAAAAGGTCTGGATCGCCTCGATTGGCACAACATGGGTAACTCCGTACTGAATATTCGCTTTATAATCCACGTACAGGTCACCACTATAGGGAAAATGAAGGTCGTAATTAGTCTGATCAATACTACTGTTCGGTCTGATCAGGTATTCATATTCGGCCGCCGCCGATTTAGCAATCCCCACCAATTCGAAATTGGGAACTCCATCTTTTACGGCTAAAACAATTCCACCGCTGCAGCCCCGATTGAACAGGGCGTCCACGATAAATTCCCCATGCTTATCCCGGTTAGGTTCGCTGACAATTCCCCGGGTAACGAGTTTGACTCCGCGCGGATAGCCTAAAAGATAAACGAAACTACCCCACTCCAGGTCTTTGGCTTTACCCAGGGGATAATTGAAGATCGGAATAAGCTTGTCTGCCGATGAAGGGAATTCGGTCCCTAATATGGCAAGATCTTTGTCCTCATCAATCTTGAGAATATGTATCTCGCCAATATTTCCAAGATTAGTGACATAATTAGCCTGTTTTTCTTTGATCGATAAGGATTGGACAAAGGGGCTTGGCTTGCCATCCTCTAAAGCATAATAGCGCACCAGAGTATCCGGGAAATTGACAATATGAGCACAGGTTAAAAGCGCCATCCGATCGCTCTGTCTCAAGATAATAGTTGCGGTTCCCGAAGTAGCCTGATTAAAATAGATTATCTCTGAAGTATTTTGTCGAATAAATTCTGGCTGTAACTGTGACTTCCGGACTCTCTGATTTTCAGGGAAAACATAACTCTTATAATATGCAATCGCGTTGATCATTTTGACCGTTTCACCGATTCGCCTCAACTCTGCCGAACAGTTACGATAGGGAAATTCCGAATCATACCTTCCATCGTTCAGAGTGGGATAGACAGTTTGATAGATGCGGCGTGAACATGCGGACAAGAGAGCAAACGCTATACAACCGATATACAATCTACTGAAAAATGGAGTTCTCATTACAACTTTATTTAAAATTCCGTCCTCAGATAAAATATAAAACGGCTAATTAATTTTCCAACTGTTCCAGATAAGCAGGTAAATAGACCATGAAGGTTGAACCCTTACCCACGACAGATTCAACCGCAATATATCCATCATGTTTTCTGATGATTGCATCACAGATTGCCAAACCCAATCCGCTCCCTTGCTGTTTGGTCGTAAAATAAGGGTCAAAGATTTTACTCAACTGCTCCCTTGGGATCCCCATACCCTGGTCTTTGAAGCTCAGTTTGACATAGGAATTAGTCATTTTCAAAGGTTTAGGCAGCAAAGGAGAGGATTTGATATTTTCGGCAGTAATAAAGATCGTGCCACCTTCAGGCATAGCCTGATTGGCATTAATGATCAGATTTTCCAATACTTGAACCATCAGGTTTTTGTCGGTATAAACTTGCCATAAATCTGGAGGGACTTTTAGCTGATAGCTTACCTCACTGGTACTCAAAATTAGTTCGGCCGTATCCCGGACAATCCGGGATAAAGACAGCGGTTCCTTCACAGGCTCAATTCCTTTTGTGAAAGTCAATAACTGGCTGGTGATTGCCGAGGCTTTTTGGGCGCTATCATAAATTCGCTGCAAATAATCTTTAATATCTCTATGTTCTTCACAAGCTATTTTAACGAGTTTAAAATTTCCCATAATAATTGATAGTAAATTGTTAAAATCATGAGCCACTCCGCCCGCAATCAACTCGATTGACTCCTGTTTGCGCTGACGCTGAATCTCCATTTGAGCCTCTCTCAGCTCGGTTATATCATGTAATGTAATCAAGCGCCCCATATAACTATTATTACGGTTATACAGCGGTTGAATCTGCAGATCGTAATAGTAAATTTCTCCATTTTTCTCAAGGGTGATCTCGCTACGGACATTAAGTGCTTCACTGTACTTTTCCAGTAGTTCTTTATTATAGGTCCAGACTTCGGTAATATTTTTACCCACCACCTTCTTGAGAGACCAACCGAAAATGTTCAAGCAAGCCCGGTTTAAATCCACAATCCGGTTATTGCCGTCCAGGACCAATAAACAGCCATCCATGTTCTCCACCACGAGATTGCGGGCAATCGGGACAATGCTCAGCAGGCGAAAATAAAACAGACCTGCTCCCAGCAAAATACCTGAAATCGCGAAGAAAAACGGTGTTGGATCAAGTCCCGGAATAAAACCAATTTGTAATACATACAGAATGTTTCCGAACCACGGCACCAGAACTCCGGCTACCAGTACGATAGCCTGATTCCGGTAATACTGCGACGATTCGAAAACCCTTCTCAAGATTAAAAGGGTACCAATTATTAAAAGCAGGTATGAATAAGCTGTCTGAACCCAGAACCATTGACCATATTTGATATCCGGCAGTAAAATATTATGGTCCCAGTGAAAATTATATCCATCCCAGATTAACCAGTGCTGCTCGTTAGTCCAGACAAGAATCAGGGTCACAATTGGCAGGATCGAAATCAACGCGATATTATTAGCGCTGATCCATTTATTATGACCGGCATATTGAACGGCAAACAATAACCAGGCTGGGGCTACCATAACCACCCCGATATATTCTATTTTTGATAACAGCACTTTAAACTGTACATCATCGGTAACCATCCATATCAAATAGCAGACCAACCACTCAATAATTGAACCCATCAACCAAATAAATGCCGGCGAACTGGCAATCTGCCGATGACGAATCGCGTACAGGAAAACCAGGAAGCAGACGACAACCGCCGCTGACATAGGAATTATGAATGGAGTGTAAACCAGATTCATAATAAAAGTTATGATTATTTGTCTAAAAACTCAGCTATTTTTCCATCCAACTAAAATAAGATTACCTGAATAATGAATGGTTGCCAGCCGATGGAAAAATTCACTACCCGAACTCTTTTTAAAATCCGTAAGTACTGCGTCTGCCACCCTTTTCTTCATATTTAAGATCCCGCAGGGTCGGTGACTTCACATTGATCGTCAGATTGTACTGCTGGGCATAGCTGTATTTACTGGGGGTCCAATTAAATGTTAACTGCCAGCAGTGCAGATCCCGGGTAATTGTAAAGCTTTGGCTGTTAATCTTCTTTGCCAGGAGGTCGAAGCTGCCTTGCCAGCTGATTGCCCATTTGGAGCTGAGATTCAGTTTGAGACTGGTTGACATGAAAAAAGATTCGCTTTTCACTGCCGGATTCGGTCGGTTATAATTATAGCGAAAACTCATACTTCCCGACCACAATTCAGCGCCGGCTGTCGGTACCGGTGGACTTTCCCCAATATCCTCTTCGGTATCAACCGTTCCCAAAATTTCATCTTCTACGTCACTGGTATCGGCAGTCGCCTCACCTGGCATCTGAACTCCAAAACGCCGTCCTGAGAGTGAAAAACCAGTTGTGGCACTTACACTGGTTAAACGCGGGATGGGAATACCATACTTTTGTTCATTCCACTCATTGACTCGCCCGTTCCGGTATTTATACAGATCATAGCTGGCACTGATGTTCAGTACTAATTTCTTGGATAACTGGGTCCGAATCGAAGTACTGATCGGCGCCCAGCGTAAACTATCGGCAGCAAAATTATAACTGGTACCAAAATCCAGATTCAGAAAATCAACTTTGTTCTCCTGATCGCCGACCTTGGTTTTCGCTTGAAACAGATTATTCAACCGCAGGGTCATGGCTCTCGATTCTCCTGCCGGGGTTGATCCGAGCAGAGTATTACTGAAATAATCGTGCTTCCAGATTTTTCCAGTGGAATCCTCCCACGTCTGGATATAACCCGGATCCCAACCCAGGATTTTCTGGGAAAAGTCAGGTCGGTAGGAAAGCCCGATTTGCGGTGAAACCACATGACGAATTGCCCTTAATGCCCCAATGCGGGCAGGAAACATACCGTAGATTTTAGTCTGCGCATTCAGCGACATGCTGCCAGTATGCCGGGCTTTGAATCCACTGACCGACTGGGTAACTATTTTATTATTGTCAATAACAAATTGCTCACCGCTATATCGGGGCTGAAGGTAATCAAAAATCCAGCCCTCCTGAATACTCATGTTCTGATTCAGCGTGATATAACTGAAAACCTTCTGGGAACTGTTCAGCGAGATATTGTGGATTACGGCGTTTTTAGTCTGATCCTGCCGTTCCCAGAGCAGCGAATCATTGCCCTGATAATAAATGTCCTGGTTGTTCAAATACTGCGAACTGATTCCGAAGTAGATGTTATTATACCAGCGTGTTTTGGAAGCGCTGACACCAGCCCGCGCCGGAATTAGCGGCTTAGTGCCGCGATTAAAGGAAATATTCGGCAACGAACGTTTGATATAGCTGATCTTCTGTCCAACCTGGGTCGGATCGGTAGCAATCAGGGTCTTCGCCTGGAGATTAACCGTCTGATTAAAAGTCATTGACATGGAATAGGGTTTATCCGGCCAGGTTTTGGATAGCGTAGCATTACTGATCAATTGCTGGTTCAGCCGGGTATTCTGACTGATACCCAATTTTTGATAGAGGTCGTCACTGCTGACGAAACTGCCGTTAGCTCGCAATTGCATCGTTGGGCTGAGTTTGTGACTATGATTAATATTAAGCGTCCACTGCCGTTTCTGAAAATCGGTGAGGAATTCATTGGTATAAGAACCGGAAATCGAACCGCTAAAAACATAGCGCTTATTATAGCGCGTCCGGTACTGAAAGATCGTGCCGCGTTTATCATAAAAGTTGGTAGTCAGGCGAATATCATAATAATCATTCGGCGCCCAGAAATATCCCAACCCGCGGATATAGCCACCAGCCGTGCCGCTTTCGCCATAGGTAGGCATAATCCAGCCCGAATGCCGGCGACCGCCCTTATTGGGAAAAATACCGAAAGGCAAAGCCAGCAGCGGGATGTCGTGGATATACAGGACAATCGGACGGGCAATGATTTTGTCCTTTTGAATAAGTTTCATTCGCCGGCTGCGAAAATAGTAGTGCGGTTCTTCCAGATCGCAAGTAGTATAAACACCATTCGTAACATAAAAATCGGTTTTGGTAACCTTGGCAATATTTTCACCAGTGTAATAGCCATCCTGCTCTTTAGTTCGCCCTTCGACAATTCGACCTTTTTGGGTCTTCATATTGTAGATCATTTCGGCTCCCGAGAAAGGTTCACGACCATGCTGATAGAGCGTAGGTTTATTGCCTTCAGTGGAATCATAAGGTGGCGAACCAAGTGGATAGGCATATAACAGATTCTCATCCCATTTGACTGAAATCTTACCAGCTTTCAGCTCCATGTCACCGGATTTTATCTCCGATTTCTGATATAGGTTTGTGATTTTATCTTCTAGATAATAGTCAATTCGTTCCGCCGAATACAGAACGGTCGTGTCGGTACTGGTATTAGTTTCGTCGGGAATAAACTTGCCTTCGGTGCCCCCGATAACTGTGATCCGATTCAGACGCTTACCCAGAAATTTCATGATAACCGTATCGCCACTGGCAACATTGACACCCTGAATAATGCTGTCTTCGGTGACGTTATAATAACTGGTTGCCATGCCGCTGACCCGAATTGAATCGGTCTGACCACCCTGAAAATAGATTTCCATCAGCTTACCGGTGAGTTCGTCATAAGTCTGGACCGAATCCCGCTCCGCCACGGCAGCCGAATCGGATTTATTGTATGGCAAATATGCTTTGGAATGGGAAGAGGCAACCGCATTATCGTAAATGAAAAGCGATTGAAGCTCCTCGTCCTGTAATTGCATTTTCATCTGCTCACCGACGAGCTTTTGGCTCTCCCGATAGACTATTGGTTTACCGCTCATCGTCGCCACTTCCAGCGAGTCATAATAATCCACTACATCACAATAGGAGCTGAAATCATCCTGCCAGAGTTTGACATTTCGTCGGGCGGTAAAATAACCGCTCTCTTCGAACCTTTTGATAATCTCGCCCTTGATGCGGAAAGTTTCTTTGCCGGTTGAATCCTTTTTAACAATGAATGGATGGCGGGTGGCTTCGATGTCCCCCGTTTCATTGAAGTATACCAGGCTGTCGCCAAACAGTGAGATAAACCGTTTGCGGTCATGAATTACTGCCCGGCTGAGCGCCACGGCTTTTTTTGTCTCGGAATAGTAGGTAATTGAATCAGCATTGACATCTCGATTTTCATCCCACAGATAAACCTTCCCGTAAGCCTCGGAAATATCCCGATCAACAAAATGGGTTAATTTCGCCGAGGTTAAAGTTACCTCCCCATCCGTAAAACGGGTTCGACCGTGGGCAATAATAATATCCCGGTCAGCAAAATAGGTCAGTGTATCAGCCTGTAAAATCTGATTCTTTTTGGTCACCTGCACATTCCGATAGAAATCCGCCTGTTCCTGTTTTTCAAACCAGTAGGCTAATTCACAGGTCAAATCCACTTCGCCTTTGCGGAAATGGACATTGCCGGTAAGCTTCTTGAAGTT
The DNA here is from genome assembly GCA_964546145.1 of uncultured bacterium. Lineage (GTDB taxonomy): Bacteria > Fidelibacterota > UBA2242 > UBA2242 > UBA2242 > CAZAKO01. The sequence goes on from CAZJIU010000080.1 coordinate 9,403, forward strand.
CAGTCCCTCACGGGAAACCTGCTCCAGGCGATCCGCTCCAATCAGGCGTAATCTCTCCTTAGATTGTGCCGGAGCCGTGAGCACAAATTGACCAAAAACCAGAATAGAAGACAAAAAGCGGATTGACAACAAATTAATTCTATTCGGTAGAGATTTCATGGGTAATTACAAATTATTCACCATATAATATATAAATTTCTTTTCTATCTTCTAAAATCTCTATGAAGTTCTGGCAATTTGATGCTTACATTCTGTTTGTTTTTATTCCACTTTCCGCTAAATTTGACTAAACATGATGAGATTAATTCCAGGAGTTGCCATGAAAAAGATCGCTATTATTTTTGGAATTTTTGGCATTCTGTGCCTCGTTTCTCATTGTTCCGAAAACTACCAGAGTCATTATGACCTGGCAAAGTGGTATTCCGACAAGGGATTAACCAACGAAGCCATCCTGGAGTTCAAAGCTGCCACCCAGGTTGAGCCAAAACGTTACGAAGGTCATTACAACCTGGCAATTGCCTATACTA
>CAZJIU010000081.1:0-9918 GCA_964546145.1 uncultured bacterium
GATTCCAGCGCCTCACCGATGATAGTCAAGGCCCGGTCAATCTGCTCCTTCGTAACATTGAGCGCGGGCATGAGGCGCAGGACGGTTTTGTGGGTGCAATTAATTAATAATTTTCGGGCACGGCATTTATCCACAATCTCCGCCCCGGGCATGGTTAATTCCACACCTAGCATAAGTCCCAGTCCGCGGATTTCACGGATACAGTCAAATCTGGTTTTCAGCACCTCCAGTTGGGCACGATAATACTGACCCATGAGTGTCGCATTTTCCAGCAGGTTTTCATCCCAGATTGCATTGAGAACCGCAATCGCGGCGGCACAAGCGACCGGATTGCCGCCGAAGGTAGAGCCATGACTACCCGGCTGCAAAACCGAACAAAATTCGCGCTTGACGGCAAAGGCACCAATCGGAATTCCCCCACCTAAAGATTTTGCCATCGTCAGAATATCCGGCTCAATGTCGAAATGCTGATAGGCAAATAACTTACCGGTACGCCCGATGCCGGTCTGGACTTCATCCAGGATTAACAAAGCATCATGCTCATCACACAACTTTCGCGACGCCTGCAGAAATTCTACCGTCAGCGGCACAATGCCACCCTCCCCCTGAACCGGTTCGAGCATAACCGCAGCTACGGTTTCATCCATCATCGCCTGCAGCATCTGTTGATCATTAACCTCGCAATAACAAAAGCCTTCGGGCAGCGGATCAAATCCCTGCTGATACTCTGTTTGACCGGTTGCAGTAACCGTCGTAATCGTGCGCCCGTGAAAAGAGTTATTCAAAGTGATAATTTTCTTTTTCGCCGGATTGCGCTTGCGGGCTAATTTGATCGCTCCTTCATTGGCTTCCGCACCACTATTGCAGAAAAAGGCCTGCCCATCGAAGGTATTCTCGATAATTAACTTCGCCAGCTCGCCCTGCCTATCATTGTAATAAACATTAGGAATATGCATAATTTCATCAATCTGCTTATGCAGCGCCTCAACGACTTTCGGATGACAATGCCCGAGATTACCTGCACCCCAGCCGGGAAAAAAGTCCAAATACTCATTACCAAACTCATCCCAGACTCGCATGCCGCTGCCCTTCACCAGGGTAATTGGCACCCGACTATAAGTTTGCAGGACATACTGATCAAATATTTGATGCTCCATCTTTCAATATCTCCGTTCCTATTCCTTTCTTGGTAAAGATCTCCAGCAATAACGAATGTTCTATCCTTCCATCTACAATATGCCCCTTGTTGACTCCGAACTTCAAAGCCTCCAGGCAGGAATTGACTTTGGGAATCATTCCGCCCTTAATAATTCCAGCCGCAATCAGCTGTTCAGTTTCATTCCGGGTAATAGTGCTAATGACACTTGCAGGATCATTGGGATTGCGTAAAATTCCCGGCATATCGGTCAGGTAGACCAATTTTCGAGCACCGACGGAGGAAGCAATGTCACCGGCTACGACGTCACCGTTCACATTGTAACTGAGTCCATTATCTCCCCGCCCAATTGGTGCAATCACCGGTATCTTGCCGTCATCCAATATACGATTCAGCTCCACCACATTAATAAAGCGGGTTTTACCTACGTAGCCGATATCAATCGGGTGACCGTCTACTTCGGGCATCATTTTATCCACCCGGATCATGCCCTGACCCAAGCCAGATAATCCAACTGCATTGCCATCCATATTATTCAATATATTAACAATCTGAGCATTGATTTTATGAGCCAGAATTTCTTCGACAATATCCATGGTTTCCCGGTCGGTCACACGCAATCCATGGACAAACTGGGCTTTGATGCCGCGCCGGTTCATCTCTTCCGTAATCAGCGGACCGCCGCCGTGCACCACAATTGGTCGCCAGCCAACAAACTTCATGAAGACGATATCCTCGAGCACCTTGCTCATCTTGGCTTCGTCATCCATGATGCTGCCGCCGAATTTGATAACAATCTTCTTGCCATGGAAAACTTTGATGTAAGGCAAAGCCTCAATCAGGACATCCGCTTTTTCGATTAATGTCTGCATCTTACCACCTGTCAGGTATGATATTCGGCATTTATTTTAACATACTCATAAGACAAATCCGAGGTATAGACAACCGCTGATTTGGTTCCGTTATTGATCAACAGCTGAATCTTTAAATCGGTTGGACTCATGAGCTGCGCCACTTCGCCCCGGTCTAACTTGAGTGGATTACCTTTTTGAAATATCGCAGTTCCATTAATCAGAAGGTCAACTCGATCAGGATCGAAGGCAACATCTACCATGCCGGCGGCGGAAAGAATTCGTCCCCAGTTAGGATCCTGCCCAAAAATTGCCGTTTTGACCAGAGGCGAGTTGGCAATGCCAAAGGCCATTTTCCGGGCATTCTCAAAAGTATCTACATTGCCAACCACAATTGTGACAAATTTTGTGGCCCCTTCTCCATCCCGAACAATAGACTTGGCCATTTCCAGCATCAGTTCATAAAGCGCTTCTTTAAAAATTGCAGCCTGAGAAGTACCGCTGTGAATCTCCCGATTGCCAGCCAGGCCGTTAGCCATAATCAAAGCTGTATCGTTGGTACTTGTATGACCATCAACGGTAATCATATTATAGGTATGCTCCACGCAGTCAGTGAAAACGTATTTTAGGGCGGCATGATCAATATTTACATCTGAAGTTACAAAGGCAAGTGTAGTAGCCATATTTGGCGCAATCATGCCTGATCCCTTAGTAATTCCGCAAATTTTAACCGGAAAACCGTCAATGTCAATTTCCACACCAAAGGCTTTCTCCACTGTATCGGTTGTCAAAATTGCCTCGGCACAATCAGCTCCGCCCGCTACTGACAGCCGGGAATGAATGGCCGCAATTCCGGCTCTCATTTTCTTCATATCCAGCAGCTCACCGATCACTCCGGTACTCGATGCCAGAATCAATTCCTCAGGAACTCCAATTCTACTTGCCAGAAATGCAACGGTTTCTTCAACGTTCTTCAAACCCTGAGTACCAGTTCCAGCATTGGCATTGCCGGAATTGATGATGACTGCCTGGAGCAAATTGCCGGACTTTTTCAAAGTCTGCATTCCGGCTAAAACCGGAGCCGCTTTGATTATATTTTTGGTAAAAACGGCCGAACACTTTGCCGGAACTTCACTCTTGATGACGCACAAATCCTTGCGTTTGCGCTTGAAACCGGCATGTACCGCTGCAGCAGTATATCCTTTTGGATCGGTGATTTTAGGATTTTGGATGAATTTCATGCGTTCACCATCAGATTAGTCCCAGCATCTCCTCGAAGCCCAGCATTAAATTCATGTTCTGAACAGCCTGACCGGAAGCACCTTTGATCAGGTTATCAATCGCACTCATCAGGATTAGCTGCCGTCCGACGATCTTCATCCCGATATCACAGAAATTGGTATAAGCTACATACTTGATTTCAGGCGATTTACCATATTCCAATATTCGGACGAAGGGCTCCTGCTCATACCGCTCACGATAAAGATTATGCAAATCGCCGGGTTTCACTGGGCTGGTCAATTCGGCATAAATTGTATTAAAAATTCCGCGGGTGAGCGGCACCAGATGTGGCACAAAAACGATGTCAGCTAGTTGACCAGCGATTTTACTGAGTTCCTGTTCAATTTCCGGTTCGTGCTGGTGGGACGCAATTTTATAAGCCGCAAAATTTTCGTTGCATTCGGGAAAGTGAAAAACCGGTTTGGGCGTTTTGCCCCCGCCCGAGATACCCGTCTTGCTATCCACAATTATTCCCTCAGGTTTAATCAATCCCGCGGCTAACACCGGCATTAAGGCTAAAATAATCCCGGTCGGGAAGCAGCCCGGATTGGCAATCTGGTTAGATTGACGGATCTTTTCCCGATTAATCTCAGGCAAACCATAAACGAAGTTCGACAGATTCTTTTTGTCACAGTGCTCAGCGCCATAGGATTTTAAAAACAGCTCCGCCGTATTCAGCCGGTAATCAGCACTGAGATCAATAATCTTCTTGTGATATTTAAGGAACTCGGGAATAACTTCCATACTGGTCAAATGTGGCAAGCCAAAAAAGATCACATCGCTGTCTTGGGCAATTGCAGTTACATCAGTGGCTGTGCACTGCAAATCACACAAACCCTTTAAAGCCGGAAATAGCTCGGAATATGGACTGCCAACAGCAGCTTTATCAGCTAAGTATTTCAACTCAACCCGGGGATGCCTTAATAAAATTTTCACCAGTTCATAACCTGTATACCCCAAAGCACCAACAACCGAAACGCAAATTTTCTGCATTTTAAATTACCTCAGCCATAGCTTAGCTATTCATATTCCTTGCTGATTTGCATGTAGGCTTCACGGAAAGGCATGCCCTGCTGGACAAGTTTAAAGGCCTTCTCCGTCGCAAATAACTCCTTGGTCATTGCTGCCTCACATTTATCTTTATGGACGGTAAGGTTCTCAAAAACCAAACCAGTTATATGAATCGCCTCAATCGCCGAACTGAAGCCGCGAATTACCGGCTCTTTGGTCAGCTGAATTTCACGATGATAACCGGAAATCAGATTGATTGTCGTATTACGGACTTGCAGCTCATAACCCAGCAGTTCATGATACTTACCGCGCAGTAGTTCAAAGACGTCCGGATTTTTCTTTTGAGGCATGATTGAGGAGCCGGTCATAAATTCATCCGGCAGCGAGAAAAATTCCAGCTCAGGCATCGTGAAAAAAATCAGGTCTGAGGCAACTTTGTTGATATCAGCCATAATATTAGTCAGCAAACTTAATACAAAACCCTCGAATTTTGCACGACTGTTCTGGGCGTAGATTGGATTCTCCATAATTTTCGCAAATCCCAGCTCTACCGTGGTCATGTGCCGATCCAGCGGCAGTGGTATTCCATAGCCGGCGCCGGTGCCGAGGGGATTCTGATCAATCATGCGAATCGTGGCATTCAACAATTTCCAGTTATCCGTCATGGCATCCTTAAATGCTCCAGCCCACATCGCGACACTGGAGGGCATGGCTTTGCGGCTGTGAGTGTAGCCCGGAATTGGTATGTCACCATCCCGATCAATCAGCGGAACCGTAGATTCAATGGTCTTTTTAACGGATTCGATGCATTGCTCCAGTTTTACCTTGGAATACATTCGCAAGGCAGTCAGAACCTGGTCGTTCCGGCTGCGGCCGGTGTGAATCTTCTTGCCGGCTTCGCCGACATGTAGCACCAGAAAATTTTCAATCGCCGTATGACAGTCCTCATCATCGGGACGAATCTTAAAATCGCCGCTTTTGTGCAATTTCAAAATCCGATCCAAACCACGGACTAAATCATTGACCTCCCCCGTCGTCAGAATGCCAATTTTACCCAGCATCCGGGCATGCGCTTTGGAAGCCAAACAGTCATAGGGAACCAACTCCAGGTCCAGGATATAATCCCGACCGACGGTAAAGGATTCAATCTCCTTGTTGAGTGTGTAACTTTTTTGCCATAGTTTCATGGTATCTTTCCCTCTTTCTCCATTTATAAGGTTTCTTATTTTTCAACACGATATGGTGAGCTTTCAGGCGGATTGCATTGATTTTAATAAATCCCTTGCAATCCAGGGCATTGTAGTTGCCTTCAACATCCATACTGGATAATTCCTTATCATAAAGCGAAATCGGTGATTTACGACCGATAATCTCAACATTGCCTTTATAAATTGAAACATAGACGGTGCCATCAATTTTTTCCTGACTCTTTTCAAAAGCACTCATCAGAAAATCCATTTCCGGGGAAAACCAGAAGCCGTTATAGATCAGTTCGGAAAATTTCGGGGCTAACATATCCCGGATGTGCATCACCTCTTTATCCATGGCGATACCTTCCAGGTCCCGGTGTGCCGCCCACAAAATCGTTGCTCCGGGCGATTCATAAACACCGCGCGATTTTATCCCAACGAAGCGGTTTTCCACCATATCTACCCGCCCCACGCCATTTTTACTACCGATCTCATTCAGATAAATAAAAAGCTCTAATGGATCATCCTTTTCAGTCCCATCTGATTGATTCACCACCTTAATCGGAAAGCCATCTTTGAATTCAATTTCCAGAATCGTTTCTGCATCGGGAGCCAAGCGGGGCGACAGAGTCCGATTAAAAATATTTTCATAAGGTCGGAACTCCGGATCCTCCAAAATACCCGCTTCGTGACTGATGTGTACTAGATTATCATCCTCACTAAAAGATTTTTCAAGTGAAGCTTTCACCGGAATGTGCCACTTTTTAGCATAGGCAATCAGATCACTGCGCCCCTTGAACTCTGCCAGGAACACGGGATCCTTCCAGGGTGAAATGACCATAATTTTCGGATTTAGAGCATAATAGGAAAATTCAAAGCGCACCTGATCATTACCCTTGCCGGTGGCACCATGAGCAACCCATATGGTTTTCTCCTTTTCGGCAATCTCCACCTGCCGCTTGGCAATTAACGGTCGTGCCAGGGCTGTGCCGAGCAGGTAACGTCCCTCATAAATGGCGTTACCGCGCAGCGCCGGATAGACATAGTCCATTACAAATTCCTCTTTCAGGTCTTCAATATAAACCTTCGAAGCCCCGGTCTTCAGAGCTTTCTCCCTAACCTTTTCGAAATCATCCTTTTGACCAACATCAGCTACATAACAAATAACGTTATATCCCTTATTAATCAACCACTTTAAAATAACCGATGTGTCTAACCCCCCGCTATAGGCAAGTATGACTTTTGGCTTTCTCATTCTACCCTTTCTTCTTTTATCCTTTTATACAATAAGTTACACGAATATATCTTTCAAATTCGCTCACGCAGCTCCGGAAGTTGCTCCATAAGTAGCTTCCTGAATTGCTGAGGTGAAAAACCTTCCTTGATTACAATCAAAACGGTGTCATCACCGGCGATCGTACCAATAATTGTATCCAGATTGAGACGATCCAGAATTAAGGCAACACTAGGGGCAAAAGACGGCAGGCATTTGATTATCGCCAGATTGCCCGAAAAGGCAAGCGACTTGCAGGTGTGAATCGGAGAACTTCCCTCCAAATTCAGCATAGCGCCGGATATTTCACTGGCAAGCGTATAAATATAACCCTTTTCATTATCCGGAATTTTGATTACCCTGAGAGCAGTAAGGTCACGTGAGAGGGTTGCCTGGGTAGTTCCGAATCCCTGCTCTTCCAATTTCTCGCGCAATTCCTCCTGACTGGAGATTTTGGAGTTCTCCAGAATATCACGAATCATCTTGAGCCGTTCTGCCTTTTCTCTCATATTATGAATAAATATGCAAAAAAACCGTATAAATATACAATTAGCCTTAATAAAAATGCAAGATAATTTTAATAAATTTATTGCGTCGTCAAAAATGATAGGAAATATCCAAACCGGGTGTTTTCTATTTTTGATTTTGGATTAATTCGTTAATTTCCCGTCGATCAATTGACAGGAGAAAAATAATGAGCCAATGGTATGAAGAATTGTTTACCGATTACGCTGAAAAATACGACCAGGAGATTTTTACCCAGGGAACGGTAGCCGAGGTAGACTTTATCGAATCGGAAATAGGTTATAACCGATCGTTAAAAATTCTCGATATTGGCTGCGGCACCGGTCGGCACGCAATTGAGCTGGCACGGCGCGGTTATTCGGTAACCGGACTAGATTTATCCGACTCACAGCTGGCAAGAGCCCGAACAAAAGCCGCAGAAGCCGGGGTCAAGGTCACCTTTCTGAAAGGGGATGCCCGCGATTTCCAGTTTGAGGAATCCTTTGATGTCGCGATCATGCTCTGCGAAGGTGCGTTCTCCTTGATGGAGACCGATGCGATGAATTTTCAGATTCTGGCAAATGCCGGTCAGGCATTGAAGCCGGGCGGAACATTTATTTTCTCTTGTCTGAATGCCCTGTTTCCACTTTACCACTCGGTCCAAAATGTTATCAACGAAAATTCTGTTAATGAATTGGCATCCGTTACTGATAATTTTGATCTGATGACCTTTCGGAATCTTTCAACGATAACATTAGCCGATGATCACGGGATCGAAAAAACGCTGAACTGCAACGAACGCTATTACGCACCCGTCGAGATTACCTGGTTGCTGAGGAGTCTTAAATTTTCGACAATTGACATTTTTGGCTGTGCTCCCGGGGATTACCAGCGGGGAAGGAAGGTGACCGCAAATGATCTCGAAATTTTAGTAGTAGCAAAGAAATAAATTAAGGAGGGAATTATGTCCTTCAATTCTCTATTCATCTCATACGCTCCCGATGCCGATAAAACCGTCCATCGCAGCACCATCAAAACCGGAAAATACAAACTGATCACGATTATAGTAAAAAACCTGAAAGAGGCGCTGGAAGTCTGCGACGAACTTGTCAAAAAGGAAGCGATTGATTCAATCCTGTTATGTCCCGGATTCACCCATCAGGATGTGGCTGAGATTGTAAGTGCTACCCCCAACCAGGTCGGAGTAGTCGTTGCCCGGGGAGATGGGCCCTCGGCAAAGATCGTCCAGCAGGCATTTAAAAGAGCCGGCTATTTTTAATAAGAAAAAGGTTCTGATTAGCAATCTCCGGATTTGAGGATTTGAAATCCCTTGGCTGAAAATTCCTTCTTTAATAAAAAGTCTAACAAAGTTTCTATTCTGAATATTATCCGTAAACGCTCTTCCAAGCGTGATTATCAGAACATTCCTTTTTCAGCTGAGGAGTTAAATCAAATCGAGCAGATTCTGGATAGTCTTCCAGCTGCTCCTTTTGCTACTTCGGCTGACTTTCGACTCATCCACAAATCCATTGCCACTTCCCAAAAAGTCAAACTCGGTACTTACGGTTTCATTCGCGGCGCTCAATATTTCATCATCGGAAAATGCCTGAATAAACCTGATAATTTGGTTGATTACGGATTTCAAATGGAATGGATCATTCTGCAAATGACCGCTATGGATCTCGGCACCTGCTGGCTGGGCGGAAGCTTCCGGCGGAGTGAATTCGCCAAACTGATTCCACTCCAAGATAACGAAATAATTCCGGCTATTACACCTGTAGGATATTCTACCGAAGCACGTTCGATCCGGGATAATGTAATTCGACTAGGCGCCGGTTCAAATAAGCGCAAGCCCTGGAGTGAATTGTATTTCGAAGTTGACTGGACCCAGCCATTAAATAGCAATAAAATCGGAGAATATGCAACGGTCCTGGAAATGGTCCGGCTGGCACCCTCGGCATCCAATCGGCAGCCCTGGCGCATTATCAAAAGGGATAATGTCTTTGACTTTTACCTGCAACGCCAGCCGGGGACTTATCTGAGACTTTCCCGTACCGATCTTCAGCGCATTGACCTGGGCATTGCCATGTGTCATTTTGAACTGGCAGCAAAGGAATTGAATTTAAGGGGTAACTGGTTTGTCCGCAACTATCCAGAAAATCTGCCTGAAAATGTGGAATATATTTCGAGCTGGGTGACAGACGAGTAAACTTTACGAAAGTTCGGAACTTTCGCAAAGCCGATCTATAATGATTTGCAAAACAGAAATTAATTTCTAATGTGTCAATAATTTATTTGGCATAGTTAGGTAGTATTTCCAGAATTTTCATCTTTTCGAAAGTGAAATCTGTACCGCTAAAAGGGGGAGACCTGTCAACTTCAGAAGGTTTTCTCAATCTTAGCGCAGGAGAGGATTGAGTAACAACTTTGTAAAAGTCGCAGACTTTCGCAAAGATTTTTTTAATCTTTGTCAAGTAGATTTTAATTGACATGTCTATTTCTTTATATTACATTATTGTGTAATAAAAAGAAATGCTATGAGATTTGAGGATTTTAAATCATTTTTTCAAAAAAAACTTATTATTGATTCCAGGGATTTTTCTTTCCTTGGCAATGAAAATTATTTACGTCGACAAGTAAGTGAATGGCTCA
>CAZJIU010000082.1:0-9566 GCA_964546145.1 uncultured bacterium
ACATCACCGGCAATAAGAATGTTTTTCAATTTATCCTGTTCCTTATTTTTTTCCTGAATCCCGCGCAGACCAACCGCCGCCGTCGAGACCAGGACCGAGCAGACGAGACAGACGACCAGGGCAACCCGAATCGTTTTTGCCGTACTATCCACTGACATAACGGGCTTGCCTCCGCTTGATATTAGCCTTGATAAAAATTCGGTCAATGATCGGCGCAAATACATTACCAAACAGAATTGCCAGCATCATCCCCTCCGGAAAAGCCGGATTAATCACCCGAATCAGGATCACCAGAAATCCAATCATTAAACCATAGACATATTTACCGTTCTCAGTCATCGCAGCGGTTACTGGGTCCGTAGCCATAAATACCGTACCAAAGGCGAATCCACCCAAAACCAGATGCCACAGTGGCGTTACCTGAAACATCGTATTGGTGTCACTGCCAACCAGATTGAAGAACAAAGAGGTAACTACCATGCCCACCAGAATACTCAACATAATCCGCCATGATCCAACACCCGTAATAATTAAAATCGCGGCTCCAATCAGGCAGGCGAGGGTTGAAGTTTCACCCATCGAGCCAGGAATAAATCCAAAGAAAGCGTCCTTCCAGGTCGAACTGAATTGGAGCAGCGGGTCGGCCAGTTGCGCCAGAGGAGTCGCCCGACTGACACCATCCACCGCGACCCAGACCTGATCGCCCGAAATTTGCGCCGGATAAGCGAAAAATAAAAATGCCCGCCCAACCAACGCCGGATTCAAGATATTCATACCGACACCGCCAAAAACCTCTTTGCCAATCACTACTCCAAAGGTAATACCCAAGGCAACCTGCCAGTAAGGAATTGTCGGCGGCAGAATCAGCGGGAAAAGTATACTGGTCACAAAAAAGCCTTCATTGATCTCATGCTTGCGAATACTCGCAAACAAAACCTCCCAGAATCCACCTACGAGTAGAGTAATAATATAGACCGGAAGAAAATATAACGCACCGTGGAGAAGATTAGCAAAAACACTCTGAGGATTAAATCCAACGCCCAGCCAGATGAGCACCGCCCTCTGCCAGCTGCCCGGCGGAACAGTAGGCAAACCAGCCAGCGCCAGGTTAGCCTGAAAGCCAATATTATAAAGTGCCATCAGGATTGCCGGAATGAGTGCCACCATTACTATGACCATCATGCGTTTCAAATCCAGGGCATCACGCACCTGGACCCTGCCGCCGGTCACTTTATCAGTCGAGTAGAAAAAAGCATCAATAGCTTCATACAGGTAATACAGTTTAGCAAGCTTACCGCCTTTGTAAAAATGATGCGCCTGTTTATCCAGGAATTTCCGAAGTACTCTCACTATCCTTCCTTTTCAATCAGCGTCAGAACCCGACGTAAATTATTGCCATGTTCGATTTTGGATGGGCAGACAAAAGTACACAGTGCCAGATCTTCTTCTTCCAGTTCCAGACATCCCAACTGCTCGGCACCCTCAATATCGTCAACTGCCAGCGCCCGCAAGAGGTAGGTCGGGAGAATATCCAGCGGCATCACCTTTTCATAACTGCCGACGGGTACAATACTCCGAACACCGCCATGCAAATTAGTATCGAAATCAAATGTTTTATGGGGCAACAGGCGGGATAAAACGATATTTTTTACGGAGAACAGATTAAAGCCGGCGCTAAACCAGCCAAATAGTTTTCGCTGCCGATCCTCCGCTAAGACTGAAATTTGTTGATGATAAAATCCTAAAAATGCTAATGCTCCTGTGGCTTGATAGCCGGATAAAACCGAACCGGAAATGATGCGATTCTCGCCCGCTTTAAGCTCACCCACAACGAGCTCATCAGTAGCAGCTCCCCGGCGGGTACGAATTAACTTGGGCTTACTCAGCGCCGGTCCGCCAAGTGCCACGACACGTTCTGTCGGGAGGTTTCCCGTGGTGAAAAGTTGAGCAACGGCGATGACATCCTGCAGCCCGAGATACCAGACAGTCTTGGTGCGGGAAACCGGATCGAGAAAGTGAATATGTGTACCCACATTGCCGGCCGGATGAGGACCGGCAAATTCTTCAACGACGAGATTGGAGAGATCAGCGACCGGAATATTGGCCTTCGGAGACTTGCAGACGAATAGTTTATTGTCTGTCAGCTTGGCTAAAATCTCAAGCCCAAGGGTAAACATTCCCGGCTGAGTTGCCACGATCGTTTCCAAAGAGGAAGCTAGTGGATTGGTATCCATAGCGGTCACAAAAATCGAATGCGGTAGATTAGTCGGATCGGCAATTTTACCAAATGGCCGGCTGCGCAGGGCTATCCACAAGCCAGAATCCAACAAGTTACTGATGACTGCTTCACGGGTCAGGGATTTTATTTTACTTGGGGAATAGGAGCGAAAAGTAACTTCTTCTGTTCCGTCAAGCTCAATTATCAGCGAGAGGAAAATCCGTTTTTCGCCGCGGTTAATTGCGATAATCCGACCAGCTGCAGGTGAGGTAAAACGGATTTCGGGACGTCTTTTATCGGTGAACAATAACTGGCCCAGCTTGACCTGATCGCCGACCGCCACTGCAAAATCCGGCTTCATGCCGATAAAGTCCGGGCCGATAAGTGCTACCTTAGTAACTGGATTGCCGGGATAAATTTGCTGCTCCGGCTGACCGTTGATTGGTAGATTTAATCCCTTCTTAATCTTGATCAAAAATTACCCCACTTATCTCTTCCAAGGCTCGCCTGTCCGCCTTTGGTAATAAACCATCGAAAAACGATCACGGTGCCAAGCGCAAATATAATTTTAATGAGTTTAAGATTGCAAGGTATGTTTGCGGGATAAAAAAATTTTATCCTTGCCAAAATCGCAAACCGGATAAATTTTATTTAGCCAAACTATTGCTAAATCGAAAAGGTGGAATAATAAATGCTATTCTATATTCGTATAAGAGTAGTTGATTTTACTGCAGACCACGTCTTGCTAACAAAGGCTCGATCTTGGGTTCAGCGCCCCGAAACCGCTTATAGAGCACCATCGGTTCTTCGGTCGCACCGCGTTCAAGAATATTCTTACGGAACGACTGGGCAATTTGTTGATCAAACAATCCCTTTTCCTTAAAAGCCTGAAATGCATCCGCATCCAGTACCTCTGCCCAGATATAGCTATAATAGCCAGCGGCATAGCCACCGGCAAAAATATGACCAAAATAGGTCGTCCGGTAACGGCTGACAATCTCCGGGATTAATCCAATTCTCAAGAGCGATTCATCTTCAAATTCCAGGACGTCGGCCTGAGGACGAATCGTCGTCAGGGTATGCCAATCCATATCGAGATAAGAGGCAGCCAGATATTCCGTTGTCATAAAACCCTGATTGAAGAGTTTAGCGTTTTTAATCTTCTGGATTAACTCATCAGGAATCGGTTCGCCGGTTTGATAATGCCTGGCATAGCTTTTCAGAACTTCCGGCTCGAGTGCCCAATTTTCCATAAATTGCGAGGGGAGTTCAACAAAATCCTGCGCGACATTGGTACCTGCCAGAAGAGGGTAAGTTGTATTGCTGAAGAATTCATGCAGGGCATGCCCTAGTTCATGAAAAAGGGTCAGCACCTCATCCAGACTTAAGAGCGCCGGCTGATCCTTACTTGGTTCAGAAAAATTGAAGATATTACTGACCAATGGCAGTACTTTAACTCCGTTTTTATACATTTGCTCGCGAAATGCTCCACACCAGGCTCCGCCCTCTTTGCTGGTGCGCGGATAATAATCGGTATACAACAAACCAAGAGTGCTTCCATCACTATCTTTAACTTCAAAAATCCTAACCTCAGGATGATATACCGGAATATCCTTCCGCTCGTGGAAAGTTATTCCATAAATTTTTGTTACAAGATCGAATGCTCCTTGGCAGACATTTTCCAGTTGGAAATAGGGACGCAAAATTTCATCATTTAAATCATACTTCTCTTTTTTCAGCTTTTCGGCATAGTACCACCAATCCCAAGGTTCTAATGAGAATTTATTACCCTCCCGATAGATTATTTGCTGTAACTCGCGAGCCTCAGATTTAGCCCGCCTCAGGGCTGGCACCCAGAGTCGATTCAGCAAGTCATAGACATTTTGGGGCGTTTTTGCCATATTGATATCCAGGGCATAATCGGCATAAGTCGGAAAACCGAGCAGGCGGGCACGTTCCGCACGGAGAGCGGCGATCTTGGCAGCTATTTGCTTGTTGTCGAATTCATCGCCATTATTCCCGCGATTGATATAAGCAGTATAGATTTTCTCTCTCAAATTGCGTTTCTGAGAATATTGCAGAAATGGTTCCCAGCTGGGGCGGTGTAAAGTACAAACCCATTTATTTTCATAGCCCTTTTCCCGGGCAGCTTCGGCGCCGGCGGCGATGACGTTCTGCGGCAGTCCAATCAGATCTTCCTTGTTCTCAATAACCAATTCGAAATTATTATCCTCCTTCAGCTCATTCTCGCCAAATTTGGTGGTCAGGAGGGCCAGATCCTCATTAATCTTGCGAAAACGCTCCTTTTGACTGGCGGACAGGTTAGCTCCGTTGCGCACAAAATCCTGATAATATCTATCCAGGAGAGTTGCCTGTTCAGTTTTTAGCTTCAGCTGATCTTTCTGCTGGTAAACGGCCTTGATCTTTTGGAATAGGGTGTCATTCAAACTAATGTCATCATAGTGATTGGACAATATTGGGGCAATGTCCCTGGCGATGGTCTGCATTGCATCGCTGGTATGGGCACTATTCAAGCTGTAAAATATGTTTGTAACCCTTTCGAGCAATTCACCGGAATAATCCAAGGCCTCGATCGTATTGGCAAAAGTTGGATCTTCCGGATTGGCAATAATCGCCCTGATCTCTGCCTTATGGCGCCGCATTGCCTCTTGAAACGCCGGCATGAAATGCTCGTTTTTGATCCGATCGAAAGGCGGTGCACCTAACGGGGTTTGCCATTCACTGAAAAAGGGATTAGACTCACGGTCTGGTCTGGAGCAGGCCGAAAGCATTAACAACAAAATCAATCCAGACGACAATACTTTTTTCATCGTTCTTTTCCTTTAATTTAAAACGGGATTATTGACACTGAATTTATAATTTCGATTTCGATAATAAAGCAGACTATTCAACCTAATTAATATAACTATTTTCTTTGAAAAACCTGAAATCATCTTTGATTGTGTCATCAAACCCGGAAAAATTACTTTCAATATGATTCGGATTAAAAGAAATCTCAGATTAAATTTGGGCGAAATAAGAGTAGTAAGTGACTGAATAAAATGCAAAATCAGCGGCAAAAATTCGATGTAACCGTAATTGGTAACGTCGGCATAGATACCAACGTTTATTTTTCTAACAACCTGGTACAGCTCGACCGAGAATCCAATTTCACCGAGAATGTTGATTATATCGGTCAGGCTGGCGGCTATACCAGTCGCGGTTATGCCCGGCTGGCAAAAAAAACCGCCTTCATTGGCTATGTCGGTGACGATTGCCTTGGAAAATTCATCCGCAAAGAATTCCGACGGGACAGGATTGATACAACGGCAATATTCATAGATCCTGCGGGAACAGATCGGAGTATCAATTTTATGTATCCCGACGGTCGCCGCAAGAATTTCTACGACGGGAAGAGTCACATGAAATTGACTCCAGACCTTAAAGTCTGCAGCACAATTTTGTCCCGCACAAAACTGGCGCATTTTCATATTCCCAATTGGGCGCGCCGGCTACTGCCCATTGTCAGGGAATACGGAGCAGTCATCGCCTGTGATATTCAGGATGTCACTAATCTTAATGACGAATACCGCCAGGATTTCGTCAGCTTTGCCGATATTCTTTTCTTCTCCACGGTAAATTACGCTTCGCCGGAACCGTTTATCCGGCATTTTCAAAAACTGAATCCTCATCAGATCGTCATCGCCGGAATGGGCAGTCGCGGCTGTGCTCTTGGAAATAACGGCAAAATTGCTTATTTCAAACCCGTTAATCTTGACAAACCAGTTATTGATACCAATGGCGCCGGTGACAGCCTGGCGGTGGGATTCTTGAGTAGTTATGTGCTCGATAAATATTCGCTTGAGCAAGCGATAATTCGTGGATTGTATGCCGCGCGGCACTGCTGTACTTTGAAAGCCGATTCGAGTCACCTGATCACCGCCGCCGAATTAGATTATTACACCAATCAATATCGCAAGGAAAAATGAATATGAAAGCAGAACTTTATCAAGTTGACTCCTTTACCGCCGAACCATTCAAAGGCAATCCCGCTGGGGTCTGTCTTCTCGAGCAACCCGCTCCAGAATCCTGGATGCAGAACCTGGCAATGGAAATGAATCTGGCGGAAACTGCCTATGTTTATCCCGAATCGGACGGTTTTCGATTGCGCTGGTTCACCCCGGCAACGGAGGTCGAGCTCTGCGGACACGCTACCTTAGCAACGGCTCACATCTTGTTTGAAATCGGAAAATTAAAACCCAATGATACAGCCCGATTCTTTACCAAAAGTGGAATTTTGACCGTCAAAAAGAACAACGATTTTCTGGAAATGAATTTCCCTGCCACGCCGGCAAGTCAATGCCCCAAACCTGAAAACCTGAGCCGGGTATTGGGCAATGTCAATTTTCTTTTCAGTGGGAAAAATGACTTCGATTACTTAGTCGAACTCGATTCCGAAGATGTCATCAAATCTCTGAAACCGGATTTCGACCTATTAAAGAAAGTAACCGCCCGCGGGATAATTGTTACCAGCCGCTCCCGGAATTCGCAATTTGATTTTGTTTCCCGTTTCTTTGCGCCTTGTCTGGGAATCAATGAGGACCCGGTTACCGGCTCGGCGCACTGCACTCTGGGACCATACTGGGCGAAGAAGCTGGGTAAATCCAAATTTGCAGCATATCAGGCATCACACCGGGGCGGTATCGTCCAGGTCGAATTAATCGGTGACCGCGTTCTTCTCCGAGGTCAGGCAGTGACAATCTTCAGCGCGAGCTTAACCGACAAGGTCAGGAACGAATAATGTATCTAACTGCCGAAGTGCGCTGGTTTGACAAGGGTTCAATTCCACCGGCAATGATGAGCTGGTTTACAAAAATTCATCCCAAGGTTTGGACAGAAGCAGAACACACCGACTTTTACTACTCGCTCCCTAACGATGACACCATCGGGATCAAGTTGCGGGAGAACCGCATCGAGATTAAAAAGCGGCAAGCAGTAGAAAAGCCAGTTCGATTTACTCCTCAGACGACAGGAGCAATCGAAACTTGGGAAAAGTGGAGTGTTGCTCTACGCCCGGTAGAGATTAATTTTAATGAAATTGCTGCCGATCCCATCTGGTTCGGAATCCGGAAGCGGCGTAATCTGCAGCGTTACCAGCTGACCGAATCGCTTATACCTGTTACGATTGCCTATGACCGGCGAGTGCCACAGGGATTTACCTTAGAACTATCCCAAATCACCATCAGGCAGGAGCGTTGGTGGACGATTGCTTTTGAATTTTATGGAATTACGAATATCCCTATGAACAAAATTCAAGACATTGCCAAAGGAATGTTAATCACGCTGCCGAATCTGAGGCTGGATCCACACTCATCATTCGGCTATTCCCGATTCCTGAATCGCAAGATTGCTCACTTCGAGCAATAAGCCGAAAATATCAAGAGATTATCAATACTAATTACCCAGACAGGTACCCACCTGCCGGGCACTTTCAAGCCAGGGATGATTTATGGGAATATATTTGCGCTTATTGACCACCCGAGAGATCGGTATCGGCTCGACGCGATTGCCACAAGCCGCCACCATAACCCCGTACTGCTGCCGCTTAATCAAAGCAACGGCTTCGGTGCCCAGGCGAGTTGCCAGGAGCCGATCATTTGCCGACGGGTTACCGCCCCGCTGGAGATGACCTAAAATTGTAACCCGCGAATCCAAACCGGTGAGCTCCTCGAGTTTGGCAGCCAGCCGCATTACATGATCCGGTCTATAGATCCGCAGTTTAGCCAAAAGTTTCTCGGCTTTGAGTCTATCCTCCGGACTCTCAGCCATCTTTTTTTGATTCTCCAGCCGACGAACATTAGCGACAAAATTCTTGGTGACGGCGCCTTCAGCAATCGCAATAATGCTAAAATTTTTTCCAATACGATATCGCTCTAAAACCGATTCCGCTACAACATGGACATCATAAGGAATTTCCGGAATTAAGATGACATCCGCACCACCCGCAATCCCTGCTCCCAGAGCCAGCCAACCGACATGATGCCCCATGGTCTCGACTAACATAATGCGGTGATGGCTATAGGCGGTCGTATGCAGCCGGTCAATCGCCTCGGTGGCAATACTCATCGCCGTATCATAACCGATCGTAGTATCGGTGTAGGGGACATCATTGTCAATAGTTTTGGGAATTGTGATAATATTCAAGCCTTTCTGGATCAGGCGATAGACATTCTTATGAGTTCCGCCGCCGCCAATACAGATCAGAGCATCCAGTCCGTGCTCGTGATAATTTTTAATAATTGCGTCGGTCATGTCATGGGTCTTGCCGTTAACTACCATACAATGCGGCTTATCCCGACTGGTTCCCAGCAATGTGCCGCCGGTGGAAATAATGCCCGACAACTTAACCGAATCCAATTCGAGATAATTGTTGTAAACCAATCCCCGGAATCCATCTTTAAAACCGATAATCTGGAAGTTATAACTCATCAGTGCGGCTTTGCCAAGTCCGCGCAAAGTAGCATTCAATCCGGGAGTGTCACCGCCTGCTGTAAGAACTCCGATCTTTTTCGTCATCTCAATCCATTCCTCTTTTTGATTAAGTAAATTGGCAAGAAAAATTATTAATGAAATTCAATTTATCGAAACAAATACTTACGGCTTAGCGATTTTCCTGAAGCATTTCCGGACTACTGAAAAATCGCACTTGTCCTTTCCCATGATCAATTTCTGCCCAATTCTCGACTTGGAAATCAAGACAGACAGCGCCGCAGGAAGGTACCTGATTAAAAGGCTGATTGCCGAGATAATTCACCAGTTCCAAAGCACTTGGATTATGACCAACGATCATGACACTGGAATAATGTCTCTGTAGAGTTTGCAAATAAGCGATTATCTTAGAAGTTGACTGTTCATAAAGCAGCTCTTCCGTTTGAATCTTATCGAGGTGGTATCCAACTTCTTTGGCAATGATTGCCGCTGTCTTCTTCGCCCGAACCGCCGGACTGCTGAGTAAATAATCCGGTCGAATTGAGTTCTCCCGCAAGTATTTACCAATTGCATGGGCATCCCGGACACCGCGCTCTTCCAAAGTCCGCTCGCGGTCGGCGATTCCGGACTGGTCCCGGCTGGATTTGGCATG
This sequence comes from uncultured bacterium, assembly GCA_964546145.1. Classification (GTDB taxonomy): domain Bacteria; phylum Fidelibacterota; class UBA2242; order UBA2242; family UBA2242; genus CAZAKO01. The sequence continues at coordinate 9,360 of CAZJIU010000082.1, forward strand.
GCGGATGATGAGCAAAGACTTCATAATGAAATTTCGCTGGAAATTAATATAACCGGAGAAATTTTAAAAAGAGAACATAAATCTCCAATTACTATAATGCTAGAAAGACTTAGAATAACCCCCGAATTTCCCACCAGAGACTCTCTCATCGGAGACTCCTCCGGAGCCGTTAGAGAATGCGGGGGTTAATCGTAAATATCTGAATAC
>CAZJIU010000083.1:0-6228 GCA_964546145.1 uncultured bacterium
ACTAAAAAAGCCGGCGCTTAACCGGCTTTCTTAGCTTGTAGGGGAGAGAGATTACTTGACTTTAATTTCGACCTGTTTGGCAAGCGATTCTTTCAGTTTGGGAATTGTCACTTGCAGAATGCCTTCGTGGTATTCGGCTGAGACATTTTCCTGGTCAGCATATTCGGGCAGTCGGAAAGTTCGCTGGAATGCGCCGAAAACTCTTTCGGTACGATGGTAATTCTTGTCTTCAGTTTTATGTTCCTGGGTCTTTTCACCGGAGATCGAAAGGACATTGTCTTTGACGTTGATCTTGATGTCCTCTTTCTTCATGCCCGGCAGCTCGGCATTAATCACGAATTCCTTTTCATGTTCCTCAATGTCTACCGCGGGTGAAAAGGCTGTCTCTTCCTCTTCGAGATTATGGAAGAATGTGTCAAACAAGCGGTCGAATTCATTGCGTAATCCGGTTACTCCTCTTGGACTCCATCTGACGAGTGTCATAGCACACCTCCTTTTTGGTTTGGTTTTTCTATTTAACTTTTACTTCGATCTGTTTTGGTTTTGCTTCTTTTGATTTTGGGATTGAAATCTGCAGCATCCCGTCTTTAAAATCGGCACTAATTGATTCCTGATTGACTGTTTGGGGCAGTTCAAAACTTCTTTTGAATTTTCCAAAAATCCGCTCGCTGAAATGGTAATTATCAGATTTTGCTTTCTTTTCGGACTTTTTTTCACCTTCGATGCTGAGAATATTGTCCTTTAGGGTGATTTTTACATCACCTTTTTTAACACCGGGAAGTTCTACCTGGATATTGTATTCATTGTCGTTTTCCTCAATGTCAACATTAGGACACAGGTAGCATGCTTCCCTTTCGATGTTCGGAAGCGAACCGAAAAAGGAACCAAGCAGCCGATCGAAATCGTCGTGATATTTGATCAAAGACCTTCCGGGTAATACATTAGTGATTGTCATGGTTTATCTCCTTCTTTTTGTTGGTTATCTTTTTTCAAAAACCGTTATATATTGCGACAACGATTGTGCCGCAGTGTACCAATTATTATTTTGTCATATGCAGCTGAAGATCTGGCATCCTTATTCTGTCGGCATGTCAATCTCGGGAATATTGACAGTCTTCATTGGCATAAGTTTGCCGATTAGTCAAGGGCAATCGGCAGCCAGTGAATTTGGAAACAGCGTTCGCTTGACAATCCATCTCCGGTTCGGTAAATTCGAGCAAAATTTTTAAGGGAAACGAAGAAATGGGTAGAGTTAGTTTAAAAAATATGATCTTTTACGGTTACCATGGAATTGCTGAGTCGGAGAAAATCCTGGGTGGGCGATTTGAAGTTGACCTGGACCTGGAATTTGATATGGCTGCGGCTATTAAAAGCGATCATTTAAAAGACACTATTAGTTATGAGGACCTTTATAAATTGGTTTATGAGGTGGTCACTAAATCCAAGTTTTACCTGATCGAGGCGCTGGCGGGTAAAATTGTTAAAGAAATTTTTGCTCGTTTTTCACCGGAAAAGGCGACGGTGCGAATCCGGAAACCAAGCGCTCCGGTAAAAGGCGTTCTGGATACCGTCGAAGTGGAAATCTGCTGCGACAGGAATCAGGTAAAGGATCTGGCTTGATCTGGTTTCCGGTATATTTGGGATTTGGTTCGAATATCGCCGATCGGGAATCTTATTTAAAACAGGGGCTGAATTATTTAGTATCCCGAAATCATTTTCGGATTACCCGGATTTCGGGACTTTATGAGACCGAACCCAAATACCTGAAGGAGCAAGATTATTTTTATAATTTTGTCGCCGAAGGTTCCACCGATCTGGATGCCGACGAGCTGCTAACTTATTGTAAAAAAATAGAGGAGGATTTGGGACGTGATTTTCGGCAGGTGCGGTACGGACCGCGGGAAATTGACATTGATATACTCTTTTTTGTCGATGAGATTGTTCATAATGACCGGCTGGATATACCTCATCCCGGAATTGCCGAACGCAGGTTTGTTTTGCAACCGCTGGCGGAAATAGCGCCGGAATATATCCATCCTGTTTTAAAGGTTACAATCAGCGAGCTGTTCCGATCATGCAAAGATCACAGCCAGGTTTCCAAAATTAAAGATTTAATTTCTTGGATAAGTGCTTAAATTATAAGCCAGGATCGATGAATTTATGAAGCATTTGTACTATATCGCCATCGAAGGAGCAATCGGAGTCGGCAAGACCTGTTTTGCCCAGCTGCTGGCGGAGCGCATGTCGGCCCGCCTGGTGCTGGAAAAATTCGAAGAAAATCCTTTTCTGGAAGATTTTTATCATGATCCTGAGCGGCATGCTTTCCAGACCCAGTTGTTTTTTTTATTAAGTCGCTACCGCCAGCAACTTGAACTTAAACAGGTAGATTTATTTCACAACCTGTTAGTCAGCGATTATATGTTCGATAAGGATAAACTCTTTGCCAATTTAAACCTGAACGATAAGGAATTAGTGCTCTACAATCTGATTGCCCGGTTACTTGAAAAGGAAATTCCCAAGCCTGATCTGGTAGTCTTTTTACAAGCCAGCACCGACCGGCTATTAATGAATATTAAGAAACGCGGCAGGAGTTATGAGCGGGAGATTTCGCGCGAGTATATCGAATCGCTAAACCAGATCTATAATGAATACTTCTTCCGCTATAATTCCAGCCCATTACTGATCATCAACACCAACGAAATTGATTTTGTCAAGAATCAGGACGACTTGAATGAACTCCTGGTACTTTTACAAAAACCAATTTCAGGAACTGTTTATTATAATCCCAAACAAAGGGAATAATTGTGTTACGCTTATTATTAGTCATCATAGTAATCTATCTACTTTGGAAGATTTTAGAGCCTCATATAATAAAAATTTTTACCCCGAAGAGTGAAATTAAGGGAACCGGTAAGTCGAAGGAAATCAATATCAATCCGGATAACATCGAAGATGCCCAGTTCAAAGAGATTAATGAATCCAAATCTGATAAAAAAAATTCCCCTGAGCAATGACCCCGGTTCTCAAGTTGATTTCCACTATTGTTCTGATGCTGTGTATCAGTTGCATGCCTCGAAATGATAATCTGGCAGCCTGGAATAATCTGATTAAGGAACATCTGGTTCTTTATCCACGAATGCAGCCGGATGACGTTTATAAGTTAGTTTACCAGGGCATCATGGGGCCCGGACATCTGGGAAACGACACTACCCAAATTGCAAACTATCTCAAAGACGAACTGAATTCAATTGAATCATCGGAAGATGAAGGTCTTTTCGAAGATATTACACCGGATTCGAGTTATATCAGGATTAATTTGAAGCGCTTTAAATATGAGAATCTCGATCCGGCGCTGCTGGTAAAAATTATTGCTCAATCGGCTAACATCCCGAAGAGAGCCAGAAGCCGATTGGTTAAAGTTTGGTCGAATATCTGCCAGGAAGTTGAAAATGGAACAATTCCCCTCAATAAAACCGCATTTCGTCAATTCGATCAATTTGTCAAAAAGAATGACTATCCGGTTATTCACCATTCGCCGGAATATATTCAGGAATACCAGCCCGCTTATCGGGTCGTATCCCGAAACATCTGGCTCAATAATGTCAGTCACAAATAGCAGGATCAAATGATTACCAAAGTATTTTTACTCTCACTGATTTTGGGTATCATCATCGCCCGGATTCAGTTTCGTCATCAAAGAAAAAATCGGCAAATTCAGCGCAAGACTTTAAAACTGCTATTAATGAGTATCCTCTATTCGGTTTTAGTGGGATTTATTTTTTATCACTTTAAGCAAATTGATGGGGTACGCTTTTATTTACTCCTGATTACCTCCGGCTTAGCCGTTGCGCTCTTCATGCTTTTTGAAAGGCTAACGCTCAAATATTGGTGGATGGTGATTATCGTTGCTTTGCTTGTCGGTACCGGAAATTATTTTTTTCTAACCTATAAAGCCGAACGCATGACCCAGGGCTGGTTTCTGGTCGGCTGCGGACCGGCTCTCGGCTACCTGATTCGCGGTTCGATTTCCAGGCAATGGAAACGCAAGGAAACAGAAGCCGAAGAATAGCAAATTAGCGTGGGTTCGACGTAAGAAAATGTTGAATAAATTACCAGAGGATACTGTTGAAACAGTTAAATCGTTACTATTTTTGAGCAAAATCCCTGAATTTCCCACCAGGAACATTCTCATCGGATACCCCGATGAAGGAAGCCTTTGGCAAACGGTTTTAAGCCCTTAGTGACGCAGATGAAATTTAGGGCGCATTTCCCTACTACTTACTTTTTTCATTCGCTAAAAAAGTAACAAAAAAGCTCCGGCTACGAAAAACAACGGCAATCGCCCTACCGTCGCCTGAGAAATTTTAAGGCGTAATAAACTTTATGATTAATAAGGGAATGATTGAAATAACCAGGTTTTTACGAATAATTTAGTGACCAACAAATCGCTGAAAAATTTCTCTTAACGGCGCCGTCCGTTCGATTGGAGTCCCGCTGTTTTTCTGAGGCCGCATCGTTTACTATCTTGACGTTGGTGATATTCTTCGAGCCATTATTTTTTATCCGCAAAGTATTTCACTTCCAGGTAAGGAATCAGCTGCGATTCCTGGACGACGTTATGGTTGTCGGTTTTGCCGATTTTGATCGGTGCTGACACCGCCTGGTATTCCATGCTGGGCCAAAAAGATGTTTCGACTTTGACGAAATATTCGCCGGACTTAACGGGTTTCCCTTGATTATCTTTCAAATCCCAGACGTAGATGTGGTCTCCCAGATTGATGCTGGCAGCGGTTACACCATCAACATCCGTAAATTTGGATGATTTGGTATATTTGGGAAGATTGATTTGTTTTTCTTTAGCATAGCCGGTGAATCCGGAAACGTAGATAGTTTTAACAAAGTTGCCCTTTTTATCTTCAACCCAGACGGCGGTCTGCGGAGCCAGTTCGTCGCGAAAGCCGAGGATAAATTCAACTGCCAGAAAAGGTTTTTGATATTCTTCCGGATTCAGGTGCTTGACCGAGGGACACATGGTCTCAAAGGCTAATTGGGAAGCCGCGGTCTTGCGATAATTCTTGATCACATCAATCCAGAGAGTCGTTGCCTTCTTCTGATAGGCATAGCCCAGCCAGTAAAGTGCCTCGGCTTTGGTCTCGTCGGCGGCATTACTACGACTCACCAGCTCCAAATCTTCAATCGCTTCATCCAGTTTACCAACAAAGAAAGGCATCATTATACCAATAACTCCACGGGAAAGTCGTAATTCCATATTATCCGGTATAATTCTAACGGCTTTGTCACATACATTAGTTATATCGAAAGCAATGTTAGTCATATAATTTTGATCTTTATAGATATTTTCATTGTAGCCAAGATTTGCCAATTCACCGATTGCCTGAATAAGTAACTGATAGGCTTCCGCCGAGGTCGAATCTATGGTGAGTCCTTTCTTCAAGACCTGGACAGCTTCCTGATAGTTTTTTGTGTCAATGCAGGCTTGTCCCAATCGAAGGTAAAGTAGCGAATTTTCGGGGTCTTGCTTGATGCTTGCTTTCAACTTGGCTAAATCTTCGGAAGTGTATTTTTTAATTTCAGTTTTAGCTGGCTTTGCTTCTTTGGGTGGGGAAATTTTGGCGAGATTCTGCTGGGCTTCTGTCGCCGGTGCTGATCCGGGTGCTAATTCGTCAACTTTTTCCCAGGCAGCTAGGGCTTTTGTCTTTTCACCTTGTTTGAGATAGCCATCTCCCAAAGCGTTATAGGTTCTAACCAGTAATTCGGGTGAAGTTCCTTGCGGCGAGGTTTGGTATATTTTCAATACAGCCTCGAGGTCTTCAACTCCCGAATCCAGCTTATTCATGAATGCCGGTACTTTAGTGCCCATAAATCCGCGATTGAATCGGGCAACCGGATTTTCCGGATCAAGGGCTACAGCTTTGTCTAAATTTTCATAGGCAATGCCAATGAATTTGCCGGCTTGCATGAAATTTTTAGTACTGCCCGCTTGCATCCCGCGATACAAGCCAAGATACGCACATAATGTCGAGTTATCCGGATACTTTTGAATAGCTTCTTCCATCACCTGAGCAGCCTGTTCCAGCTCTCCGGCGCGATTGTAACTTTCCGCTTTGGCGACGTATTCGTCAACGGTTTGAGCTAGGATGACCTGACTGATTAGCAAAAAGACGAGAAGCCAAGATGATAATCGCATTGCTTTCATGATTCCCTCCT
>CAZJIU010000083.1:6328-9418 GCA_964546145.1 uncultured bacterium
GGGTTGCAGTTGCTCAAGCCAGATCTGCTCGAGTAAAGTTAATTCGTCATTTAGGTTGAAATTGGGATCGTCTTTGACCTTTACAACCTCCAGAATTTCGAAGGTGAATTTATCAGCGCCGAACTCATTCCATTCCTTTTGCAACATTTTATTGGTATGTGAGCCGATTTCAAGCATGAATTTGTGACTGTTCAATGGTCCATCGAGATTGAGGCTGCTCCCCAGCAGCACTTTACCGTTGACTGTGTTTTTAATTTGGAAGATGCCAGCGGATTTCGGTCGTTCTTTATATTCTCTTTGGATATCTTTTCTTGATTTCAATTTTGTCATCTTCGATAAATTTTTATTCATAACCGGTCTATTTTAGTTGTTAATTATTCTCTTGTCAAGTCATTATCAAGCCCTTTTTATAGGTAGTAAATTTCAATTTCGCTGTGGAAATCCAAAGTGGATCCGATTTCGATCCAGTTTTTCAGTTGGTTTGATTGAATAAAGCCAATAGCTACAATAATTAATGCTTAGTCAGTTCTAATTATTGACTTTTGTAGAAATATAACTTATAATTCACCTAAGTAATATTCAGAGGGATATAATGAATTAGTCCTTCTCTTTTATCAGCAACTCTTTGAAAGGGAGGGATTTTGGCGTTTTTTAAGCGAGGTTTCGAGAGTTTATTTATAGTAATAATGATTTGATTCCGGGATTCCATATCAGGTTGAATTCGGGATATTTTCCTGAAGCGGAGCCTGAGATATTTTTTACTCCATCAGTGACTGTAGCTGACGGGGCGGAGCATTTGTGAGGGATAATGGAAAAATGTTGAATGATAAATTTTGAATGTCAAATAGTGAGAATGATTACCCATATTCAAATTTTATAAGCAAGTGAACAATCTTTTTAAATGATTTTTATATTTTGTCAGGTCGTTTGATAGAGTTTACCAATGACTTGGCAATGTTTCCAAATGACTTGATAAAGTTTGCAAACGAGTTAACAATTTATCCAAATGACCTGGAAACTTATCCAAATGGTTTGAACAAGTGGGAAAATGACTTGAACGTTTACTCAAATGATTTGAATGTTTATATAAATGACTTGAAAAATTAATTGAATGATCAAAACCAGGGATGAATTTATTTATGGCACATAACCAAATTTCTGTAATTGACCGGACGATTTATAATATTGAATGATACAGGTGATTCCGGGGTTGAAAATGGAAAATGATAGTAACGGTAAGCCCAAATTACTGGATCAGCTGCGGGAAGCGATCCGGGTAAAGCATTACAGCATTCGAACCGAGCGGAATTATATTTACTGGGTCGGGAAATTTATTGAATTCCACAAAAACCAGGATCCTGCTGGGCTGGACGAACTGGCAATCCGCCGCTTTCTAAATCATCTGGCGGTCAATGTGAACGTTGCCGCTTCGACCCAGAATCAGGCGCTCTGTGCCATTGTCTTTCTGTACAAGCAGGTATTGAATATCGAGATCGGTGAGTTCGGGCAAATTGTATGGGCCAAGCGACCGAAGCGTTTGCCAGTGGTTTTTTGTAAAATGGAAGTTAGCCGGGTTCTGGGGGAATTGTCCGGCGTTTACAAAATCATGGCAACGCTGCTTTACGGTTCCGGGCTGCGGTTAATGGAATGCCTGCGACTGCGGGTGCAGGATATTGATTTCCACTACCAGCAGGTGATCGTGCGCAGCGGCAAAGGGGATAAGGATCGGACCAGCGTATTACCCGAATCCATTATAGAACCTTTAAAAAAACACATCGCGGATGTTATTAAGCTCCATGAAAAAGATATTAAAAATGGCATTGTTTCGGTCTACCTGCCTTATGCGCTGGAGAGAAAATACCCAAATGCCAACAAGGAGATTGGCTGGCGTTATCTCTTCCCCGCCGCGGAGCTTTCGGAAGATCCCCGCTCCAAAATCGTTCGGCGACATCATATTGATGCAAACGTTTTACAGCGAGCCGTTAAAATCGCGATACAAAAGGCCGGAATCCGAAAGCATGCCAGCTGTCATACATTCCGGCACAGTTTTGCAACTCACCTTCTGGAAGATGGGGTTGACATTCGGACGGTTCAGGAACTCCTGGGGCATCGCTCGGTGGAGACAACGATGGTTTATACTCATGTATTGAAGAAGGGAAAATACGGGATTAAGAGTCCGGCGGATAATCTTTAGGACAGAATGCTTAATCGAAAACTTAGACCAGGTCAAAAGGGGACCAAGAAACTGATTGAGAGGTATGGAGACAGACTATTGAATGTTAGGTATATTTACGATTCGAAGAAGCAGGTCATGATGAAAACAGCTGAAATATTGATCGAGGAAAAGCCCTGGCATAAGAAAAACAGTAAAATCTCTTATAATAAAATAGTGCATTTAAAAATTGATTATGGTGAAGTCAAACTGGGGCGTCTGGTAAAAGCCGCTGGCGGCCGGTGGAATAAAGAGGGTGGATATTGGGAGTTACCATATCGCGAGGTCGTTTCGCTGGGACTTGACAATCGGATAATTAATACTTAAAATATAGCAAAATGAAAATTAAAAGGCGCAATAGTTTTAAAAGTTTGTCTATAGAGAAACTTTTAGGTTTCTTTATTAAGAAACCTGCTAAAAAAGTTTCTTCATTAAGAAACAAGTTTCTTAATAGAGAAACCTGTTTTAAAGGTTAGCATGCTAGTTAAACATATGTTAGCGTTTATAATTTAAAGGTGATATATGTATAAGAAAATTATGATTCAAAGTGTATTGAATTGTTTCCTTTTATTTTTATTCTTTTCATGTGAAAAAAACTCTATAAAAAGTACCTTAACCGTTCCCGAAATTTTGACTTCCGAACCTACTGCAATAACGCAGATATCTGCCCAAGGTGGAGGTATTATCACATCCGATGGTGGAGCGTTTGTAACTGATCGCGGCGTATGCTGGAGTACAACGCCAGAACCTACGATTGCAAACGATAAGACTAATGATGGTGCTGGAGCAGGCAGCTTTACGAGCAATATTAATGGTTTAACAGCCGGAACTCTTTATTATATCAGAGCCTATGCTATTAATAGCATAGGTACAGGTTA
>CAZJIU010000084.1:0-9304 GCA_964546145.1 uncultured bacterium
TACCAAAAAAATGCTATTATTGAAATAGATAAATCTATCCCCAAGTAAGTAATCAACTTTCACAAGTTTAATAGATTATAATTTATCTGAAAACGAGAGTTACTCGTTTAGGATTTCTTTTTCTTTATGCTTATACAGATCGTCAATCTGGCTGGTATATTGATCTGTCAATTTCTGCACATTATCCAGAGTCTGATGCAAGTTGTCTTCGGAAATTTCATGTTCTTTTTCCAGTTCCTTAATCATCTCATTGGCATCACGGCGGATATTGCGAATGGCAATCTTGCCCTCCTCGGCGATTTTGTGGGCAAATTTTACCAGTTCCCGGCGGCGCTCCTCGGTCAAGGGTGGAATGGGTAATCTTAATATATTACCGTCTACCCTGGGATTCAAACCCAGGTCTGCGGTTCTGATGGCTTTATCCACAGCTGTAACGGCATTGCGATCGAAAACCTGCACCACCAGTAAGCGCGGATCGGGCGCGGCGATATTGGCAATCTGCCGCAAGGGAATTAGCGATCCATAATAATCCACCTTAATCGAATCAAGCAGTGCCGGATTAGCTCTGCCGGTCCGGATTGCTGCCAGTTCCTGATGAATTGTATCTACGCTTTTTTTCATCCGCTCTTCGGTATCCTGCAGGATTTCAGCAACCATTTCGACCTCCGGAGATTACAGTTCCGATCTCCTCACCAAGCAGTAGCCGGCGCAGATTGCCCGGTATTTTCATATTATAGACCAGAATCGGTAAATGGTTATCCTGACAAAGGGTGATAGCCGTCAGGTCCATTACCTTCAATCTTTTCTCAACGACAGTCTGGTAATCCAGGTGGCGGTAGAACTTGGCGTCTGGAAAAGTGACCGGATCACGGTCGTAGACCCCATCAACCTTGGTTGCCTTGACAATTGCATCAGCTTGAATTTCCACAGCTCGCAAAGCCGCCGCAGTATCCGTGCTGAAGAACGGACGTCCGGTACCGGCACTGAAGATTACAATATGACCATTGGACAAATATTCCAGCGCCTTGCGAACGGCCATCGGTTCAGCCACCTCGATCATCTGGATGGCGGACATTATCGTTACTTGCGTACCCTTAGATTCGAGCGCGTCCTGGACTGCCAGCGCATTGATTACTGTCGCCAGCATTCCCATATAATCGGCTTTGACCCGGTTCATGCCTTGCTGGCTGGCACTGATTCCGCGAAAAATATTGCCACCGCCGATTACCAGGCCCAGTTCAATTCCTAATTCACTTGCTGATACTATTTCATGAGTAAGCCGATCAATTACCTCAGCATCAATCCCACTACCTTTTTCACCGGACAACGCTTCACCGGAAAATTTCAGCAAAACGCGATGATAAGGAGTAGTCGTCATGATTTATTGAAGTATTTGAACTATTTACTTAACTCGCCCAATTGAAAACGGACGAAACGGGAGATATTGATATTCTCACCGACTTTAGCGACTACCTCGGTTAAATAGTCCTTAACAGTTTTTTGTGGATCTTTGACAAATGGTTGTTCAAGCAGACAATTATCCTGGTAGAATTTGTCCATTTTGCCGTCTATAATCCGCTCGATGATATTCTCCGGTTTGTTCTGATAGCGGGCTTGCTCACGATAGATTTCACGCTCTTTATTAACCAACTCGAGGTCAACTTCTTCACGCCGAATTGCCGCAGGATTTGTAGCTGCGATATGCATCGCTACATCCTTGACAAAAGTGACAAAGTCTTCGGTCTTGGCGACAAAATCGGTTTCACAATTTACCTCAACCATTACACCAATCTTATTGCCAGGATGAATATAAGCCCAGATCAGACCTTCGGTAGCTACCCGGTCAGCTTTTTTTTCTGCTTTGGCGATGCCCTTTTTACGCAAAATCTCGATCGCACGCTCAATATTGCCCTGAGACTCTACTAAAGCGGTCTTGCATTCCATGATGCTGATACCGGTTCTTTCTCTTAAATCTTTGACCTGGGATGCGGAAATTTCCATCAATCAACCTTTCTGTTCAAATCAACTGCTTGCAGTTTCGGGCTGTTCATCCGCAGCTACGGGGACTTCAATCAGACGCGAGCTTTTCGCCTCCAGGATAGCATTCGCCAATTCGGTCACGATTAGCTGAATCGTTTGAATCGAATCATCATTTGCCGGAACCGGATAATCCACCTGAGTCGGATCGGCATTGGTATCCAGAATCGCCACCACGGGAATATCCAGACGCCGGGCTTCCCGGACTGCAATATTGTCATGCAGAATATCAACAACGATCAAAACCTCGGGTATTCTTTTCATATCCTTGATTCCCCGATGAAGATCGGCAAGTTTCATCCGTTCTCGCTCAAGCGACAATTTCTCCTTTTTGGTGAGATTTTCACCATAGCCGGAAGATTTATCCTTTTCGAGTTTTTGAAGATGACGAATACTCTTTTTGATAGTCGAGAAATTGGTCAGCGTACCACCCAGCCACCGCTCCACCACATAAAACATCCCGCAGCGGTCGGCCTCTTTTTGAACGATATCCTTGGCTTGCTTCTTAGTGCCAACAAAAAGAATATCGCCGCCTTTACGAACGGTTTCCCGGATAAATCGGGTGGCTTCATCCAGGCAATCAAGTGTTTTTTGCAGGTCAATAAGGTGAATGCCATTTTTAGCCATGAAAATATAGTCCTTCATTCGGGGATTCCACTTGCGCGTCAAATGACCAAAATGGGCACCTGATTTCCAGAGTTGTTCGAAGGTTACATTACTCATAAATCCAATCTTTCCTGTATTAACGTTTGGAGAACTGGAAAGCCCGGCGCGCCCCGGCTAAACCATATTTTTTCCGTTCGACGACCCGCGCATCACGGGTTAAGAGCCCTGCCGGTTTCAATTTACGACGTAGCTCCGGATCATACTTCTCGAGTGCCCGGGCAATACCCAATCTAATTGCGCCCGCCTGACCAGATAATCCACCACCATGAACATTGACATTGATATCGAATTGACCCAGGGCTTCGCAGACTTGCAGCGGTTGGACAATCAGCTGCTTCAGCCCTTCCCGTCCAAAATAATCATCGAGGGGACGTTTATTAATAGTAATTAAGCCATCACCAGTAGCTAATCTGACTCGGGCTATTGATTTTTTCCGACGTCCCAGGGCGATATACTCTAATTTTGGCATATTAAAATTATCCTTCTAATTGCAATGGTTCTGGTTGTTGAGCCTGATGCGGATGTTCCGCCCCGCAGTAGACTTTCAATTTCCGAAAAAGCTGTTTGCCCAGGGTATTTTTGGGCAACATCCCCTTGACTGCCCGCCGGATAACTTCTTCAGGATGAACTGCCATGATTTCCTTAAAGGTTTCATAGCGCCCACTGCCGATGTATCCGGAATGTTTAAAATAGCGCTTCGTTTCCACCTTGCGACCGGTTAGCCTGACCTTTTCGGCATTGATTACGATTATAAAATCACCGGTGTCCATATGAGGCGTAAAGTAGGGCTTGTTTTTCCCACGCAAGATCGCAGCGACCTGGCTGGCTAAACGTCCCAGAGCCATGTTATTAGCATCAATAACATACCATTTTTGTTGAATCTCATCTAATTTTGGATAATATGTCTTATACATCCTGACTTATTCCTTTAATAAAATAGCGGGTAAACTTACAATCAGGTCACTTTAGAATCAAGATTTTTTTCGACGAGGAAACTTATTCTTAAAAGGAGATGTAATGCGATTTCACGAAGACACCTTTAACCCGGCCGGTAAACTCCCGGCCAATAAATGGTGAATTATGCGATTTCGAATAAATATTGTTGCGGCTGAAAACCCACCATTCGTCCGGATTAATTATCGTAAAATTAGCTTCTGATCCCACTTTAAAAGGATCCAGGGGTATATTCATAATTCGTGCCGGATTGACTGTCATTAGCCGGATCAACTCCAAAAGACTCAAGACCTTGGTCTGAACCAGGTTGGTCATTCCGAGTGCAAAGGCAGTCTCTAAACCAATCATTCCATAAGATGCCAGGTCGAGCGATGTCTCTTTGGTGTCATAAACATGTGGTGCATGATCGGAGGCAATTGCATCAATAGCACCATCCTTTAGCCCGGCAATGACTGCCTGGCGATCAGCTTCGGTGCGCAGCGGCGGAGCAACTTTACCATTGGCATCAAAAGTCCGCATATATTCATCGGTTAGTGAGAAATGATGCGGAGTTGCTTCAGCGGTTACCTCCACTCCACGGGCTTTAGCCTGGCGAATTAATTCAACCGAACCGGCGGCTGTGACATGCGGAACATGAATCCGGGATTTTAAAAATTCTGCCAGCTTCAAATCCCTGGCGATCATAATTTCCTCGGCGATGGTGGGATTCCCCGGAATACCCAATTGCGTAGAGACAATTCCTTCATTGATAATACCGTCGCTTTTCAGCGCCGAGTCCTCAGCATGATTGATAATTGGTTTGCCGGTGATTTTGGCATATTCGAGGGCATAGCGTAAAATCTGGGGATTTTGAATTGGCGTACCGTCATCGGAAAAAGCCACAACTCCAGCCTGGGCTAATTCAACCATCTCGGTCAATTCTTCACCCTGGCGACCTTTGGTAACAGCGGCAATTGGATAGACATTCACTAATTCTTTTGCCGATTTTTCATAGATAAAACGAACGACTTCGCTGCAATCAATCGGGGGATCGGTATTTGGCATACAACAAACGCTAGTAAAACCACCTGCCAGTGCCGCCCGGCAACCAGTTTCAATAGTCTCGCTATTTTCATATCCCGGTTCGCGTAAATGGACATGAATATCCACAAAACCAGGCGCGACATGGAAACCCTTAAGATCGACTATTTCCTGAGCCTCTTTCGGCTCGATAGATTTGGCAATTTTCTTAAATCGCCCCTTCTCAATTAGCAAATCCGTCTCAATAATCTGGTCATTGAACGGGTCAATCAATTTGGCATTCTTGAATAATATTTTCGAATCTATAGCTTGTTTGCGCATCTTGAACCTCCTATTTGCCACCGGCTAATAAAAACAGAATTGACATCCTGACTGCCACCCCATTTAGAACCTGGTGTAAAATAATTGAATGCTCGCTATCGGCAACATCGGAATCTATTTCCACTCCCCGGTTGATTGGTCCCGGATGCATAATGGTAATGGTCTTCTTCAACTTACTTAGTCGCTGCTGAGTTACCCCATAAACATTCCGATATTCGCGGAGTGAGGGAATTAAACCCTTACCCTGCCGCTCTTTTTGGATCCGTAGAACGTTGATAACGTCGGCAAAATCTAAAGCCTCATCCAGATCGTAAGTAACTTTCACACCCAGCGATTCGACACCATAGGGAATAAAGGTTGGCGGCCCGCAAAGCAGCACATTCGCACCCATAGTTCGTAAGCCGTAAATATTAGATAGGGCTACCCGACTGTGGCGGATGTCACCGATAATGGCCACATTCAGATCCTCCAAACTGCAGCACTTTTCCTTGATTGACATCATGTCCAACAGCGCCTGAGTCGGATGTTCGTGCGTGCCATCACCAGCATTGATGACTACGGCATCCACGAATTGCGATAAAAGTTTTACCGATCCCGGAACCGGATGACGCATCACTACCACATCCACTTTCATCGCATAAATATTCTGGACTGTATCACGTAAGGTTTCTCCCTTCGCCAGACTGCTGCCGGAAGCCGAAAAATTTACCATATCCGCAGAAAGTCGCTTTTCCGCCAATTCGAAAGAAATCCGGGTGCGCGTTGAGTTCTCAAAGAAGAGATTAAGTACCGTAATACTCCTCAGTGTGGGTACCTTTTTAATCGGGCGTTCCAGAACCTCACGAAACGAAAAAGCGGTATCCAGGATAGCATTGATATCATCTCGGGGAACCCCCTCGAGACCTAACAGATGTTTGATGCTTAAATTCATTGGTCAACCTCCACCAGCAGAATTTCATCTTTTCCGTCAATTTCCTGCATCATAACCTGAACCTCTTCATAATGTGCTGTGGGTACACTTTTACCGATATAATCAGCCTTAATCGGCAGTTCCCGATGTCCTCGATCAATCAATACCGCCAGCTGAATTGCCGAAGGCCGCCCGAAATCCATCAGGGCATCCATCGCCGCCCGGATAGTCCGACCAGTATAGATAACATCATCTACCAGAATCAGGATCTTGTCATCAACGTCAAAGGGAATATCAGTAATCTCGATCTTGGGTAACCTGGATTTGATCCGAAAATCGTCACGATACATTACGGTATCCAGCACACCAACAGGAATTTGCACGTTCTCAACCTCTTCAATTTTCTGTGCAATTCGTTTGGCCACAAACTCACCACGGGTGCGGATACCCACTATACCAATACTCTCCGTACCTTTACAACGCTCTAAAATCTCATGTGCTAACCGCGTAATCGTTCGCCTGAGAGCCAATTCATCCATAATAATAGATTTTGTTTTAACTACCATATTTATCTCCAAAATAAAAAATCCGCGCTGCATTTGGCGGATTGGATCGTTTTCTTATGCCTTTTCCAACTCACGGGTTTGGATTAAAAGGCTCCTTTTTTAAATATTGGCTGAATTTAGCGGTGAAATCCCGAAAAGTCCAGAACTTTCTCCCAATTGAGATGCAAATCAGTTCAGATAAATCCAATTTTCAAGGGTATCGTTTGTAATAAATGTATCACCGCTACACGCAAGCGGATTGGCATCCCGGGTAGCCTTCGAAATAATCAGATCTGCGCGACTTATCACCCCACGATTGGCATATTCATTGAAGACCTCATCGCTAATAGCCTCAAAATACGAGACCATTCGCCCTTGATGAGTTGGATCATTGACAATTACGGAAATATCAGACATGGTTTGAGAACCAATATGAGTGCCTAATTGCTCTCCCGAGACTACCTTATCACCCACATTGCGAGACGTGGTCAAATTAATGTGAAAAATGGAGAAGCGAAATGCCGGATAATCATCGGAGGCAATTTCGATTTTTGTGCCAGCCCATTCATTCTCAACCCTGGTAATTATTCCGGTAACCGGCGAATAAATTTTAATTGCGGACCAATCCACATCACTGCGCGGTTCAAAATAATGCTTCATGCTGCGGCAGTCTTCGAAAGCATCGGAGTAATCGTGACCTACCGCTGATCTGAATTTTGAAATTCGGTAAATCTTATCAAGCTCGATATAATTGGTTTCGACGAATTCCGGAATACCATTCTGATCAATATCCCAGATGTCATCGGAGGAAGCCGGTTTTTCAATCTCCCTCGAGCAACTTGTCATGATAACTATAAGAAAAATTAGGCAAAGCGTCGAAATCTGAATCTTAATTTGTTCTACCATATTCTTCTACCTTTTGATGCCATTGATTTTTATATAGGTTTGGGCAATTTGGCAGCGGGGCGGATACAAATCACCCAACCATTTTGCATACTTTTAAATTTCTATTCCTGTGAAATAAAACTGCCGAACAAATAATTGTAAGACAATCGTCACAGTGATGTTTATCATGCGGAAGGCGGCTGCTTAAAATTGGACTTCGGACTCATTTCAAACTTTTCCCGCAGAAACCAATTTAGCATAAATAAAACACCAATTAAGATCAGTGGACCGGCGATAATCAGATAAGTGCTTAAGGGAAATCTGCCCCAGGTTCGAAAGATATACAAGATTGCCATTGCAATGTAAATAATCGCGCCAATCCACTCCCGCCGCCAGGAGAGTGCCAGTACACCGAGGACAACAGCTGTTGGAATAAGGTGAATCAACAAGGCTAGAGTAACTTCCCAGAATCCTTTGCCTGCCCGAAAAACATCAAGCGCGAATAGACTGATGAAAATGGCAAATGCAATCGTAAGTATCCGCGGCATCCAATATAATAAGCGCTTCCTTAAAGGCTGCATGTCGCCGGCTCCTATTAGTTGATGCTGGGTTTAAGGTTAATAAACACTCCAAGCATTGTCCCGAATATCTAATGTTTTATAATCATCAATATTTACATATGTGGAGGTAACATAATCACCGGTATCGGGGACTGAGGTTTCATCTCCGGCAGCATTATTGTTAATATCAATGAAAGCATAAAGCTTATATTCACCTTCTTTGATCTTTTTTACGGAATAAGGCGTACCACCACCGCTAAAAATAGCCGTTGCCGAAAACAAGGCAATGTCTGTAACATTACCATTCTTACTAACCAGTTTTAGGTAGACCATAACACTATCGTCAACACCACTTTTCGTAATTACGCCATTTAGCGTATATGTCTCTTCCGCACTTTCTGTAAAGTAATCGCACGATGTCGAAATGAATAAAAAAACAGCTCCAAAAATTAATAAATACCTAAAATTTCCATTCATTTTCGTGCTGAGCTCCTTTTATTTCAATCAGTATTTTTATCAAAGTTCTCTTCAAAATTGCACATTAATTTAATGAGTATTCTATATATAAAAAATAAATCCAGCCTTTACGGATAACGTTTCGCATAAAAATGACGTTGCTGAGGACGCTATAAAAAATCCATTCCCAGACACGAAGCAATGTATCAATTTGAGAAACGATAGACTTCAATATGTAAAAACTTAAGCACCATTTTTGTGCGTGTTATGCGTAGTGATAACTTTTAGAGACCAATTTCTCTAACGTCTACAAAGACTTCGGCAATGTATTTTTTAAGCCTGTGCGCTGATAAACCTAAATAACCCTCCAAAACAGTCAGCGCTGCTCTCCACTCAACAATCGAATTAGGCCCTGAGACACTCTCATCTCCTACGAAGTAAACAAAAATCAAGAAGGCTGGCTGCTTGTTGAGAACTCTCAGGAAGTAGAGGTGAGCTATGCGATTTGTGTATTGATAAAATGTTCCTGCCCAATTAGATGAATTATTGATTTTGAGATATTCTTTGCATGAGGTAAGTGAAGTTTTGATACGCTTCAATGATTGAGAGGAGGCACTTGTTGGCGGAGAAACTATCTCTCGCACATTGGCTTTAGCCTCCACAAGAAAGTAGTCTCCTTTGTTCCCTCGACCGAGAGCATCCCATTGAGGTCCCTTCTTGGGCCAGAACTCATTCAGAGGAAGGTTTAGTGATGTAATACCAAGCTTGTCCAGGAAGTCATCATCCCGATATTCTGCAAACCCATCGTTCCGTTGTGGGGAGACCCAATCTATAGAATTTGAATTCGTTTTTATCGCTTTGCAAATTTTCTCTGTAAACAATTGTGGATATTCATTGACCAGAAGCTGAATATCTAATAGGCTGCCGTGACCATTTGAAGGCTGTGGATG
>CAZJIU010000085.1:0-9105 GCA_964546145.1 uncultured bacterium
TCCTGGAACAAAACTCACCGTTTCGGAGGAAGGCTCTTCATTCTCTGCGGTTTCCTCCTGGCTCTGAGTGCAATTCTATTCACGAGCAGAGTAACCTTCGCGATCCTGATAGTCGGAGTATTTATATCAATCATTGCTACCTTTGCCTATTCCTATGTAATCTGGAAAAACGATCCCCAAAGGCGAGTTTCATAAACCAATCCACACTCCCTCATAACAAATTATCAGTCATATTAAGACGCCAGATTTTTTAATTGCATTCCACTCTTTTTTCTGCCAAGCTATGCAGCGATGGCAGATTCTGATGTGACTTATGATGTAATCGTGATCGGCGGTGGTCCGGCAGGAATTATGGCTGCCGGTCAAGCTGCGCTGAGTGGCAGATCCGTGTTATTGCTGGAAAAAATGGGGCAACTCGGCTGCAAATTGCGGATTACCGGCAAAGGTCGTTGTAACCTGACCAACGATGCAACGATCGAAGATTTTCTTTACCACTTTGGCAAAGGTGGCAACTTTTTGAAACCAGCTTTTTACGGCTTTTTCGTAAATGAGCTGCGCGAATTTCTGAACCGAATTGGGATTGTTACTATTGTCGAACGCGGCAAGCGGATTTTTCCGGAGCGTGTTAGTGCACCAGCTGTCACCGATGCTTTGATTCACTGGCTGAATGACACTGGAGCTCAGCTACGAAATCATCACCGAGTTACAAAGTTGGAAATTCAAAATACTCAAATAACAGGTGTTCAAGTTGCAACTCCACAGGGAAATAAATCCTATCCATGTAAATCCTTAATTCTTTGCACCGGCGGTATGAGTTATCCGCTGACCGGCGCTACCGGCGATGGCTACCGCCTGGCTCAGGAATCTGGTCATAGAATAATTCCAGTTCGACCAGCTCTGGTTCCACTGGTAACTGCCGGAAACACAGCTCAACGCCTTCAGGGACTTAGTCTAAAAAACGTAAAAGCCTCTTTATTAGTTAATGGTAAAAAACAAGCCGAAGAATTCGGTGAAATGCTTTTCACCCACTTTGGTCTTTCAGGGCCAATAATTTTGACACTATCGGGCAGAGTCGTCACGGCTCTGGAGCAAAATGCCAAAGTCGAAATTGCTCTTGACCTCAAACCGGCACTGGATCAGCAAAAACTGGAAACTCGCTTATTGCGCGAATTCCAGCAACACGGCAAGCAGCAATATCACACTCTGCTTAAATCCCTCCTCCCTGCCAAACTCATCCCGGTTTGCATTGATGAGACAGGAATTTCAAGAAGTAAATTAGCAAGTAATATTACTACTACCGAACGTCAGCGACTACGGAATTGGCTCAAAGATTTCCGGTTTACTATTACCGGAACACGACCAATCACAGAGGCAATCATTACTGCCGGTGGAATTGATCTCAAAGAGGTCAATTCCCGGACGATGGAGTCACGACTAATTAAAGGTCTATTGTTTGCCGGAGAAATTCTGGATATCAATGCCGATACCGGTGGCTACAATCTGCAAGCAGCATTTTCAACGGGATATCTGGCAGGAATATCCGCTGGATGAATATCCATCACTAATTTTTACCGTGTATTTATAGATTCCAGCTTTAGCACCAGTGAACCGAAGCGCGCATCACTAGAAATCATTACCGGAATTCTCCGTCTATCGGTACTGAGATAGATTACGACCTGATTTTTTTGCTTAAATAATTTTCTGGTATCGGAATCAGGTGCCAGGACAAAGCATTTAATCTCTCCGAATGGTGTCTCGACCATCTCGATTTTCTCAACTTTGATAATAAAAGGTCGCAATGAGTCATTATCGAAACAATTGATCGGGATGGTATCACCCAGATTAAGTTCCAAAGTTCGGACATAATAAAACATTGAAAGACCATCATGAGTCAGGGTGGGAATTTTTGAGATTTTCGAAGCGGAGACGGCTATACCTTCCTGATAATTAAATTCGACTTCATACTTTTTCCGATACCGTCCTTCCCGCAACGATTTGCTAAACTTGTGCGAATAGTAACCTTCTCCATCCAGCCATGAATCCATCTGATCCCGGACTTTATACAATCTATCAAAAAACGGATTGGATGCAGTTATCGAACGAACATGGTAGGTTTGAATACCGCTTACTTTTTCCATTCCAATAATTTCCAGACTAGACGTACCGCCCTGAATAAAATTAAACCAGGCAGAATAAGTCAGTTTCTCTCCGATCGCGAAAGGAATGTCAGACTGAGCCCTTGCTGATAATGGGATTAATCCAATTAAAAAATAGAACAGCAAGGTCAATAGCCGATTCAACTTTCTTATCCTTTTACGTTTTTAATTTGCTTGACCTGGTGACGGAGCTGGTTTTTACAAATTGCCTTCTTCAGAGCTTTAAAATTACGTTCAAATTGAGGGGCATCATATTGCTGAAGGAAAAAACGCCAAAGACAATTATCATGTTCTTCATTCAATTGACAGCGGCAGAGATTGATTTTGGCAATATCCGCCATCTTCTCCGAAGTAGACAGCCGCGACTTCCTTTCCAGACGATTTAAGTCAACCAGATAAATTTGCTCACAATTATCATTTTTAACCAGAAAGTTGCCCATGGTCAAATCATGATGGATCAGGTTTGCCTGATGCATTCTGGCAACCATTTCAGCCATCTTACTGGTAATTAGCTGCTTAATTTCCAACTCCACGATTTCGTTGCGCAGAATTCTTCTGGCCGTTTGAAACTTCCCTATATACTCGGTAATCAAATAATTTTTTACAATAAATCCCGCTTGACGTTGTGTAAAGACAGCCAGGGGTTTGGGAACTGGCACGCCTGCTTCAAGCAGCCAGTGCGAGGCATCCCACGATTTCTGCGCCCGTGAACGCATCCAGGGACTCAAGATGATCGAAATGTTGTTCCGCCAACCGAAATTCTTGACAATTACCTTCTGAAATCTGTTTCCGATTTCCAATTCAAGCAAAGCCACGACATTGGGGTGTCGCTTGAAAACTTCAAGCGCATATTCAATGATCCAGCCTTTGTTTATTAATCCTTCAAAATAGTAGCGACTGATTGGCGGTCCGGTGTAAGAGGTCTTTTTCATATTTTATCCCTGTTAGTGATAATCTTTGCGAACCTGGAATTTACGGTAGAGATTCAGCGGCTTCCTTTTTAGATCCCGACTGGCATTTGAAGCTAATACTGACTCAGCAGCGGCAATGACCCGGGCCGCATTCTGGCGGTCATTGTAAGGCTGAATTTCCTGTAAAACCGCTCGACGCCCGCTGCCAAATTCATCCGGCTGTGCCAGAGAACGGTCAATTGCCGCACGTAGTTGAGCTAAATCGGTGAGATTAATTCCCTTCTCCAAACGAATCCGGGCATCAATCGTGATAACCGGCTTATCGAGCAAGATGAATTCATATACAATTGATGAAGTGTCGGAAATCAGTAGATCGGCAACCTGGAGCAGCGGAATGCTATCAGGATCATCCCAGATTATTATCTGTTCGGAGTTTAACTCTTGAAATTGGCGCTTATCAGCAAGTGGCATCAGGTCGTGGAATTTAATGATCCAGGTTTCATTCGGCTTGACCAGGGATTTCAATTGTGGTAATAATTTTTGCGAGGACTTGAACTTTGGGCTGAAAGTCGGAGCGTAAAGGATGATTTTATGTTCTGCTTTTAACCCATACTTCGCGATAATCTCGTCTCGCACTACAGGCTCGAGAATCAGGTCAACTTTCGGCCAACCGGTTTCCATGACATTGAAATAATGGTATCGCTCTGCTAGAGTTTGAAATTTCCGGGTAATCAGCGGTCCACTGGTGCAGCAGAGATCGAAAAACCCGGTAATTTTATAATGCCCGCCCTTTTCCTCGCACAAACCATGGAAGACCTGAACTTTCAGACCGGGGATTTTATCATGCACGACGTTTCCCGGTACAAAGACGATTTCCGGCTTGAACTGAATTGCCTCCTTGATTGAAGTAGTATAATCGCCGAGCTGTGAACTGTATTTTTCCAACGAATTCGGAATATAGGCTAACGACTCACCCTTCCCGGATCGCTGGATTTCCGCCCTCAGTGCCTGGCAAACGCTGATCGAATATGCTTTGGTGATAAAATATAAATAACGTCGCATCTGTCACTTGAACCGGGTTAATAGATCCTGCACAATTCGTTGACTTGCCTTGCCATCCAGGTTCCCCATAAAAAATTCGGCTTTCCCGACAATCCTTTGCCGATATTTCGCCGACTTTGTGATAGCTTCCTGGATTGCCTCGGGCAATTGCTGAGGCATCTCGATATGATCGGCAAAATCGAGCAGCGGCAATATTTCTGTATCCAGCCTCCTTTTCCGAAACGCGCGATGGAAAAGCCGATGCTTCAGGCGTAAATGGTAAAAATCACAGACGATCACCGGCTTACCTGTAGCCAGAAATTCAAAAGCCGTTGAGGACGCCTCAGTAAGCAACAAATCGGCAATTTTATATAGCGGAACAATGTTATATTGCTCAGGTGGAATTAAATGAACATGGGCATATTTTTCAGACATATTTTGCATTAACCCAGAGTGACGACGATACTTTTTCAGCAGCCAGGAAAAGTGGTGCAATTTGACAATCAAGTTGCAGCCTGCGGTCAATTCAGCCAATGAATCGCCAAATACTTCAATCGAAGCCGGATAAAAGGTTGGCGCATATAATATTGTCGGTTTCTCAGGATCAAGCTCTGGTATAGTCAACGTTGGTTTATTATCTTGAATTTCGAAAAGCAAATCGAGTTTCGGAAAACCACTGACGACCGGCTCGGTCGTTACACCTCTATGTTTTAACTCATCTAAGCGGTACTGGCTTTCGACATAGCGAACGTTGATCCGGGGATGATAATCGGTGTAGTAGCAGGATTTTACGCCAATTCCATGATATAACAACACGGCAAGAGTGTCAGCTGAGCAGTATTCGTCGGCATGCGCACTTTTCCCAAAAAATGTGACATCAAAATTTAAGGATAAAATTTTAGCCCGGCGCGCCTTCTCATTATCAGCATCAATAAAATTTTCGGAAAAGGTCAGGATAGCCTTTTTTATCAATTGCTGATCGCGCCGAGCCTTGTCAATATAAGCAGAGTAATATACCTCAAAACTACCCGCACTTTCCATCGCCTGTGCGACAGGTAAAAACTGCGGCAGGTAATAGAGATGACGAATGTCGAATAATACGCGGATTTTGTTCAAGATTCGATTCAAATTCGATTAATTCTCATTCATTGCAACGATTTTAGGTAAAACCTGTTTGCGAGCTCGCTCCAGATCTTCGGGAAAATCTATTTCAATTACCGGAATATCGCTGACATCTTCATAGTATAACTGGTGTTTTGCGAGAATTCTGTCTACGCCCTTTTCAAAAAATGCCATCTTCTCACCTTCATCAATAACCGCTTTCAAACCGGCGATAAAATCACTCGTTATTGAGGCACCAAATTTGGCTATGCCCACAAACTCACCCAGACATTCCTTAGGAGGCAATTTTTTGCCAATTCGCAGAATCCGATGGTCGGCACTGACAGTTACTTTGACTTCCTCGGCCCCACATTGTTTTACTTCGACACCCATAGCGGTGGAAAATTGCGAGAGTAATAAACGACCGATCAGCGAACGATGAAAAACAACATCGGCATTGAAATACAGAAAATCACTGCCCTGGAAATAATCCCGGGCAAGATAGAGGGAATAGACCGTATTGGTTGTAGCATAATCGGGATTTTCGATATAGGTCAAGGCAATATTTTTATGCTGCCGGCCAAATCTTTCGATGATTTGCTCTTTTAGAAAACCGACTACAATGACTGCCTCGGGAACCCCATAATAATCGAGCGCGTCAAGCTGATGCTCAAGGATACTCTTTTCGCCAATCAGCAGCAGGCATTTGTGAGTGTTATCGGTTAGCGGTGATAGACGCCGGGCAGAACCGGCAGCAAGAATTACTGCTTTCATTACAACCTCTCTTTAAGACATCCAAATCCAAATTAAATTAACCTAAAACTTCCCTTCTGTTAATACTTTACTAATAAATTCAATTGCCCGGTCAGTCGCTTTCCCGTCAAGAAAATAGAAACAGTTTTCACGAACCTCGCGAATCTGACTTTTGAATTGATCAGTAGCAAAACTCGCCTCGATGAGCTTCATGATATCGTCTTTTTCAATATCATGCTGAAAACCGCAGCGCCGGTTATCATACAAGTAATCTGCGGGGCGGACGTCTTCACTGACTAATTTATTGAAAATGATTGGACGATCCATTATTAGGAAATCGTATGAGACCGAGCTGGAATCGGTAATTAGGAGGTCGGCGATGATCATATTGTCGTTAAAATTCATGCAACGGTCGTCTACAAAATAGACATTTTGCAGATTATTTTCTTGACAGTGACGCTTAATTACCGGCAAAAAGTTAGAATCATTAATATGATTGCGGATGATAAGGTTATATTTCTCAGGTATCCGATTACAAAATTCCTGGAAGTGGCTCTTCAGTGTACCTCCACCCCAACACCAGGTCGGGGCATAGAGAATGTTCAACCGTCCGTTATCCGGAATTCTTGCCCGACTTTTGATTTCATCCCGATTGTATTGGCGGTTGATTATTTTGTCAAATCGCAAGTGACCGATCTTGACCAGCTGCTCAGGTCGCAAATTGATTCCCGCTTCCTGAGCGGCGGACAACAGCTTTTGACGCTCTTTTTCACCGGGTAACATCCAAAAATCCCAATTGCCCAAAAGCGGCGGAAATTCTCGACGAGAACCCCCCAGCTTGTAGCGTTTATCACTGACACCATGATAAAACTGGAAAGTTGGAAATGCTCGTTCTTCTAGTGGCGGTATCGGCCAAAGCGAAGTACATATCAGCGTTTTGAGGTCAGCCGGAAAAGGTCCTAAATAATGATGTCTGATACCCTGACAATCACATCTCGGGAAAAGGTTTTGGAGCTGTTTAAATATAGGTTCGAGATTCCGTCTCCTTGGGAAAAATTTGGTTTTCCACTCTTTGACTGGCCACACCCGTCCGAAGCGATTCCTCACAATTTCCCAGGTCAAAAAGGTACCACCAATTTTCTCCCAGAGCGGGGCAATTGTGGTAAATTGATTGGGCTTAAAGGCAAAATAATAAATTCCGTTATTCATCGTCACTGTTGTAAGCCTTCTACTTTATCCGGTTCAGGATTGCCATGCATATTCGTTCTGCCGATTTTCCATCGAGCTTATATAACATTTCGCTTATATATTCTTCCCGGATTTTCTCAAAAGGATCGGGGGTATTAAAACATTTATCCAAAACCCCGGATAAATCATTCGGTTTTTCTATGTGATAACAAAAATCGGTTCGATTACTACACATATCGGCATCCAGACGTCTGAGATATATTCGGTCCGGGAGAAGATGATGACCGATTTTCTTTTTATAAAAATCACAGACAATCACCGGTTTTCGCTCGGCCATCATTTCGTAAATTGTCGAGGAGGCTTCCGTTATCAGGACATCCGCCGCCCGATACAAATCCACGATATTATAATGCCGGGACTCAATAATCGCAACTTCTGGAAAGTTACGTTTGACCTTATTTAGTAACTTTATATGCCTTCGTAAATTGACCCCACTGAATCTTTCCCTAAAATAAGACCATTGATGCAATTTAATAATGAGATTATATTTGGTGCACTGGAGTGGTAATTTTTCACAAAAAATTTCAAAACTACTGGGATAAAATGTCGGCGCATAAAGAATCGTTTTACGCTCGGGATCGAGTCCAAGATCTTGCAGCAGCTCTTGCTGGGTACCAATTTGCCCATTAAAAAGGGGATCAATTTTGGGAAATCCGGTTAGC
Source organism: uncultured bacterium (assembly GCA_964546145.1). GTDB lineage: Bacteria > Fidelibacterota > UBA2242 > UBA2242 > UBA2242 > CAZAKO01. The sequence goes on from CAZJIU010000085.1 coordinate 7,873, forward strand.
TCCAGGTCAGTTCGGATACCCTTTTCGCACAACTGTCTTATGCGGAAAGGTCCCTCGACAAAGCGGACATTCAGGCGACTGCTGTTATCCCGCCAATAGGAAGGTTTGACCCCAATCCCGTGATAAATCATTCCTACGATGGTCGAGTCGGGAACCATTTCCTCAATCGGATAGCGCGACCAACCACAAATAAACACGTCAGGCGTAAGCGCTTTGATTTTTTGAGCCCGCTCGTGTTCATCATCGACAAGAATAAGTGGGCAATTTCTTGCTTCAATTATCTCCTTCGTTAGATTATATTCTTGTGGTTCGGTTTCCGGTGAAGTCGTCAGGAAAACTTCAAACCGGTCATCCTGAATCATTTTATCAATCACCGGATCAAATTGAGGCAGATGATAAAGATGATAGGCATCAAATACAATTCGAATTGACGTTTTCATCAAAATTTATTCTAACTATCGAGATTATTGAGTTTAAACTGAATATCATAATAATAGCGATACAAGCCGTTTTTATCTAATAATTCCTGGTGAGTACCTGATTCCACAATCCGTCCTTTATCAAGAACAATTATTTTGGTCGCATTTTGAATTGTTGCCAGGCGATGGGCAATTACGAACACGGTTCGATCCTTAATCAAATTGTCAATTGCCGCCTGTACCTTTTGTTCCGACTCGGTATCCAGAGCCGAGGTCGCTTCATCCAAAATCAGAATCGGTGGATTTTTCAGCAGGGCACGGGCAATCGCAACCCGCTGTGCCTGACCACCCGAAAGACGCGTACCTCGATCACCAATAGTGGTCTCAAATTTTTCGGGAAACTCATTGATAAATTCCAGGGCATTAGCTGCCTTAGCGGCAGCGATCACCTGCTGCGGATCGGCATTTTCCAAACCATAAGCAATATTATTAAAGATCGTGTCATTGAACAGAATCGTCTCCTGCGTTACAATGCCCATTAAAGAGCGCAAACTGGATAATGTCAAAGTCTTAATGTCATTGCCATCAATCTTAACTTGCCCTTCCGTCGGATTATAAAAACGGGGAATCAGATCCACCAGGGTAGATTTTCCCACTCCGCTGTGTCCGACAATCGCCAAAATTTCCCCCTTATGTACTTCCAAATCAATATCATTGAGAACATAATCAGCTGCGGCATCATAGCGGAATGAAACATGTTCAAACCGGACAGTATTCCCAAAATTTTCAATTTTAAGCGGATTCTGACATTCGA
>CAZJIU010000086.1:0-5679 GCA_964546145.1 uncultured bacterium
GTCTTATCTCAGATAAACTTATTTCCAAAAACAAAACAATCCTCACATTATTAATTATAGAGAACAAACGAAGCATAATAAAAAATAACGATAAATTCAGCAAAATATTTTAATAAAACTCTCAATGTCTATCCAGTAAAATCTTGCCAGATTTAGTCCAAAGCCTCTTGAAAAATTAGAACAATAACAGGTATAGTGGCTGTCAAAAGCAAAGCAATTAATCACCAATAACCTTAATTAAATAGCGCTTAGGACGTTTGCCATCAAATTCACCATAGAAAATCTGCTCCCAGGGACCAAAATCCAAACGACCGCCGGTGATGGCTACGACTACCTCTCGCCCCATTATCGTACGTTTTAAATGAGCATCGGCATTATCTTCATAGCCGTTATGATGATATTGGGAATACGGTTTTTCCGGAGCCAGTTTCTCAAGCCAGTGCTCAAAATCCTGATGCAATCCGGACTCATCATCATTAATGAAGACACTCGCGGTAATGTGCATCGCGTTAACCAAACACAGACCTTCTTGGATTCCACTTTCACTAACGCATTGTACTACTTCAGGGGTAATATTTATAAATCCCCGGCGTCGGGGATAATTGACAGTGATATAGCGGGTAAGTGATTTCATGTGACTTCCTCCTGATTATTAACTACTTAGACTACATATAGTGCTCTTTGAAAAATCATTCATGAATATATTAAAACCTGATATAATAACGAATCTAAACATTCAAGTTAATTAGATCTATTATACCAGTAATGGTCTCATGGATTAATTTTATCTTAGCGTTTGGCTTCTGAATTATCAAATGTTAAATTTCCTCCATGATAATTGTGATAGGCAGCAGAGTGAATCTCCGGCAAAGAAAAGACAATCCGCTGGATAAATTCAGTAATCCTGAACTCAATAAAATTACGAAACTGTATAATAGTTACATTAAAATATAAAGGCCAAGGGGGACTTGATGAACAAACTCCAACGTGTCCTTTTGCTTGAGAAGAGTCAAGCAGACATTAATTCAATTATTCAGCAAGTCAAACGAATAAATTCTAAATCGGAATTCCAGTCAGCTATTAGTAAAGTTAACTTTGAGCAAAAACTTAAAAATTTCAAACCGGATTTGATTCTGGCAAACTACAAATTACCGGCATTATCGGGAATCAAAGCCCTTGAAATAGCCAAAACTCATGTTCCCGATACTCCCTTTATTTTCGTTACCGATGCTCAGAATGAGGAAACCGCTGCCGAATGTATCAAAAGGGGTGCCTCAGACTATATCCTAAAAACCAATTTGAAACTTTTAGTTCCGGCTATCGAAAATGTACTAAAGTTATTCCAGAAGCAGACCAAAGAGGCATCAGTTGCCAATACCCTCACCGACATTACCAAACAGAAAGATGTTTTAGCGGCACTCCAAACCAGCGAAAAAATGTTTCGTAAAATGGCTGACAATATTCCCGACGGATTGATTATCATCGAGCACGGTATGGTAAAATTTTTTAATGATCGCATCTGTCAGATAACCGGCTATTCCCCTGCTGAAATAATCAATTTAAATTTAATTGATCTTGCAGCTCCAGAGGAGAAAGAACGACTAGCTGAAGTAGTCAAAGAAGAGCAGAAAACCGGCTATGGGCCCAGAGAACTCGAATTCTGGATTGTTTGTCAGGACGGAACTCGACGCTACTTGCACAATCGCTACTCCTATTCTCGTGAAGCCGGAAAAATCGCCACTCGATATATCATTATCACCGACCTTACTGAACATAAGGAAGCCGAGCAGTCGGGTGAGCAGGAGCGTGTTTTACTTAAAACCCTGATCGATCATCTCCCCGGCTCAATTTTCATAAAAGACCAGGATTTCAAGAAAATATTAGTTAACTCAACCCATCTCGCGCGGGTTACTAATACTCTCGGCCGTACGGACCTATTAACGGAAGGCGATCTTCTCGGAAAAACCGATTTTGAGGTCTATCCCCAGCAATTGGCTGAAGAGTATTATGCCGAAGACCAAAGAGTAATTAAAAATGGCGAGACAATTTTAAATAAAGAGCAATTTTCGTTTGACCAGAATGGTCAGCCCTATTGGGAACTTATATCAAAAATACCTTTACGGAATAAGGATGGCTCGATAATTGGTATGGTAGGAATTGCTAACAACATTACGACCATCAAACAGGCTGAAGAAGCTTTGCGCGCCAGTGAGGAAAAATATCGCTCACTAGCAGAGTCGAGCAAAGATTCCATATATCTGGTTGATGAAAACGGTTATTTTCTCTTTGCTAATAATACCTATTTATCCCGGCTCGGTCAGCCTATTGAACAAGTCCTCGGTAAATCTTATAGTGAATTTCACCACCGTGCAGAAACCCGGGAATTTTTAAAAAAAATCAAGCAGGTCTTCAGAACGCGCCAATGGCTATTTTACGAACACCGGAGTCACCGCGATAATCGTTATTTTATTAGAACACTAAGTCCGGTCAATAGCCCTATTGAAGACAAAACGGTTTCAGTCACCGTCATATCCAAAGACATCACCGAACGCAAGCAGGCTGAGGAAACATTACGGGACTCGGAAACCGAAAAAAATTCTCTAATTGAAGAAGCCCCTATCGCAATATGCAACATGACTCTTCAGGGAAAAATCACCCTTGTTAATAAGCGATTCGAAGATGACACAGGTTATTCCCGGGAAGAAGTGATCGGTAAAAATATTTTCAAAATGAATTGGATTTCTGAATCTAATATAAAACTCTTTATGCAGCGGATAGCAGCGAGATTGAGTGGGGGATCAGCCAAACTCTGGGAGATCCAGTTCAAAGGCAAGGATCAAAAATGGGCCTGGATTACTTTAGAAGGTAAAGTAATAAAAAAGGCAGGGATTCCAGTGGGCTTTCAACTTGTAGCAACAAACATCACCGAACGCAAACAAATGGAAAAAGCCTTGCAAGAAAGCGAGGAGAAATATCGTAACCTGGTTGAACGAGCTAACGATGGTATCGCTATTGTTCAGGATACTATAATCCAGTATGTTAATCCAAGCCTGGCTAAGGTAGTTGGCTATGATCCCCAACAATTGATTGGTAGTCCCTTTGCCGATTATGTCAATCCCGAAAATCGGGACACACTTATTGATCACTATAAGCGCCGGATGGCAAATGAGGATATCCCACCGGTCTTTGAGATAACCATAAAACGCAAGGATGGCAGTGATGTCACTTTCGAGGCTAATGTAGGGATAATCATGTACCAAGGGAAACCCGCCGAACTCGTGATTATTCGCGATATCACCGAACGTAAGCAAGCGGAGGAGGCTCTACGAGAGAGCGAGCGAAAGTTAAAGGATGCCCAAGTCCTTGGACGCGTCGGCAGTTGGGAGTTTGACGTTAAAAGCCAAACAATTACGTGGTCAGACCAGACATATAGTCTATATGAGAGAAATCCTCTTCTGGGTCCACCCACTGTTGAGGAAGAAGCAGCCTATTACACTCCTGAACAAGCCCGGGTACTACACGAATTCGCTCGCCGCGCCATTGAGGAAGGGAGGGATTTCGAATACGATCTGCTGGCAATTCTGCCTAGCAGAAAGCAAATTTTCCTCACAGCAAGAATGCATCCAGTCAAGGATGCACACGACCGAGTTGTCAGACTATTTGGTACTGTACAGGATATCACGGAGCGCAAGCTAGCCGAAGAGGCACTCAGGCAGAGTGAACATAAATATCGGACACTATTTACTACCTCACGCGATGGTATTGCCATGGCAGATCTCAAAGGCAATATTTTCGATTGTAACCAGGCCTATGCCGATATGCTGGGCTATTCACCTGAAGAGATCAAGCAGCTGAAATATCTGGAACTCACACCAAAAAAGTGGCACAAGCAGAATGAAAAAATGGTTAATATGGTAATGGAACTCGGTTATTCCGAGGAGTTCGAAAAGGAGTATATAAAAAAAGACGGAACCGTTATCCCGGTCTCGCTGCGGACCTGGCGGATTGACGATGAAAATGGTAAACCGGTTGGGATTGGTTCAATTATCAGGGATATTACCGAGCGCCAGCAGATGATTCAAGCCCTCCGCGAAAGCGAAAAAAATCAACGAATCTTCTCTTTTCGACTAACCCGCATTTTGAACGTTATCAACCAACTTTCCTCCATTCAATCCATAGATGAACTCTGTCAAAAGGCAGTTGAACAGGGCATTCAAGAGTTAGGATTCAACCGAATCGGGTTGTGGTTTCTTTCGGAAGACCTCAAAACCATGCATGGCTCATATGGCACGGACGAAACCGGTAGCATTCGTGATGAAAGACATATTCAATTGCCAGTAGCCGATTTTGCGGTAAGCAAAATGTTAAAAAGTAAGCAACAAGTAGTTTTCCTTAAAAATGAAGTGCTCGTCGGTAAGGATGCCAAGCCAATCGGGCGCGGGAATCATGCAATTGCCAAACTTATAGCGGGGAATAAAATCATCGGCATCCTCGGCGTTGACAATCTAATTAATAAAAGACCAATCACCGAACAGGATCAGGAAATTCTGAGCCTTTATGCGACCGCCCTGGCAAACCTCTACTCACTTAAAAAAACTGAGGAAAAACTAAAAGCAACTCAGAAAATCTATCAGCAGGCAATTCAGAATGCCCACGGTATTCCTTATTTGCTGAACTATATCACCAAACGCTATGATTATATCGGAGCGGATTGTCAACAAGTACTGGGAATCTCCCCCAATCAATTGAGTCTCACAAAACTCAGGTCTTTAATCAAAGAATCTCACGTAAATATTTCAGGGGCACCCAACGATGAGAACACTGCCGCCGAACTCTTTAAAAGCGGCAAAGTTGATTACTATCAATCTGATATTAAAATTGTCACTCCGAAAGGTCAGACAAAATGGTTGAGCGATAGTGCTGTTCCGTACAAAGATGAAATCAGCGGAAAAATCGTTGGCTCTCTGGGAATTTTACAGGAAATAACTGATCGGAAAAGGAGTGAAGCCGTTCAGCATGTGCTTTACCAAATCACCAATGCCGTCATTGAGACGACAGATCTGTCTCAATTTCTCGATTTTATCCGTCAGGCACTCGGCGAAATTATTGATACTACTAATTTCTTTGTTGCCCTCTATGACAAACAGAATGATTCCCTTACTCTGCCCTATTTCGTTGATCAAAAAGATCGCTTTACCTCCTTTCCCGCCGGTCGTTCATTGACCGGTTATATAATTAAAAAGAATCAGCCGCTCCTAGTATGCGAACAGGATATCAAAAAAATGGCGGCTAAAGGCGTTATTGACCTGATTGGAACTCCTTCAAAAGTCTGGCTGGGAGTACCAATTATGTTCAGGAACGAGGTGCTTGGCGCAGTCGTCGTCCAGAGCTATACTAATCAAAACGCCTATCATCAAAACGATCTTGAAGTATTGAAATTTATCTCGAATCAAATCGGAGTATTAATTGAACGCAAACAGGCCGATGTAGCTCTCCGGGCGAGCGAGGAGCGCTTCCGCTCGGTCTTCCAAGATTCCCCGGTTGGTATAGCTCTCTATAATACAAACGGGAATTTTATTGAGTGCAACTCCGAATTCTTCAATATTCTCGACATTACTGACAGGCAACTTATTCAACAAATTAATTTGTTCGAAATCGCTATCATGAAAAATAGTACCA
>CAZJIU010000086.1:5779-9019 GCA_964546145.1 uncultured bacterium
CAACTTATTCAACAAATTAATTTGTTCGAAATCGCTATCATGAAAAATAGTACCAAAAAAAATCTATTTCAGCGTAAAACGGTAAAATTTGAACAGGAGATCAATTTTGATAACTGGCAATCTCCCCATTCCCACCGTGGTACTATTTATCTGAATGTGCTGATTGCACCATTCCACACTGAGAGATCAGTTTTCAATTATTTAGTTCAAATCCAAGATATCACCGATCATAAAAAGATTGAACAGGAGTTACTGCGCAGCGAAAAACTGGAATCAATCGGCATGTTGGCGGGTGGTATTGCCCACGATTTTAACAATATTCTCACCGGCATTCTGGGAAATGTATCCCTGGCTCGCATCTATGCCAAAGATGATGAAATAATCAATGAGCGTTTGAGCGAAGCCGAAAAAGCAGTCATGCGCGCGCGTGACTTGACTCAGCGACTGCTAACTTTTTCAAAGGGTGGATTGCCGATTAAAAAGATTACTGACATTGCTAACCTAATCGAGGAGTCTGCTAAATTCGTTCTCGCAGGCTCAAAAGCAAAAAGTATCATTCAAAGAGCTGCCGATCTCTGGGCTGTAGAAGCGGACGAAGGCCAGATCAATCAGGTGCTGAATAATATCATCATCAACGCCGACCAAGCCATGCCAGAGGGCGGGATTATCAATATCCAGGTTGAAAATTATCTTGCTGAGGCTAATATTGTTAGGTCCTTGAATCCCGGTAAATACGTCAAGATCAGTATTACTGATCAAGGTATTGGGATTCCCAGCGAACATCTGTCAAAAATTTTTGATCCTTATTTTACAACCAAGAAACGCGGCAGTGGTCTGGGATTGGCTACAGCTTTTTCAATTGTCAAAAACCATAATGGCAAAATTGAGGTAGTTTCTGAACTGGGAAAAGGTTCAATTTTCACCGTCTATCTCCCGGCTACCGAAGCGGCTGCTGAGGTGCATGAACATGTGAGTGAGGAACAACCGCTCGGAGAGGGTCGAGTACTGGTGGTGGACGATGAGAAAATCGTCCGTGAAGTTGTTGCCGAAATGATCCGCCACCTGGGATATGAAGTTAATGCGGTTAAAGATGGCCGCGAGGCGCTTGCGCAGTATCAGCAAAGTCTCGCAGCAAACCAACCCTATGATGCCATTATTATGGATCTGACAATCCCAGGAGGAATGGGCGGCAAAAAAGCCATCAGTCAGCTACTTGCAATTGATCCTGACGCAAAAGTAATAGTCTCCAGCGGATATTCTACTGATCCGATTATGTCAAACTTTAGTCAATATGGTTTTAAGGGTGTTGTCGCTAAACCTTACGATTTGTACGAACTGGGAAGAGTCTTAAAGAAAGTGATCACCGGAAAATAAACTTATCTATTATTTTCGGTTATTAAATGCTGCAATGGGGTTTTCCATCGGAATCCCGGATTACCTTTGGAATGTCAATTTTTTGGTACAGTTTACTGGATTTATACCTGCCTGATTGCCCAATCCAGAGTCTCTTGCAAAATTTCGTCCGAAGGCGTCTGGATGAATCCATCATCAATCATTGCTCGGAGTAGTGAGCGTGAGTATTCGATATCTCTTTTGGCCAACTGATATGCTTCTGCATAAGTCAGAGCTTTACGACTAATCCCGCTTTTAACAGCTTCTACCGCAACATTAGCTGCCTCGTGGGGAAATATGTTAACCTCATCCATTTTGGGAATAATATCATCCGGACTGATTCCCCGATTCGCGGCAAAATCGGCTAATGAATTAGCCGCCGCAATGGCCATTTCATCAGTAATTTTCCGGGCTCTAACCATCAGCGCCGCCTTTAAAATTCCCGGAAAACCCAGTGAATTATTCACCTGGTTCGGAAAATCACCACGACCGGTCGCAACGATAAAAGCTCCCGCCTGTTTGGCAGCATAGGGATAGATTTCGGGCACCGGATTGGCACAAGCAAATACTATCGCTTTGTCAGCCATGGATTTGATCCATTCCGGCTTAACGATATTCGGGCCTGGTGTAGAGAGCGAAATCAACACATCGGCACCTTTACATGATTCCGCAAAATCAGTAATACATTTTGGGTTTGTTGACTGGCATAATTCCCATTTGCGATAAAACCGCGGATCGGCTTTGATATCTTTCCGATTCCGGTGCAGTCCTCCCCGGGAGTCGAAGAGCGTGATCTTTTGCGGATCACCGCCAGCCGCAATGATGATTCTGGCAATGGTCGTATTCGAAGCACCAGCTCCCAACATCGTGATTTTTACTTCGCCGATCTCCTTCTCTGCCAGTTTCAAGGCATTAATCAGACCGGCTAAAGTCACACAAGCCGTTCCCTGAGCATCATCGTGCCAGACTGGAATTTCACACTCTTCCCGCAACACATCCAGAACCCGATAACAATTCGGCTGGGAGATATCTTCTAGATTAATCGCGCCAAAACTGGGCTGGCACATCTTGACATAATCAATCAATTTAGCGGCGCTGTTCAAACCTTTTTCATCACGACTGTCAACACATAACGCTACCGCATCTATCCCACCAAGATATTTCATCAATAAAGCTTTGCCCTCCATGACCCCTAAACCACCGGGAGGAGTCACATTCCCATCACCAAGAACGCGGGTTGAATCGGAAACAATTCCAACCAGATTGCCGCGATTTGACAGCTCAAAAGACCTTATATTATCGTCCCGGATCATGGTCGAAACCTGGGAAACTCCCGGCGTGTACCAGACATTAAACCAATTGAATCCAAAAACGCCGACCTTGGGTGCGGTCTGGATTTTACCGCCATAAAATCGGTGAGACATTTCTGCCAGTTTCTTATAAAACAGAGTCTTGCCCTTCGCAATTTGCTCCGGGGTGAAATGGTCAGGAAAAACTTCATCAAGATTGCTCAGATTCAAATGGATCTTTTTCATTATCTGCTATACTCCAATATTTAATTTATTCGTTCAACAATTCAGCTAAAGTAAGCACATCGTAGGAATAATTATTCTCACAGCGGCGGAACTTCAAAAGTATATAAATCCTCCGATTCCGTCAGTTCCAGCAAACGCTGTTTCGCATCACAATGCTCCGGATCGAGTTCGATGACCTTCTGCAAATGCTGAATAGCTAAATCGCGGTTGTTGAGCCCCAGATGAGACAGTGCCAGATGATAATGGACTGACACGATGTTGGGATCTTCTTTTAAAATTTGCTCCAAACAATGAATGGCTTTTTGATACTGAC
>CAZJIU010000087.1:0-1934 GCA_964546145.1 uncultured bacterium
GCCGAATGGTTTTACTTTTCTCAGCCGACTCCGGGAACCGCCAACACTACCCCCGGGCTTGCAACCAAGTCTCAATCCCAACCACCGGCCTTTTCGCTAACTTCGGGATTGTATTCGGGGAGCCAGACCGTTACACTATCCAATTCCATAGGCGGTACGATTCGCTATACATTGGATGGATCCATTCCTAACAGCCAATCGGCTGAATATCAGGCACCTCTTGCTATTACCACCAACACCATCCTGAGAGCCCGGGTTTATGAACAAGACCGGCTGCCGGGTCCGGTTCTGACCCGCTCCTATTTCATCAATGAACAGACGATCTTGCCGGTGGTCTCCCTTTCCACTGACCCTGAAAATCTTTGGAGTAATGATAAAGGCATTTATAATGATATAAATATCGCATCGAGACGAGAATGGAAGCGGCCGGCACATATTGATTTTCTGGATACCAGCGGTCGTCTTGGTTTTGAGGATGACATTGATATCCGCTTGTTCGGACATACAGCAATTTACATTCCTCAAAAATCTCTTGGTATCTTTCTATCAGACGAACTTGATTACCCGCTTTTTGGAAGGGAAGGTGTTCAAAGGTTTTATTCCTTCGTTTTGCGCAGCTCCAGCGACGACTGGCATCTTACAATGTTTCGTGATGCCTTCATCCAAACCGTAATTCGGCGTAATATAAATCTGGATACCCAGGAATACCGTCCGGCGGTGCTTTTTATCAACGGTGAATATTGGGGTATTCATAATATCCGGGAAAAATACAGTGAGGATTACCTAGCAACCCACCATGCGGTTGATCCAGATAATGTTGATTTGATTTTTCTGGATGTCAGACCGCAAGGAGGCACCGAAGTAATTGCCGGGGATTTGGAACAATATAATGCTTTGATAGATTTTATTGAGAACAACGATCTGGCAATTCAGACTAACTATGACATTATCGCCGATATGATAGATATTGATAATTTTATCGATTATGTTATTGCAGAAACTTTTATGGGTAACACCAGCTGGGCACATAATATCCGCTTGTGGCGCCCGCGCACTAACGATGGAAAATGGCAGTGGTTGGTCTTTGATATGGATCGCGGTATGCGCGATTTGACCTTTAACGCCCTGGAAGAAATGTCGCAAATGCTACCCTTTTTCCGGGCATTGCTGGCCAATCAAAATTTCGAACAAAAATTTATCCAACGATTTACCGAATACTTAAACGACGGATTCCAACCGGATCAAACCACCCCAATTCTTGACAGCTTGCAGGCCGTTATTGCTCCTGAAATTCCGCGACATAGCGAACGCTGGAAGAACGAATGCGGCAATAATGTCTGCGGAATTCCTTCCATAACTACCTGGCAGACAAGTGTCGCCACCATGCGCAGTATTGCCGAGGAACGTCCTGGAATCGTTATGCAACAAATCGTAGATTTCTTCAACCTTGATGGTACTCTGCCACTGTACATCCAGGTTACACCTTCAGGCTATGGAACAGTCCGGCTTGGCGAAAAAACCTCCATCAGCCAAAATTATACGGGAACGTTCTTTAAAAACATGACTGTCCCACTGGTTGCCCAGGCAAATGCCGGTTACCTTTTTGAAGGCTGGCGTGCAGCTGCCTCAACGTCTCAAACCCTTCTTAATCGGGGCGCTGTTTGGAAATATTTTGACAATGGCACGTCTCCGGGCGACACATGGAATACCCCCGGCTTTGATGATAGCACCTGGAAAACTGGAAATGCCCAGCTCGGCTATGGCGATGATGATGAGATTACAGTGGTCAGCTATGGTTCAAATCAGAATAACAAATACATTACTACCTATTTTCGAACAACTTTCGAGATTGCCGACATTTCAAATGTAGAAAGTCTGACTATCCAGCTCCTGCGGGACGACGGCGCTATCGTTTATCTAAACGGTCATGAGGT